>WGMT01000033.1 GCA_016124945.1 bacterium | reverse complement strand
GCCGGTGCTGTCCTGTTTTTGGCCGGTGTAGGTGCGGTCGGTATTCAGGGCGGTCGGGCTGCCGGTGCGAACGGTGCCATACGACCAATGACCGACGTTGGTCGAGGCAACGCTGTTGCCATTCGTGTCCGTTTGGAGCGATGCGCTGCCCAGGTGGTCGGCGTGGGTGTAGCGCAGTACGCTTCCCCTCCTTGTGGCGATGATCTGCCCATTGACAACGAATAGAGGGAGAACACGAATCAATCCCGCCGACGAAGCAGCTATTCGTCTCATCCTTCCATTCGTTGTCATCGCCGGTGCTGTCCTGCTTTTGATTGGTAAATACGCAGTCTCCGTGCAAGGAGGGGGTGGTCCCGCGCGTAGGGTTCCACTGCCAGCACCAGCCCCGCATCCGGCACCAGTGTGCCGGGCGAGAAGAATTGTCCTCGCGCCCGGTCGTAGACCCACAAACTTCGAGCATTTGTTCATTTTGCAGCGAAATTCCGAACAAAGCTTACCGATATACTTCAGGTAGGAGCAAATGATGACCGGTACGGGACCATACCGTAGATTGTGCAGATGCGCCGCCAGGGTTTACCAATGTAATCGGGTGGAACCCAGGGGATAGGATCTCTGGAAGAAGAGCTTCTAAACGGCTACTCTCTTGTATCGTAAGATCAGAAATGATATGTCGACCAATTTGTACAGTGGCATTGGACATCAGGTTGACGCCAGTGATTTTTAACCTGTAACGAACATCTGTAACAGAGTATTGTTCACCTTCAACGGCTTCTACAACCGCTGACTGAATGATTGGTGTTGTCCAGGAACCCAGAGATAGTTCATCCAGGTGGACAGCGGCCAGGTTCCCGTCAACTACATTTTCAAGCGCCATTGTCAACGTTACAGCCTGTTTTGCCCACGGACTTAGATCTAACGTACGTCGTTGCCAAATTGCCTCACCCAGGTGGTTATTTTCAGCGATAGATTCAAAAAGCAATGTACGGTCTTTGTCCGTCTCTACCCAGACTTTAAACTTATCTGTCTTGTTTTCTATGTCAAACTGCTGCACTTTCACCATAAAATCAAAGACAGGTCGATGAGGCACGCTACGTAAATCCAACATACGTTGAACGCCGTTCAAGGGTTCCTCCACCGCCGTAGTCAGTGGCGTCACATAGATTGCTACCTCATCCGTGGGTAGCACAAGCCGATGAGCCATCACTAACTGTTTGGTGCTTGGATTGACGGCAAGGCTAACATCGCCTCTACCACAGTAGGCGGGCAGACTGATACAGCGCAAACCTGTCCAGTTTCCATTTTCATCAAGCACTTTGTAGTATCCACCACTTCGGAAGCCATCTCCTCCGTGCCGGTAGGCGACCAACCCCTTCTCTCCCCACACAGCGCCGATTTTGACACCCATATCCTCGATTCCTGCAACCTGCGCGGGAGCAGACCATTCACCACCTACAAGTTCCGCCAAGTGATAAACATAGTAGTTTTCAATCAGCAGATGACGCAACCCGGTACTGTCTTGGGCCACAGCAATGCTGTTAATCCCGATTTGGCTGGTTGCATCGTCATAGACAAGATAGGGATCACCCCACATTGTGCCACGCCATTCAAACCGCCAGATCCGCACGTAGTTGGTGTAAGACGGTGATGATGTGGTGAGACCAGTGACGTACAATTCCGTTTTATTCTGTTCAGTGTTTAGCAGCACAATATCTGTACCGTAGTATGCCTGTGCGAAGTCAAGTTGCTGCACCGGTTGCCATATGCCATCGACACGAATAGTGGAAGATATGAAATGCTGTTCGCTGTTCATAGCATCGCTCGCACTATGAATCCACATTACGTGCGGTTGGTCATTCGAATCTATCCATAGGAAGTTGCGCAACCTCGGCATTAAGCTTGTCGCCGGCAAGCTCCAAGTTTGCTCTAGCCGCCAACCTTCCGCTTCTTTTTCCCAGTAGCGAAGATGAACAGCGGACTCACTTCCTACATATTTTGAATCTAGCAGACCAACCTTGTTTCCAACAAAGACAAGCGCATTTGTCTCTCCATCCGTCGCCACAGTGGGTTCCGAACAGTTTTCAGGCGTAGAGCAGTAACTGTAATAGATCCAAATGAAGTTCCCTACACTGCCGTACCAGACCGGCCAGGTAACATGAAGCCCACCCTGAGCATCATAGACACTCTGAATGCTGCCGTACCTGGTGGCCAGCCCATTGGGAATGAGATGAGGCGACACTGAAGCACTCTGTAATTGACTCAAGAGCAGTCCGCCATTTCCTGAGTATGCAGCATCAGCCACGACAGTAGGCACGCCACTCCCGATTGTCTGCCACTCAGAAAGAGCCGGTGACTCAAAATCACCGTTGGCGATAATGTTTTCGCGAGGAAGCAGTCGAAAAACCTGATTTATCTCTGGTTCATTCACTTCAGCCATCGTTACGTGCACGGGTGGCCGATCTGCATACCCCAACTTGGAAACCTGAACAGTGTAATCGCCAGAGTTAGCAGCATAGGCTTCAAAATGGCCGGTAGCATCTGTAGCTGCAGCACTAAGTAGTAAACCAGGCGCTGTAACTTGCACGTTGTCCAGCAAATTTCCCCAAACATCCACAACTTGCCCAACCAATTTTGCACGGTAGTACCAACTCGTGGCACGTGCGGAGTCAGTCCAGTCCCCGTAGTTTCCGGCTCGATCATAAGCACGGACGCGTAACGCAATACTTGTACCAGTCTGTGGTGGATTGTATTGGACTAGCCCACCGTCATACACCTCAATATGTCGAGGCTCGCTCCATTCACCACCGTTGATACTTTCCTGCATCTGGTATCCTACAATGCCAGATCCACCAGGATCGTTGCCACTTACCCATAAAGCTGCAGAACCGCTGTTCGGGACGAACGTGTAGGGCGAAAGACGATCCACAGAGACAACAGGAGGCTGATCATCCGAGATTCGCCAGTCAGCCTGTGCAGCAAAACTCGCAATGACTTCACTTTCTCCCGTTCGATCCAATACCATACGCTTTTCTAGTTGAATATTCGTTACAACCACCTTGTTGTCTTGAACAGCGTAAGAGACTCGAGTTAGAAAAAAGGAGTCTTGGGGGTCGCCGTCGTCCGCCGGTTCCCAGGCATTCACCCACACATCCTGCCAGTCACCGCCATCGTACAACTGCACGAACATCTGATTGGCCAGATCAACAAGGGCGATCTCGTTGAAATAGTCTTTGTCCAAATCTGCATCAAAAGCAATTGCCGTTCCGGCATAATTCCAGTATGGATTAGATAGATATGGGTAGTTTCGAGTGACGGCTGTAGCATTCGTGCCATCGCCATTCGCCGTCCAGATTGTCCCCTGAATACCAGTGCGTTTTACCCAGGCAATCACACCTTGCGACGACCACGAAGGCATCACATCGTGGGCAGCAGGATCATGGGTAATCTGCTGCAGATCGGAACCATCGGCGTTCATCGTGTAAATCTCCCAATCACCTGTACGATTGGATGCAAAGGCAACCCTACTGCCATCAGGCGACCAGCTAGCCCAGTCATCTTGAGACTCGCCGGATGTCAACTGTATCGAATCGCCAGAGCCTTCTGCCGAGGCCAAGAAGAGATCACGTGTCCCATGACGGTTTGAAGTGTAGACAACCCTTTTTGCAAAATGATCCATTGCAGGATTGGTATTCGCGCCGGCATTTGAAGTCAGGCGTCGTGTTTCGGTACGGTCCAACTTAAACGTGAATATGTCCCATCCTGAATCAGTCAACGCCTGTGCTACCACGCGTGTCCAGTCACCGATTGGATGATAATTGTTTCCATCGCCAGGAAATTCCCAAAGCATATTGGATGCCATCAATTCTGGGAATTCCTCAAGCGTAGTAAATCTCGCTTCATTTTGCAGATACTGAGAACTTTTAAATGTTCTGATTAGCGTTGCATCGTCTTCTTGTGCCAGCAGCGTTCTCACACCTAAAACGAGTGTTACAAGCAAGCAAACACAAACGATAAGGAACAACTGAAATTTAGAGTTCAACACGGAGCGATACACAGCAGGGATCCTTTCCTAGTGAGAGGAATGTAGCGAAGTAGCGAGGAAACGAGACAAGGCACTCAGAAGTTAATACCATGGGCGTAGGATTATTCATTAGGAACTCATAGCGTCTTCATGCCAGACCAGCAACTACCATTATGGCGCGAAAAAGTGTACCGTCAATTGGCAATTGGAATTAGCGTCTACGCTTACGAAACAACGATTTGTCACGTACTATATACTATCAAACAAAGTAATCAATTACGACAACGCACAGCAGATCAACGCCCTTTCTCCAATCCGTCTGCACATGAACGTTCACCAGTCACCACCTTCCCCAATTCGCCCCCTCTCCCAAAACCCAGTATCATACTCACATCGTCACAACACCGTTACAAGACCAATCGATGCTGATCTTCCAATTCTTCGTTACTACAATCTTGTTGGGCATGAGCGGTATCCTGCTGCTCAATTGGTGGACCTTTCCCAGGTTGAGGCGGAGAGGCAACGAGGCGACGAGGCAAAGCAGAGATCTCAGCGCGGCCACGTCTCATCGCCTCGTCGCCTCTTCGCCTCGGCGCCTCTCCGTCCTCATCCCCGCCCGCAACGAGGCCGCCGTCATCGCGGAGACCGTCCGCAGCCTCCTGGCTCAGGACGCGCCCGATCTCGAAGTGCTGATCCTCGACGATCACTCCACCGACGGCACCGGCGCCCTTGCCCTCGCCGCCGCGGACGGTGATCCGCGCCTGCGCGTGTTGCCGGGAGCCGATCTGCCCGCCGACTGGCTGGGCAAGAACTGGGCCTGCCGCCAACTGGCCCAATCCGCCCAAGGACAGATCCTGATCTTCACCGACGCCGATGTACGCTGGGACCCCGGCGCAGTGGACGCACTCCTGGCCGAGTTCGAGCGCACCCAGGCCGATCTGCTCACCATCTGGCCCACCCAGACCACCGTCACCTGGGGCGAACGACTGGTGGTGCCGCTGATGGCGCTGGTCGTCCACGCCTACCTGCCCATTCTCTTTGTCCACCACAGCCCTTTCACGATCTTCGCCGCCGCCAATGGACAGTGCATCGCCTTTCGCCGCGCCGCCTACGATGCTATCGGCGGCCACGAAGCCGTGCGCGACAATGTGCTGGAAGATGTGACGCTGGCGCGCCTGGCCAAAGCGCGCCAACTACGCCTGCGCATGGCCGAAGGCAACCACCTCATCGGCTGCCGCATGTACCGCTCGTGGACAGAAGTGCGCGACGGCTACGCCAAGAACATTCTTAAAGGCTACGGCAGCGCCGCCGGCCTCATCGCCGCCACCCTCTTCCACTGGATCGTCTTCCTCGGCCCGTGGATCGGCTTCATCCTCGGTGCAGCAGGTGTGAACATTCCCGGCTGGCCGTGGTGGCCGTTGGGGCTGGCGCTGTGGGGCATCGCCCTGCGCGGCCTCACCGCCATCCACAGCCAGCAACGCCCCGCCGACGCCCTCTTCCTGCCCATCTCCGTCGTCCTCCTGACACGCATCGCCTTCCAATCACTCTGGTGGCAATGGCGCTATGGCGGGCCGCTGTGGAAGGGGAGGGTTGTAAGAAAAGAATGAAGAATGAAGAATAAAGATTGTGCACAGGACGTCTTCGTCATTTGCAGATGCAATCTTGTACACAATCTTCATTCTTCATTCATCGCAAACGAAACACTCTCGACTTAAGGAGTCACCTTTGTCCAACATTGTCATCATCGGCGCCGGGATCGGCGGACTTGCGGCCGCCATCAACCTGGCCGCGGCGGGGAAACGGGTTACCGTCCTCGAACAGAATGAGCGCACCGGCGGCAAGATGGGCGTCTTTGAGGCCGACGGCTTCCGCTGGGACACAGGACCCTCGGTGATCACCATGCGCTGGGTCTTCGAGGATCTCTTCCGCCGCGCCGGTCGCCGCCTGGACGACTATCTGACGCTGCTGCCGCTGAAGCCGCTCACCCGCTACTTCTACCCCGATGGATCTCTGCTCGACGTGGACGAAGATCCGCAAGTGACGGCGCAACGTCTGGCCCAGTTCGATCCCCGCGACGAGGACGGCTACCTGCGTTTCCTTCGCTATGCGAATACAATCCACGAGGCCACCGGCGACGTCTTCATCTACGGCGCGCCGCCTACCTGGCAGACGATCTTCCAGGTCAACCCCATGCGCATGTTACAGGCCGACGCCCTGCGCCCCATGCAACGGGCGATTGAACAGCACGTCCACTCACGGCAGGCGCGCCAACTGCTGGGGCGCTTCGCCACCTACACCGGCGCGTCACCCTACCTGGCCCCCGCCACCCTCAATGTCATCGCCCATGTGGAACTGAACGAGGGCGTCTTCTACCCACAGGGCGGCATCGCCCAGATCGCCGCCGCCCTCACCCAACTGGCACAGGAGATGGGCGTGGAGATCCGCACCGGCTGCCCTGTGGACGGCATTGATCTCCAATTCGACCGTGTCACCGGCGTGCGGCTCAAGGACGGCGACCGCCTCGAAACCAACCACGTCATCGCCAATGTGGACGTCACCACCGTCTACCAGCGCATGCTGCCCCCCATCCCCACCGTGCGGCGCGAACTGAAGCGGTTGACGAAGTTGGAACCGTCTTCATCGGGCTTCATCCTGCTCCTGGGCGTGGATCGGGTACACGAACAACTTGCCCACCACAACATCTTCTTCAGCCACGACTACGAAGACGAATTTAGCGACATCTTCGGGCGCGGCGTGCCTCCACGCGAACCCACCATCTACGTCGCCATCACCGCCAAGACAGACGCCGATCACGCGCCCGCGGGGACGGAAAACTGGTTCGTCCTCGTGAATACGCCCGCCGAAAACGGCCGCTTCGACTGGCGCACCCAGGCCGAAAGCTACCGCGATCTCGTCCTCGCCCGCCTCGCCACCGACTTCGATCTCGACGTACGCGATCAGCTTCGCTACACGAAGATAATCACGCCCCCCGAACTGGAAACCCTTAGCGGCGCCCGCAACGGCGCACTCTACGGCCAATCGTCCAACGACCGCATGGCCGCTTTTCGCCGTCCTCACAACCGGGCATCAGCCGTCAAGGGGCTTTACTTTGCCGGCGGCACCACCCACCCCGGCGGCGGCGTCCCCATGGTCACCCTCTCAGGCAAAGTCGCCGCCCAACTCGTCCTTGACGACATGGATTGATTCACCCCAATTTGCGACAATCTCACTGAAATCGTTTGTTCAATTTGGCACAATGCCAACACTGTGCAAATTATTTACCGCAAAGGCGCAAAGGCCGCAAAGAAAAACACGAAGAGAAACAGAGTTTGGACACAGATTTCACAGATTTTAAGGATTTCCAGAATAGAACGCGGATTAGGCGGATTGAGCAGATAGGAGCGGATTTTCAGAATCAATCCGAAAAATCCGCCCTATCCGCTTCATCCGCGTTCTATTCTGGAAATCCTTAAAATCTGTGGATAACTTCTCTCTGTCTTCTTCCTTCTTTGCGTCCGCTCTTTGCGACCTTTGCGCCTTTGCGGTGAAATCTCTTCTATTTTGAAGGAGCCTGTGTATGAAACGCGCATTGATCTGGGGTGGCGACGGCGATATGGGTGCGGCGCTGGCCTCTCTGTTGTTAGACGAAGGGTGGACCGTCGCCGCCACGATTCACAAGGACGGTGACACCGATCCCCGCCTCGCCGCCGTGGCCCAGGCCGACGTGGCCGACACCTATTCGGTGCAGCAGGCGACGCTGGCGCTGGCCCACGAACTGGAAGCGGTGGATCTATGGGTCTACGCTGTGGGCGACATCGCCTTTACCAAGGTGTCCGATCTGGACGAAACAGGCTGGCGACGGGTGATGGACGCCAACTTGACCGGCGCATACCTCACCTTTCACCACAGCCAACCGCTCCTGGCCGAGGACGCCCACCTCGTCTTCATCGGCGCGTTGACGGAGCAGATCACGCTCCCCCGGCTGGCCGCCTACGCCGCCGCCAAAGCCGGGCTGGAAGCCTTCACCACCGTCCTCGCCAAAGAGGAACGCAAACGCAAGGTCACCCTCCTCCGCCCCGCCGCCGTAGACACCAAATTCTGGTCACGCGGCCCCGCCCGCCTGCCCAAACAACACCTGAAGGCAGAGGACGTGGCGCGAGCGATCCATGAGGTTTATGTGGAGGGGGTTGGTGGGACGCGCGATCTCACACTGGCGGAGTGACGCTGGACGACCGTCGTCCGTCGTCCGTCGTCATTCTCCCCAAAACTGCCCATGCCCAAACACACCATCTGGATTCTCGGCGATCAACTCATCTTTCCCCATCCTGCCCTGACCTGGGCCGAGGAACGTGGCGCGCCGGTGCGTGTGGTGATGGTGGAGAGCCGGCGGCGAAGGCGCGCCATGCCCTATCACCGGCGACGGCTGGTGCTGCTCCTCTCTGCCATGCGTCACTACGCGCAGGAATTGCGCGAGAAGGGGTATGACGTTGACTACGTCCACGCCGATTCGTTTGAGGACGGGCTACGCCGTCACTGCGCCGAACACAAGCCCGAGCGGCTGGTGACCATGGCGGCCAGTCACTACAACGGACGACAATTTCAGCGTCACCGTCTGCCCGATCTCCTCGGCGTCCCTGTGGAAGTGGTGGACAATAGCCAATTTCTGGTGGAGTCGTTCAACCCCTACCCTGATCCCCAGCCGGGCAAGCGCTACGTGATGGAGAACTTCTACCGCGCCATGCGCCGTCACTTCGACGTCCTCATGCACGGGGACGATCCCGCCGGCGGGCAGTGGAACTTCGACAAAGAGAACCGCAAGCCCCTGCCCAAAGACGCCCAACCGCCCAAAGCGCCCACCTTTGCCGTGGACCACATCACGCAGCAGGTGATCGACGAGATCGCCGCCGAAACAGACGCCGCCTACGTCGGTTCGCTGGATAATTTCGATCTCGCTGTGACCCGCCAACAGGCGGCATCGGCGCTAGGAAACTTCATCGCGCACCGGCTGGCCGACTTTGGGCCATACGAAGACGCCATGAGCCGTAACGAAGAGACATTGTGGCATTCGGTCCTTTCGCCCTACCTCAATTTGGGGCTACTGGAACCAATGCAACTGATCGAGGCCGCCGAACGCGCTTACTATGAAGGGAGCGCACCGATCCAGTCGGTGGAAGGCTTCATTCGCCAGATCCTGGGTTGGCGCGAATTCATGTACTGGCAGTACTGGCGGCAGATGCCCGGCTTCAAGCAGAAAAACGCCTGGGGACATCACAACCCTGTCCCCGATTTCTTCTGGACAGGCGAAACCGAGATGAACTGTCTTCGCCAGGTGATCCAACGGGCGATCCGCCGTGGCTATGTCCACCACATTGAGCGGCTGATGGTGTTGAGCAACTTCGCCATGCTCGCCCAACTCGATCCGGCCCAGGTGAACGACTGGTTTATGGCCTTTTTCATCGACGCCTATGATTGGGTGATGCCGCCCAACGTCATCGGCATGGGGCTCAACGCCGACGGTGGGCTGACGGCGACGAAACCGTACATCGCCTCGGCCAACTACATCGACAAGATGAGCGACTACTGCGGCAGTTGCGTCTTCAACAAAAAGGCGCGCACCGGCGAGGACGCCTGCCCCTTCAATTTTCTGTATTGGCATTTTCTGTTGCAGCACGAAGACAAGCTACGCGCCGATCCACGCCTGGGGCGCAACGTCCTCGGCCTACGCTACCTCGACGACGACGAACGTGAAGCGGTCAAAGCCCAGGCCACGGACTTTCTACGATGAAACCAGAGAAATTTGATCCACGAAGGCACACGAAGAAGCACGAAGGGTAGAAAAGAGGGACACGGATTTCAGGATTATGAGGAGAAGAGAGAGACAAAAGGCAATCCGGCTCTGTCTGGAAATCCTGAAAATCAGCGCAATCCGTGTCCTCTCTTCTCTTTTTCTTCTGCCATTGTGTTTCTTCGTGTGCCTTCGTGGATCATCCATTAGGAGAATTTCGCTTGACGACACCAACGCCCGAAACACCGATCCGCAATGTCCTCGTAACGGGGGCCACCGGCTATGTGGGTGGACGCCTCATCCCCCGCCTGCTAGATGCCGGTTACAACGTGCGCGCTCTGGTGCGCGACCCCGCCCGCCTGCAAGGACGCCCCTGGTCGGATCGCATCGAGGTCGTGGAAGGTGACGTCCTCGATCCCGCTACGCTCCCCGCTGCAATGGAAGGCATCGACGCTGCCTACTACATGATCCACAGCATGGGCAATGACGACGACTTCCACGAGCGTGATCAGCGGGCGGCGCGCAATTTTGGAAATTCAGCAGCTCGCGCGGGCGTTCAACGTATCCTCTACCTGGGCGGGTTGGGCGATTCCAGCACCCAATTGTCCGACCATCTGCGCTCGCGGCAGGTGACTGCTGATACATTACGCGAGTCAGGTGTGCCCGTCACCGAATTCCGCGCCGCCATCATCGTGGGGTCGGGCAGTGCCTCGTTCGAGATGATCCGCTACCTCACCGAACGTGTGCCCCTGCTGATCTCACCGCGCTGGGTCTTCACCAAAGTACAACCCATCGCCATCCGCAACGTGCTGGCCTACCTCATCGCCGCCCTGGAGACGCCTGCAAGCGCCGGTGAAATCATCGAAATCGGCGGCGAAGACGTCCTCACCTATGGCGAGATGATGACGGCCTACGCCGAAGAACGCGGACTGCGGCGCCTGCTTGTGCCTGTCCCCGTGCTGACGCCGCGGCTGTCGTCGTATTGGGTCCACTGGGTGACGCCAATCCCGGCGACAATTGCGCGTCCGTTGATTGACGGTCTACGCAACGAGGTGATTGTACGCGACGACAAGGCGCGCCGGCTCTTTCCCACCATTCATCCCCTGAGCTATCGAGAAGCTGTACAATTGGCGCTGCGCAAGCTCGAAGCACAAGAAGTGGAAACCGCATGGACAGACGCGCTACTCTCCAGCCAGGGCGACCGTCGCCCCGTTGTGCTGGCCGAGCGCGAAGGGATGATCATTGAGCGGCGGCAACGTCATGTAGACGCGCCGCCGCACGATGTGTACAAAACCATGAGCCGCCTGGGCGGCGATACAGGATGGCTGGCTTTTAACTGGGCATGGCTTGTGCGCGGCGTACTGGATCGCATGGTGGGCGGCGTCGGTTTTCGCCGTGGGCGGCGCGATCCGGAGCATTTACGTGTGGGCGATGCCCTCGATTTTTGGCGTGTCGAGCGCGCCGATTTAGATGCGTGTATCACGCTGCGCGCCGAAATGAAGGTCCCTGGGCGAGCGTGGCTCCAATTCGAGGTGGAACCCGAAGGCGACGGCAGCACCTTCCGCCAGACAGCTTTCTTTGCACCCAAGGGCCTGTTCGGATTACTCTATTGGTATCTGCTCTATCCCTTTCACGGGCCGATCTTTTCGCAACTGGCCGATGGACTCAAAGCCCGTGCCGAGCAGATGAACGCACAGGCAGAGATCCCATCGGCTGTAGACTTGAATCAGAAGGACGCAACAAGCATGAAAACACAGATTGAAAAGCCCCAATCGCGCACGCAACTCATCGCGCTAGCACTCGCCCTTTTCGCCCCCTTCATCACGGCGTTCATCGGCGGGGCCGCCACCGGCAAGAGCATCGACGACTGGTATGTCACGCTCAATAAGCCGCGTTGGAACCCACCAAATTGGCTCTTCCCTACAGCGTGGACATTTTTGTACACCGTCATGGGCATTGCGTCCTGGCTAGTCTGGCGCGAAGGACGCAATGGGCGTGATCAAGGTTTGTCCACAAATGAAGAGGCGCAGGGTGCGCTAAAACTGTATAGCGTGCACCTGATTTTTAACGCGCTCTGGTCGGTCATCTTTTTTGGGATGCGCAAGCTCGGTTGGGCGATTGCCGAGATTGCCGTACTCTGGAGTTTGATTGTCGCCACGGCTGCGCGCTTCTACAAGATCAAGCCCATTGCAGGATTGATGTTCATCCCTTATATCTTGTGGGCGTCCTTCGCAGCGATTCTCAACATTACGGTTTGGCGCATGAATCGTAAGCAATAAAGCGCTAAATCTGTGCAAAATCTACAGAATCCCCTATGAGAAACCTAGCCATTTGGCTAGGTTTCTACTACTTAGTTGACTAGTACTCTTCCAACCCCTTTCCCCTACGATTATCAATGTTTGAAGTCTGGTCTGGCGTCTATCCTGAAATTCACGACAGTTTGGCGCAGCAGCCCTCTGTAAAGTAGACGTGCTGCTGCGCACTGAGCGTTAAAAAAAGCAGTTAAGCCCCACTTGCCTTGTCTTCCTCATCCTTCTTTCATCTTGAACAACTGTAGCGGCATACCAACAACCAGGTTTCCACCACCCAACTCTGCCGGCGCGTGACCGGCCCCCTTCTGCGTAGAAAGGACCTCAAATGCGGTACGTTCAAAAGGTTGCTACTTTTCTGCTTGGCGTTTTAAAGACACTGCGGCTTGCCCTGCCCAAAATCGGCGTGGGGTGGATGTTTGCACTGTTGACCATCGACTTCAACCGCATTTCTATTGTAGAACTGGGTGTGACGGCGGTGCTGATCACATCTATGTTGGGGTTACACTACTTGCTGTCTCCGTTCCAGGTGATCGCGGGCCGCTTTGCCGACCAGCACCCGATCTTCGGCCTACGCCGCACACCCTTTTTGCTGCTGGGTGCGGTAATGACTAGCTCAGTCTTTGTGACGTTGCCCACCGTCGCTCACGCTTTGGGTGATGGTTTAGCTTGGGCGATTCCGGCCTGTATCGGTGCGTTTATCGTCTATGGTGTCGGCATCGCCATTTTTGGCGACTCGCATCATTCACTCATCGCCGAAGTCACCACATCCAAGACACGCGGTGGTGTGATTACAGTAGTGCAGATGTTTACCATCCTGAGTGGCATTATGGCAGCCGTGGTGATGAACATTGTCCGCCCCGAATACACACGCGAAGCCATGCAGAGCCTCTACAACCTGACACCCTTCATCGTCATCAGCTCGGCGCTGTTGGGCGTAATAGGAATGGAAAAACGACTCAAGGGCGATGCCCTGACTGCGGCCTTGGCCAAGTCCAGAGCGGCTGCGCCGGTGGGTAACCCTGTTGGCGTCGCCATCAAGACCCTACGCGAGAACAAACAGGCGCGTGGCTTCTTCTTCTTCGTCTTCATCAGCATTTTCGCCATCTTCCTGCAAGACAACATCCTGGAAGTCTTCGGTGCTGAGGTCTTCGGCATGAGCGTACAGGAGACAACTCGATTCCAGCCCACATGGGGCGGCGGGGTACTTGTGGGTATGATGGTCATGGGTCTGCTCAGTGTGCTCCTGCCGATTAGCAAACGCTGGATCGCCATCATGGGTGCCATCGGCACCTCTGCGGGCATGGCCGTGTTGGCAGGTGCCGCGTTGACAGGTCGCGTCGAACTGGTACACCCGGCGTTGATGGGTATGGGCCTCTTCACCGGCTTCTTCAACGTAGGCGCACTCTCCATGATGATGGACATGACCATTGAAGGCGCCACAGGCCTCTACATGGGCCTGTGGGGTATGGCGCAGGCATTCGGCAACGGCAGCGCATCCTTTGGCAGCGGTGCATTGCACACCGGCCTCATTGAAAGCGGTCTCCTGGCGCCCAATGTGGCCTACTTCGCCATCTTCGGCGTCGAAGCCGTCGCTATGCTGGTTGCCGCCGCCATCCTCATGCGTCTGAGCGTGAAACGTTTCCATGCACTCCACCAGTCTCGCTTCACCCGCAAGGATATTGAACGGGCGATGGAAGCCGGTGTGATGGCATAGGCGCCGTCTTCTTTCTTGCATCAAAGTGCGTGTAAGCACCCTGCCGATCCGCTCATAGATCGGCAGGGTGTGCATCTTTCTTCTTCCCCACTCAGGAACAAGAGCCTCACGTTTGGTAGTAGCACATCAAACCGTAGCGAAAGCAGCAGCGTTCGATCTATGACTCAGGCAGAGCGGCGAAAGATTATCATCGTAGGCGGCGGCCCGGCAGGGCTGGCTGCAGCCCTACACCTCACACGACGCATGCCCTGGCTTGTGGACGAATTGCTGATCATCGAAGCGGCCGCTTACCCACGCCAGAAGGTGTGCGGCGGCGGCGTCACCTTTCACGGCGAAGAACAGTTACGCGATCTCAACATCGAAATCAATGTACCTGCCTTCCCCGTACACAAGATGATCTTCCGCCTTGGATCACACGCATTTTCGGCCACCTGCGCCGACGCCATGCGCATTATTCAAAGGGAAGAATTCGATGCTGCCCTGGCCAAGGCTGTGGCCGACCGGGGGCTACATTGCCGCACAGGCGAACGCCTCATCGACTTAGTCGTGCATGAGGACGGTGTCACGCTTGTCACCTCGCGGGGGACGTACAGCGCAGATATTGTCATCGGGGCCGACGGGGCCAACAGTGTAGTGCGACGGAAGCTCAACCTACCCACAACGGCCGGCATCGCTCGCCTTCTGCGCGCGATGACACCGGTCGATCAGGCCCAATCCACGGCCTGGCAGGAACATACCGCCATATTCGACTTTTCCTGCATCTTACAGGGCGTGCAGGGCTACGTATGGGACTTCCCCTGCTACGTCGGTGGCCAATCGTTTATGAACCGCGGCATCTTCGACAGCCGCATTGAGCCGCAACCGCGTACGTCGAAACAACACGGTGCGCTCAAGCAGGCATTCACCGCCGGCCTCCACGAACGCAATGTCGATATAGACAGCTTTCAGCTCGAAGGGCATCCCGTGCGCTGGTTCAATCCACGCGCCGAGTTTGCCCGTCCACGCGTTCTACTCACAGGCGACGCGGCTGGGGTCGATCCACTCTTCGCCGAGGGGATCTCGTATGCAATGGAGTACGGAGCAGTGATTGCCGACGTAGTAGACGAGGCATTTGCCCACCGCGACTTCAGCTTCCGTAGCTACCGTGAACGCCTTTTGCAACACCGGATGGGGCGGTCGCTCAAGCGCCGCACCGCCGTCGCCCGACATCTGTACAGACATCAGTGGCCCCAATTCTGGTCTACACTCTGGCAACTGGCCGCTATTTCACCCGCAGTTGTAAAACATGCTGTTGGCTCAAGTCTCGACGTTTTACCAGCTTTCCGGTGAGGTATTGCCCAGGTATGGTCGGATTTTGGATCTAGACATTGCAATGCTTTCTGATGTATAATTTGTACGCTGACTCACAGTCTCATCCATAAAAAAGGGGGATACCCGATGATTGATGTTAAGTACTACATCTGGCCGTTGGTAGCGACCATCGTAGTCTGGCTCTGGATTTTGGCAATGGTACTGCTTGTACCAACCGTATAGTTCGTAGCCAACAGCAACAAAGAGGGGCATCGTCGAAAACGATGCCCCTCTTTGTTTTCTCAAGTTTTTTTTGTTAACTTGACAAAAACAGGACAGGGAAAGCAAGCCATTTGTCCAGATTTTTCAGTCGCCAGGGACAGCATTGAGTCGAGCCGTAACAACTGTACCACGCGCCAACGTACTCTCCACCTGTAAATCACCGCCATGCAGCCGGGCGCGTTCGCTCATGCCCAACAGCCCAAAGTGGCCTGCCGAGGCCAGCCGATGGAGATGAGACGACGCATCGAAGCCTTTCCCATCGTCTTCAATGCGGACGGTGATCGCTTCACCATCAAAAATCAGTTCCACGTGCACCCAACTAGCTTGTGCATGGTCAGCCACATTTTTTAGCGCTTCCTGCATAATGCGGTAGACACTGATCTCTATAGATGGAGAGAGCAGGAAGCGCGGTTCGCCGATGACCTCAAAATCCCCCACCATTGCATGACGGCTTGTCGCCTGCTGCACCAGCATTTCAAGTGCGGAGATGAAGCCCAGATCCTCTAGATAGAGCGGACGCAGATCCTGGATCTGACGCCGAATGCCGCCAATCGCGCCGCCAATCAGTGGACGCAACGTGCGAAGGCGTGCAACAGCCTGCGCCGGATCGTCTTCCAGGCGGTGTTCCACCATTTCCACTTGTTGGTTGAGGGCAATCAACGCCTGAACGGTGTCGTCATGGAGTTCGCGGGCCAGGCGTTTGCGCTCTTCTTCTTGCCCCATGGTCATGCTGTCAATATAGCCCTGTAACTCTAGTTGGTAGCGGCGCACCTGCTGCGCCATGTCGGTAAGCGCCTGTTGTAGTTCTTCGATCTCTTGTACACCCCCAACAGGTTTCTGCACAGCTTCAAAGTTGCCCTCCCCGAGTACATTGACAGCCCGGTTCAGCCGCTCCAAGGGCTGAATAATGCGCTGTACACCAAAGTATGCCGAGAGTACAGAGAGCGCAGCAGCAGCCAACACAACCAACAACAACATATTGCCGAAGCGCAGCACCGGCGGGATCCACTCCGTCCACCCTTCGCGCAGATGCACCTGCCAGCCAACTTGTTCTACAGTGGCGTCGGCAAAGACACTGTTCGCGGCCTGCAACTGCTCAGCATCGCTGCCCTGCTGTAACGACAGCAGCAGGCGTCCTTCGCTGTCCAACAGTGTAAGTTCCGAAGGGTTGTCCAGGCCGAGCGAATAAAGGAGTTCCGACAGTGCCAGCGATTCAAAAGGCATCATACCAAGCAACACACGTGATCCTTGAGCCGTTGCAAGGGGAACGGCAGCAGCGTAGAGCAAGCGCCAATCATCGCCATTTTGCACGGCTGCCACAGATGTCGACTGTGTCGTCGAGATCTGGGCGAGCAGCGATGCCGCAGTGTTGTTGTCTAAAGCGGCGCTGTCACCCACAGCAAGGAGCAGTCGATTGTCTTGGTAGAGAAGTAGGGTAATGGGGAAGGTGTCAAGGCCGTTTTCCAACGTTGGCCGCGCCGCTTCAGGGTCAAGTTCGGTGTGATGCAAGGCGGGCATAGCGGCCAACCGTAGCAATTCGTTCTGCCCTCGGTCGACGCGCATGGCGGTAAGCGCGGCAGCGGCGCGGGCCAGGCCGTCGGCGCGGGTCTGCACCATTTCGTGCATAGCCTGTTCGTGTCCTTGCACGTTTGCCAGTGCGAAACTGAGCAAAACCACCAGCAGCGGCAGGACGATCCAAAGCAGTAACTGGCTACGCAGACTGTTGAAAGAAAATTGCTTCATACTACGGTTGGGTGTCGTTGAGGGTAAGGAGCCCGTTCTGCAGCCCCACGGTGACGGCTTCGGTGCGCGAGGTGACTTTCAACTTACCGAAGATATTGGCCAGGTGTCCCTGCACTGTGCGATCGCTGATGGAAAGGACCTGTGCGATTTCGCGATTGGTGCGTCCTTTGGCAACCCCGCGCAGGACATCAAGTTCTCGTTCGCTCAGTGCTTCGATCTGACTGGCCTTGGTGAGGCCGGCAATAACTTTGGGGGCGACTTCAGCATCAATGAAGCTCTTGCCTGCGGCCAGGTCCTTGACGCCCCGCAGGAGATCGCTGCTGGGCGCTGTTTTGAGCAGGAAACCATCCGCTCCGGCACGCAGCGCGGCCAAAATGTAGGGATCGTCGTCGTAGGCCGTCAAAATCAGGACGCGCACCTGCGGGTAGCTTGCCTTAATCCGCTTGGTGAGATCAATACCGTTGATCTGTGGCATACGCACATCGAGTACCGCCACGTCGGGTGGACGCTGCGTTAGAAGCTGCCATGCCTCCGCGCCATCGCCGGCTTCGGCGATGACGTGAATAGCAGGATCTTCTTCGAGGAACTCACGCGTGCCCTTACGCACCACAGCGTGGTCATCTGCCAACAACACGGTAATGGGTGGTTTTGCAGACACCCTAGGCGATGGCTCGGCTTGTACCATTCTTTCTACCTCTTGATTCCTTCTTAGACCAGGTGATTCGCCCAATGTTACCCCGATAGGCAAAGGGTGCAAAGCCTGCACAGGCCAAGACGGAGGACGAACGTTAAGCACATCCATTTGCTCAACGTTCGTCCTCCATCTCTCGTCTAAACGTCTAGACGCGAGACGTCTACAATCGTCCGTCCACCGGCAATACTACTAACGTCCGCTACTCAACCACTTCCACAATGGCCAGCAAGCCGCCCGGTTCTACACCGTCGTTGGTGACGTGGTGCAAGATGTGACAGTGGAACATCCACGTACCCAGGTTGTCGGCGGTGAATTCGATGTCCACAATCTCACCCGGGTTGACGGTGACGGTGTTGCGCACAATCTGCTGTTCCGGTCGCAACGACACGCCGTCGTAGCCAACGATGCGGAAGTTCATGCCGTGCAGATGCATAGGATGGGCAAACTGGCCGATGCCGGCGATGCGAATGCGCACGGTTTCGCCCTGCTTTACCACGATCTTTTCGGTGCTCGGGTAGGCTTTGCCGTTGATGGTAAAGTAGTTGGGGTCGCCGTCGGTCATCGGCATAGCAGGGTAGGTTTCGCCGCCAATCATACGCCATTCAGAGAGCAGCCACATCACGTCTACAGCCGGTGGATTGGCTTCGGGTTCAGCCGGTTCGACAATGAAGGGAGCGTAGAGACCCACCATCACCTGTTTGTCTGACTCAATGTGTGAATGGTACATGTAGCTACCGGCGGCAGGGGCAGTGAATTCGTAGGTGAAGCTTTCGCCTGGTGCGACCGGCGTCATGCCGTCCATTTCGTAGGGGACGGGCATGCCGTGCCAGTGGATGCTGGTAGCCTCGGGCAAATTGTTGGTGAGGACGATACGCACCTGTTCGCCCTCCGTCGCCCGGATCATGGGGCCCGGGACGGTGCCGTTGTAGCTCCAGGCTGTTACCGTGACCGGTTCATCGCCGTCGATGATATTCCAGCGCACCGGTTGTGCAGTGAGTTCGAAGACTTTGACGCCGTCCTCTTCGGTGAAGGCAAGGGGCTGACTGCCAAGGTTTTCCACGGCGTCGGGAACATTTTCAGAGGGAATCGGTCCGCCGTGACCAGCATGGGCATCGTGAGCGGCTGTGCCTGCTGATGCAGCCGCAGCACTACCGTGCCCGGCATGGGGATCGACCATCGGCGTGGCCTCTGCGTCGGCTGCACTGTGAGCGGCATGGGGATCAGCGGAGGCGTTGTCGCCCTCGTCCATGCCGCCCATTTTGTTCATCATCCCTCTCATCTCTTTCATGCGGCCCATCATGCCTTCCATGTCGCGCATGGGCATGGAACCGTGCATCTCTTCCATCATCCCCTGCATACGGGCCATCATGCCTTGCATGTCGTCCATCATCCCCATGCCGTGCATATTCTCCATGGACATATTCTCCATGGACATATTCTCCATGGACATCGTGCCGGACAGGGGTTTGGAAGCAGAAACAGTGCTATTGTGTGCTTGATGTGCTGAGTGAGACGACATCATCGCCATCAATCCGGTCAGTTCCTCGAACATGGTGAGGGCAGCCGCCATGTGAGGGGGGTGCTCCTCGGCGGACATGGCGTCGATTTCGTCCATGATCTCGGCAAACATAGGCATCATCTCTTGAAGCATTGGTGTGGTGCGGTCGTGCATGGCTGCGTGTTCAGCCGGAGATGCATCAGCCATCACCTGTTGCAGGCGTACCAACATCGAGGTCATGTGTTCAATGTGCTCGTCGGTGGGGTGGAGCATGCCATGTCCGCGATGTTCTTGCATGGTCTCCCACTCTTCCACCAATTCTTCAAACGCAGCCGGCGACGCTGTTTCTGCTGTGGTTGATTCGGATTCTGGGCTGTGTCCGGCGTGGGGATCGGCAGTGGGTGTGGCGGCAGTCGTCCCGTGCCCGGCGTGGGGATCAGCGGTTGGCGTGGTCGCTGCTGCTCCATGTCCGGCATGTGGATTGGCGGTGGGTGTGGAGGCTTGTGCAGCCAGAGCGTCACTATGCGACATGGTCCCGACCGTATAGGCACCAACCATGAGCACTACGACCAAAAAGGGAGCAAAGATAAGGCCAAAGCGTAGCTGATTCTGTTTCAACATAAGTGTTAATGTCTCCGGTAAGCAACCATGATGAACAATTGGGGATGAACAATTGGGGATGAACAACTGGGATGGACAACTGGGACGCATACAAGCGAGTCGTCTTCTCAAAGCAGGAGCATAACTGACCAAGCACAGCAAACACAGAGTCACCTAGCCTATGCTTGAACAGGCATTTTTGCCTACTGCGTCTCGTAGTCTTATTCTGCTGTCGCTGCCGGTAGCATCGGCCACACAGTAGAAGCCCAAAGCCACTGCCTTCACCGGCAATGGCTTTGGGCTCTAGGCGATTCTGTCGGCTCATTCACCGTTCGAGGGTCCGTCGCATTTCGTCATACTCTTTGCGGCTGATTTCGCCTCCGGCATATCGTTCATCGAGGATTTCGAGCGCTGATTTCGATCCATTGTGTGGCGGTGATGATCCGCCTGTTGAGCTGACTCGTTTCGCCATAACGATGCCCAAGACGATGAACGCGACTGCAAGCAGAATCAGGATGAGCCAGACAAAGCCCATACCGGCCATCCATCCACCCATTCCCCATCCATTCATCATAACAATAGACTCCTCTCTTGTGCAGCGCGGGGTTTCACCAACGCAGTGTTCGCGAAAAAACAGGGAGGTTTGCTGTCGACAGCAGACCTCCCCATATCTACACATATTAGATTCACGGAAGCCTGATGGCGCCCCCCCCTCCCTACCTGATCATATCATGTCAAAACGTTGGCGTCCATGCACAGTTTGAAACTTCATGGGGCGAACAGTGCCAGGCACAGGCCATCGCATCATCCGCCAAATCATGTGCGCTTGGCCCGTGCCTGGCACTGTGGCGAACACGTCCCCAACTTGTGTTTCATCCTTTGCTGGCTGCTCTAGCGCTTCTTCAGTGGCAGATTGTTGTCTACATGGACGTGGATGCCGCCATCTTTGCCCACTTTCTTCATGCAGACGTAGCCGTCGCCGTTGGTATCCATTGCATCCATGGACAAGCCAACGTGTTTGTGCATATGTTCCATCTCTCCGCCGCCCATGCCGCCACCATGGTGACCGATGGCATGTAGCTCAAACGCCGTAGGACACGCACCCACAGCACCGTCCTCAGCAGAGACCGGCATTGTGCCCAGCACAAAGCTCATGGCCAACATTAATGCCGATGCAGCGATCACTACTCTCATCTTCTTCATTTTGGTTCCCTCTTTTGTGGTGGGCAACTCAGTCGCCGCAGGAGATGATTGTGTTGTTCTCAATCCTTGCTGGATAACCAAAGCATAAAGTAGTTGTTGCCTGTAGTCATAGGTCATTTCGGTAGTTATTCAACAAGCACAATTGCCTACTAGCGACCAAGCGGAAGGTATGTTACTCCCCTATATGCTAGGGAGGTAGAACATAGTAAGTTAGTTTTTACACCGAAACGAATAGCCTTGTGTACCAGAGAAATTGGATGTTTTTTATGCAGACCTACTCACATTTCCTCATCACGGCAGCGCTAAATGTCCAACTCAAACAGCGCCAACAGAAGGTCAATACGCCGTGGCTTTTGGTTGGATCTATCCTGCCCGACATTCCCTTTACGCTGCTCACAGTGGTGTTTTGGCCATACTATCTGTGGATCGCCCCGATTTCCGTCGAGCAGACGGTGATGTCGGTGATGGAGTACATGCACTTTGATCTCTTCTATCGAGATCCGATGTGGATCATTGGGCATAATTTCTTTCAGGCACCCTTCATCTTGCTCACCATCGGGGTGATTGGTTGGCGCTTGCGCCACCACCTGTGGGGGATGCGCTTGCTTTGGCTGGCAGTCGGCGCCGGGCTACACACCGTGATCGACATCTTTACGCACCATAGCGATGGGCCGTTGCTCTTGTTCCCGTTTAATTGGACCTACCGTTTTGCCAGCCCAATTAGCTACTGGGAGCTGGGATACTACGCCTGGTTGGTATCGCCGCTGGAACATCTGCTCGACCTCGCCTTGGTGGCTTACCTGCTCGGGTTGTGGTGGCAGCATCGCCGACAGAAAAAGTTAATGCAACTGAATGTCCAGGATGGCAACATAGAAAACTAAGCAGTTGTTGAATGGACAGGCTAAACGCCTGGACTGCACCTACTTAGAACTCGCTCACTCCTATTCGGTTAGCGAAGAAAGAGGCAACCATGAACAACCATTCACAGCACGAAAAGGAACAACACGAACAAGAACAGCACGAACAAGAACAGCACGTTGCGCACAACCAGGCCCAGGGAAAGCACAAGCACGAATCCGCGGCATTGCGCCGGCACGTCCATACGACGCGCGAAGAAATGGGCCACGTGGGCGAGATGCCCGAAGACGGTGACCGACAGCACGATACGAGACACGATACCGCCGGTCACGCAGATCACAGTGCCCACGGCGTCGACCACTCAGGACACGAGCAGATGTTCCGGCGTAAGTTCTGGGTGTCGCTCGTCCTCTCTGTGCCGGTGCTGATCTACAGCGAAATGATCCAGTCTTGGCTAGGGTATACCCCACCGCCCTTCCCTGGCAGCACGTGGATCGGCCCGATCTTTGCCGTCGTCGTCTTCGTCTACGGCGGTTGGCCCTTTCTCAAGATGGCCATCCCCGAAGTGCGCAACCGCAAGCCAGGGATGATGACACTGATCTCCCTTGCCATCAGCGTCGCCTTTGTTTACAGCGTCGTCGCGCTCTTCTTGCCCGACACAATGGGCTTCTTCTGGGAATTGGTGACGCTCATCGACATTATGTTGCTGGGTCACTGGCTCGAAATGCGTAGCGTGCGCCAGGCGTCCGGCGCGCTGGACGAACTGGCGAAGTTGATGCCCGATACCGCCGAACGCCTGCTCGAAGACGGCGAAACAGAAACGGTGCCGGTGACTGCGTTGCGCGCAGAAGACGTCGTCCTCGTCCGTCCTGGGGCGAGTGTGCCGGCAGACGGCGAAATCATCGAGGGTGCCTCAGCCGTCAACGAAGCGATGATCACCGGCGAATCCAAACCGGTGGACAAAGAAGCGGGCGACCGCGTCATCGCGGGGACAATCAACGGCGACGGCAGTCTGCGTATCCATGTCAGCGCCACAGGTGACGAGACCACGCTGGCCGGCATCATGCGCCTCGTGGACGAGGCACAGAACAGCAAATCCGGCGCCCAACTGCTGGCGGACCGCGCCGCCGGCTGGCTCTTCTACATTGCCCTGGCCGCCGCCGCGCTCACCGCGCTTGCCTGGATCCTGGCGACCGGTTTCGATGTGGAAGTCATCGAGCGCGTGGCTACGGTGTTGGTGATTGCCTGTCCGCATGCGTTGGGGTTGGCGGTGCCGCTGGTGGTGGCGATTAGTACAGCGTTGGCGGCCAAAAACGGCATCCTTGTGCGAAATCGTGGGGCTATGGAAAGCGCCCGCGATCTCGACACCGTCATCTTCGACAAGACGGGAACGCTCACCGCAGGCGAATTCAAAGTGGTGAATGTGACTACGGCGGAGGGCTGGGCTGAAGACGACGCCCTGGCGCTGGCGGCGAGCATCGAAGGCGATTCGGAACACACCATCGCCCGCGGCATTCGTCTCAGCGCCGAGGACCGCGATCTGTTGCTCCCCGACGTCCATAGTTTCGAGGCGATCAAAGGGCGTGGCGTCAAGGCTACGCATGAGGGAAAAACTGTCTATGTGGGCGGCCCCCGTTTGCTAGAAATGTTGGAGATCCGCCCGTCACAGGAGATAGCGGCGTTCGAAGAAGACGCCGCCGGCAAAGGAGAGAGCGTGGTGCTGCTCATTGTGGAAGGCGAAACCGTTGCCGCCTTTGCCCTGGCCGACGTCATCCGTGAGGAAAGCCGGCTGGCCGTGGAAAGACTCCACAAAATGGGGATCGAAGTGGCCATGCTCACAGGTGACAGTGAAGCCGTTGCCAAAGCCGTCGCCGCGGAGTTGGGGATTGACACCTACTTCGCCCAGGTGCTGCCCGAACACAAAGACAGCAAAGTGGCCGAACTCCAGCGTCAGGGCAAGAAGGTGGCGATGGTGGGCGACGGCGTCAACGACGCACCAGCCCTCACCCGCGCCGATGTAGGCATTGCCATCGGCAGCGGCACCGACGTCGCTGTCGAATCGGCAGGGATCGTCCTGGTGCGAAGCAACCCGCTAGATGTGGTAAAAGCGATTGAGCTGAGCGGGGCAACACGACGGAAGATGGTGCAGAACTTGTGGTGGGCGGCCGGCTACAATATCGTCGCCATCCCATTGGCCGCTGGCGTCCTCGTGCCCTTGGGCATTCCAGCGATTTCACCGGCGATTGGCGCAGGGCTCATGTCGTTAAGTACGATCATCGTCGCCTTGAACGCTCAACTGCTGCGGCGTGTACAATTGGCCACTTAGATAGAACGCGGATTGGGCGGATCGGATAGGTCTAACAGATTTCTTCGTTATTTCTGAAAAATCCGCTGAGATCCGCCCAATCCGCGTTCTATTTCGGATCAAATGCCTTCGGCTGCGCCCGCGGCCAGGTTCGCGATCTGTTCACCGTCTGCGCCAGGGAGGTAGGCGTACTCACCGCCCAGCCAGGACGCGAGCTGTCGCGCCTCACCACGGCTGAGATAGCTGCGTTGAGTGTCCACCACAACGACGCGTAAACTCGATCCGGCGATGTGACGGCCAATCTGCTGTAATTCGGCGCGCACATCGCTGCCCTCGCGCAAGGGGACGTTGGCACGCCCATCGGTGAGGAGGACGAGCACCGTCTGCAAAATGCCACGGGCGCGTGCCTGCGCCGCTACACTTTCCCCCAGCAACAGCGCCGACGACAACGGTGTGCCGCCGCCGGTAGGGAGCAGGTCAAGGGCACGCTGGGCCAGTTCCACGCTCTGTGTAGGCGGCATGAGGATCTCCGCTTCGCCGCCGCGAAAGGAGATGAGCGCCACCCGGTCGCGGTTCACGTATGCTTTCTGCAAGAGGCTGTGTACTGCACCCTTGGCCTGACGCATACGGTGTAGGGCCATACTGCCGCTGGCATCCACCACAAAGCAGAAGAGCGCGCCGGCTTTGCTGCGGTACTGCTTCACCCGCAAATCGTCTGGGTGGAAGATAAGCTTGCGATCTTGAAGCGCCGGTGGCGCGTTGCGGGTGCGTACCTGCTGCCAGGGTGCGGCGGCGCGCAACGTCGCCAGCGTATCCAGCCGGTGCCGTCGTGGATCACCGGGGACGCTGCGAATGTGACGCCCGCGCTTGCCTTCAGTTGCACCACGCGAGCCGGTTCGTCCTCGGCGCACGTTTTGGAAGGGAAGATTTTCTAGATCCTCAGGTAACTCGGTGATCAGCGCGGCGAAGATCTGCTCTTCGGGCAGGCTGGGCGGCGCTTGCGAAGGTGGTTCGTCGTCTTCCGGTTCATCTTCGTTTTCGGAAGATGGCGGCGGGGGCGGCGGCGGTTGCTGATCCGGCGGCGGCGGGGGCGCTTCCTCGGGCGGCGAGGGGATCTGTGTCGCTCGCGGCAAAATGACCAGCCGCGCCGCGGTTTCCATGTCTTCGTCTTCGACGCAGTCGCGCAAAGAGAGCGCCGCCGACGCACAGGCGGCATAGACGGCGAAGAGATCGACGCGGTGTCCTTGCACGCCGTAGGCCAACGCCAGGTGGCTCAGTTGCGCGATCTGTTCCGGCTTGATGACAACGTCTGGCAGTTGGGCGCGTGCCGCCTTGATCAAACCATGGAGCACATTGGTTTCGTCTTGCCAATCGGTAACAGCCACGGCAAGGTTACGGCGGATCACTTCGGCGCGCAGATTGGCGTCACCGGCGCTGGGTAAGGTGACGAGCAGGCCGACACGGTCAAGTAAATGGATGCGCGGGCCGCCTTCCGAGGGGTCGTAGGAACCAATGAGGCTGAAGCGGGCGGGCGAGCGCAAGCTGAGTCCTTCGCGTTCGACGCGCACTTCGCCTTCGTCCATAGCAGCGATTAAGAGGTTAACGGCAGCGTCGGCCATTAAGTTCATCCCATCAACGTAGACGACGCCGGTGTGGGCGCGGGCCAATGCGCCGCGGCGGGTCACCAGTTGTCCATTGCGCAGGGTGGCAGGCAGATCGAGGCCGCAGAGCAGGCTTTCCATGTCGGCGCTGGGCGGTACTTCGATGAAGGGGACGCCGTCATCGCCGAGGAGCGTGCGCAGCCCGCGCGCCAGGCTCGATTTCCCCGCGCCTGCGCTGGACGAGAGCACGACGCCGCGCAGCCGCGGTTCCACAGCCAGGAGCATAAGGGCCTGTTGTGCCGTCTCCAGGCCGACCAGGGCGGGAAAGGGGATGGCGCTCATACGTGGGCCAGCATCTCATCCACAGCGCGCAGGACACGGGCATCGTCGCCAATGCTCTCCAGCGGGTCTTTGCGCAGACGATGTTGGAGGGCCAGCGTGGCCACAGATGCGATGTCCTGAGGTTCGGCCACTTTTCGTCCGTCGAGGGCAGCCAGAGAAACAGCGGCGCGGCAAAGGGTCAACTCACCGCGGTGGCCATCTACTTCGAGGGCGACACAGAGGCGGGCGGCGGCATAGATGGCGGCGTCGGTCAATTCCACAGACTTGAGGTTCTTCTGAGCACGGGTGATGCGACGGCGCAGCTTGTCCTGTTCTTTGTCCCATTCAGCGGCAAACGCCACCGGATCGAGATCATAGGCGCGCCGACGGCGTACAATTTCCACGCGTTCATCGAGGTTCTCAATAGTGGTGATGCGGGCATGCAGGCCGAACCGATCGAGAAGTTGAGGACGCAGATCCCCCTCCTCGGGGTTGCCACTGCCAACCAAAACGAAACGAGCGGGGTGACGGATACTGATCCCTTCACGTTCCACCACATTGACGCCGCTGGCCGCCACATCAAGCAGAAGATCCACAAGGTGATCTTCGAGCAGGTTGACTTCGTCGATGTAAAGGAAGCCCCGATTGGCGCGGGCCAGGAGCCCGGGGGCAAAGGTCTGCACCCCTTCGATCAGGGCACGCTCTACGTCGAGCGAGCCAACGACACGATCTTCGGTAGCGCCCAACGGCAGATCCACAACGGGGACACTGTCGGTGATGGCATCACTTTTGCGAATCGTCACCGTGGCGCAGTGAGGGCAGGAAGGCGATGGGCTTTTTGGATCGCAGTTGTAAGGACAACCGACGACCCGTTTCATAGGCGGCAGCATGGCAGCCAGGGCGCGCACCGCTGTGCTTTTTCCTGTGCCGCGATGGCCCATCACCATAACACCACCGATGGTGGGATCCACGACACAGAGAAGGAGAGATCGCTTTAGTTCATCTTGCCCGACGATGGCCGAAAAGGGATAGACCGGCGCGGCGGCCGGTGGTGCAGCAGAAACCGTTGCTTTTTTGGCGCTGCGCTGGTTCCCATTCAAATGACTAGACATAAGCGTACCTTTACGCTCCTTTACGTCTGTTGTGAAATGGGGAAAAAAACGCGGATGAATCGGATCAGACGGATCTTAACAGGCAATGGGTGTTTGCCTGAAATCCGTTAGTCCGTCTCATCCGCGTTTTATTCGTACGTGGCTCGGCATTCCATCCCAGGAAATAGTTGGGACAATGACAGTGCCTGGCACATGCCAGGAGTGCAATGGAGGCTCGCCGACCTACACCCCGACACTGTCATCGCTTACCACTCATCTGAGATCCCCCAAAGCCGATGGGGATATCGAAACAGCTACTCGTGTTCTGGGTGATCTTCGTTGCCCATGTAGGTAGCCCAGATGCTAAGCACCAATGGCAAGAAAGCGGCCAGTACTAGGCCGAAGGTGATTAAGAAGATAGGATTCAACACTAGATCCCAAAAGTCAACAAACATGGCAACCTCCCTATTAGGTAGGAATAGTAATGTGTAGCAAATCGCTACTGGAGTTGGAAGGTCGTGATCACCTGCGGAACCTGTGCGGCCAAGGCCTGATACAGATCCCGGGCAAGGCCCGAATAGTAGGCATCGCGGGGCAAGTGATAAATGAAGTAGGTGTCACGCGTCCACTGGATGTCTTCATAGATGCCCGGGTAGCTGCCTACTTGTTCCCAGAACTGGGATATAGAGAGCGCCTCGATAAAGAAGATGGGCGCCGCCCCATTCTCGGTGACATAGTCGAAATAGATACTGTTGCCGTCGTTGCGGGTCTGAATTTGCCCAACCCACTCATCTGGAATGTCCACAGAAAAGGTGTAGACAGGGCCCAATCTGCCTTCGTCGATAAACTGCAACGAACGAACGACCGTGGCGTCTGTCGCTGCTTCGGTGATGGTTGGATAGTCGCCGAACGCCCCACTGCATCCTGTCAAAAGCAAGACCAGTGTGATCAGAACCGCAAGTCGAAGTTGTTTTGTCATGCTGTCCCCCGAGTCATGGAGATGAAGATGTACGCCTAAAATACCAATTGATCTGCCGGAATCTCTTCCAACCCCGCCCACGGCATGCGAATTTCGCTTACGCGGAGTTGGCGACCTAACCGAAATACCAACAACAAAACCACTGAAAGCAACAGCGCCAGTGCACCTAGGTAAACATAGGTGTAACCAAGCACAACACTGCCGGTCTGCTGCTGTGCAATATCACGCGCCAGACCGCCACCGATGACGCCGATGCCCTGCGCCATGGCCTGCACAATACCCCAGATCCCCAGGAAAAGACCGGCATGGCTGATGTCGGTAAGCGACATGACAAGAATCACACTCCCCACCAAGAAGAGGCCACGCCCCAGGCTGATGAGACTCACACCTACATAGAAGATATTGACCAGCGCGCCGTCGCTGGCGTAGCTGATTACGCCGAAACCTGCCAACCCAATCACACAGCCCGCACTAATCACAATTACAGGTGCTTGACGTCGCCAGAGCAACAGTGCGGCCGAACCTACACCGATGATGGTCATCACCCCCCATAGGGCAGTCAGCGCCATAGTCTCCGAAACGCTCATGCCAAGCACCTGTCCACCGTAGGGTTCAAGCAGAATGTCATGGGTTGCAAAGGCCATCGTGGCAATAAAAATCAGCAGGAAAAGCCCCCGCAACACCTTCTGCGAACCTAACATACGGATTGATTCCCAAAGCGACAGACGCACACGCACTGTCTCCAGATCCGAACGAATGGTGCCGTCGGGATTGAGCCGCTCTTGTTTCCACAGAGCGATCACCGTGAGAATTACAAAGATAACCGCAGACGTCTGCATAACCTGGATCAACAGTTGATGATTGTACTCAGTCAAGAGGCCGCTGACCACTATGGCGCTAACAATTGTTCCCAAAACCAACATCGCCCACAAGACAGACAACACCTTACCCCGTTGGGCAGGCGGTGTAATATCGCTAACCAACGCCAGGTAGATGGTTTCGACAATGTTGACCCCAATGCCGTAAGCCAGAAAAATGACAGTACAGATTGCCATTGCCGGCCAGAATGTGAGCGTGCCAAAGCCGCCAAGCAGAATCAGGGCAAATGGTGCGCAGGTTAAGCCGGCAAAGGTGAGCATAACCCCTAAGACAACGTACGGCGTACGCCATTTACCCATCGACCGCGCCTTATCAGATTGATACCCGATCAAGGCACGCACAGGTGAAACGAAGTAATGGATGGCAATGAGAAAACCCACTGCTGCGGCTGGAATACGCAAATCAGTGACAAGGACACGATTCAGCGTACCACTAATCGGCGCCAACGAGAGACCAATCCCAAATTGAATCAACCCAAGACGCAGGATGGCCATCCACCATTGCACCTGCGGATGCCTTCCCATCCAGCTATCAACGGGCTTAAGGATCAGATTAGTAAGCCAGGTCAAAAACTGCAGAACCCAGTAGATTGGCTTAAACAGTAGCTTCAGCATCGCTTATTCCCCTGCGGATGACAACACCTCGGCGGCAACTTCGGCGGTAATCTCCTTGAGACCGCGTTGTCGAGCGTGTGTCTCTACCTTCATCTGCAACTCTCGGCTGGCCGAAATTTGCGAAAGGAAGGGTAACTTTTCAAGTGCTGTGTCAAGCAGTTGCTTAGCTTCTGCCTGCCATGGTAAATTGCCGGGTGCTGTGCCTGCGCCGTTGGCGGCGGCAGATGCCGGTACGCCGCTACGAGACTGAGCATAGGCGCCGTCTACCGGCAAGAAATTAAAGAGCGACTCATACAACCGATTCACAATGTCTTGCACTACGTAGACGGCTCCCCGATACCCCATAAAGGGCGTCCCTACAGCACGGCGGACGATCGGACCGGGGAAGGCGGCAGGGATGAAGTTGGTCTGCCGTGCGCCTGCTTCGCTCAGGTAGATCTTCTCGTTGATCGATCCAAAGATGAAGGCGGGCGGCGATTTGTGAAGCAGTTTGCGAATGGCGCTATTGTCCAGATCGCCAGGACGCATCGGTCGCGAAACGGCCAGGGTAAAAGGCATGCCCAGTTCATCACCCAAGAAGCGCTTGAGACCGCTTGTGTAGGTTTCCGTCGCCACAACACCGATGGTGGTGGTGCCGAACCAGTCGCCCTGCGGTCCTTTCCACAGATCCCACACCGCCGACAGGGTGGTGCGCTTTTCGGATGCGATGAAGGCTTCCGCCTGGGCTTCAGTACCCAACCACTCCCCCAGTTGACGGATAAAGGCTGTGGTTTCACGGATACCCATCGGCGCGTGAGTCCAGGGCTGTCCCAAAGTATTGGCCAACGTGTGGCCGAACTCTTTGTAGAGGACAACGTTGATCTGACCCTTTGCCAGATCACCCATCCTGGAAAGCGTACCTTCGTAGGGGAAGACAAGGTTAACGCGTCCCCCTGCGCCTTCAATGAGGCGGCGAACTTCCAGCAGATCCGACGGCGAGTTGAAACAGCCGTAGGTGGGGCCGATGATGTTGACCGTCCCCGGTTCCACAGAGAGATTTTGTGCCTGGGCAGCACCGTAGTTATCCCACAGCCACTGCAAGACACGATCTCGCCCTGTCCACTCGTTTTCGGTGAGCGATTCGCTATGGAAGAAGGTCGTCCCCGGCGCCATTTTGGTGACCAGATCCGAAAGATCAGAGCCAATCATTTCACTTTCGGCGGTAGAGATGACGATCAGGTGCTTGCCTTCAAGCAGGCCGGCGTCGCGTAGACCTTCGTAAGTGCGCTGCACGGCAGGTCCTGTACCGGTGCCGCCCACTTCCTGCTCTGTAATCACCGAAGGGGTGATGTTTTCGATATGCGGGATAGCGTCGGTGTAATCAGGAACAGCCGTCGCCACGAGGTTGAAACAGCCGATAGGCGCGTCGCAGATCAAATGGACGTCGGGCAGGGCGCACATCGTCCACGTAGCGGCCCAGTAGCTACTGGTTTCGGGCAAATCACGAATAATGTTAGGCACGGGACGGCTCCGCAAAGAATTCTTGCATCCACTGGTAGCGTTCGCTACGTCCTAGTGTTTGGTTGATGAAGGACAGGGTGGCCGCCATACCGCCGCTGAGGAAGAAAGGACGGGATGCGAGCTGATTGGTAAAGTACATCGCCGGGATGCCACGTTTCTTGGCTTCGCTGGCGAACGGTGTGGTGCCAAAGACCAGGTCTGGGCTGTACTTGTTTAGCGCGACCATGTCGTCTTCCAGCGATTTACGGTAGACGACTTCTTTGGTGCCACGTGCCCTCAGCCACATTTCATCAGGCAACACCAGCGGATCGGCACCGATGGAGGTGGAGACGTAGGGCACTTCTGCCCCCGCTTCCACAAGCAATCGAGCGTAGGCCAACTCAGTACCTTCGTAGCCTGTAACAAGAATGCGGCCCGAAATGGGCTGGGCCTTGAGGATGGATTGTGCCAGTTCACGCTCTTCTTCAGCCACCTGATTCACCAGCGCCGGATCGAGGTTCAATGCGGAGCCAACCGACTTGAGCCAGGCGTAAGAGCCGGTCGCCCCAACCGGCGCGCCGCCTACAACCGGCACCTGCCACGAACGGAAGAGCGCCGTCGTCTCTTTGTAGAACGGATGAAGCGGGGCCAGCGCACCGACACGGGGCGCTCGGCGGAGGTCTTCGATGGCACGACCAGGTAGGGTGATGGTGGCTTCTACACCCATGCGACGCAGAACGCCGTCGATAGCCAGCGGGTCGGCGGGGAAGACTTCGCCCAGCAGCACCACGGTCTTGGCATCCTTGGCTCCCTGATTGTCGCCAAGACGGTTGAGCAACGCGGCCAGCGCCACATCCTTGGCCTCAGGGTGCGAATGGATGGCGTAGGCCGGCACTCGCACCAACACAACTTCGGCGTCACCAATGCGCTTGGGGAGCATCTCTTCGGGCAAACCCGCTGTCTCGGCGACACACAGAGACACAACAGGGATCAACTGACAGCCTGGTTCCTGTGCAGCGACTTCGATGGCGGCGCGGGTACTTTCCACGATCTCGCCGGACATTAGTTCGGCTGTCCCTAAGTGTGCGGCCAGGATTGACTTACGGGCGCCGTAAAAGTGCGTTACAAATGTCAGCCCGTACAGGCAGCCGGTATCAGTTGCCATCACCGGATGTGAACCTTCGATCCGGGTGAGGATGCGCAGCGAACCAAACGCAGGGCACATCGACTGCGGGTGAAGCTGGCAGGTTTTGCCCTCTGATTGGGCTGAGTGTAGCGGAATCGTTGTTGTCATGAGTTCCCGAAAGTAATTGAACGAACTACGTAAGTGTGGGCAGAATACGTTATTCGTAATGCGTGATTCGTAAATAACGAAGGGCGATCCGCAACTATCAAGATGGAATCGACCTGACGATCGGTTACGCATTACGAGTTACCTACCCCTGCCCTTCCGGATTGATCTGCACGCGAGGGCCAGCGGGTGTTTCGGCTCGAATCGGTCGATCGCGCTGGAGCGGCTGCGATTCGGGCTGTTCGTCCTCGGGCAGCGGATTCATATGGCGCAGGTAGGTGCGCCGTGCATTGCGATCGGTGAGGGCGGCGAATACGATGAACCCGATAATGGTCAATGCCAGGGGTCCATAACAGATTGCGTACGCCGAAATGGGAACATTTTCTAACATAGCTTTCTCCGATCTTAGTGTTTATCCAGAAATTGCCGTGCACAGCAGCAAGTCTAGTCAAATAGGGAAATCTTAGCTGCGGTGCTTTCAGGACAGAAACTTATTGAGCTTTCCGGTCTGGTGCATGGGATGGCATGATCACTTCGCGCATTTTCTGAGGATCAATGCGGAAGTTCTCCACCAACTCAATAATGTAACGGAAATGGTGACGCGGAATTGAAATGAACATTTCGCCGACAGCGACACGATTGAAGGCACGTCCGCCGCCATCGCCCAACGCGAAGACACTGTTCTGGGTGTGCCAAGGTGCCGCGAAGATAGACGAACAGGCCGACGGCCCAAGTTCACCGTGGGGAAAGGTTCCCTCACGCACCGAAGCGGCACCGGCAATCTGCATGGCCTGCTGCGAGTTGCAGATGCAAACAAGGAGATCGACTTGCACACCTTCAGGGACTTCGTCTAGCGGTGCCGCGGCAAGAGCATTGATGGTGCCTGCCGGCAAGGAAAGACTCTGTTCCTTGTTTCGCCGCGCACCTTCCTCGGTGAAAAAGCCCTGCGCCATCGTCAAGTACTCACCCTTCGAGATGAAAGGATCGGGCTTATCCAGCAAGCCCAGGTGATACTGCCCCACCCAACAATCATGGTGGGCGGCGTCTACGTAGACACGTTGCCCTTCCTCAGCCAGCCGCACAATGGCACAGGCGACGGTGTCGGTTGGCGTGTATCCTTCAGGAGGACCGTCTTTGCAGTAGGTGATGGCAACAGGTCGTCGCTTTACCCGCATACGGTCAACCAGGAGTTGGTTCAGGTATTTCAGATCGACATCGTGTTCAGTCGTCATATCAGGTCTGTTCCAATCAGCGATACGACGGCGCATCGGCGTGGCGCAGGTCGATCAACGAGAATGCCTGTCCGCTGCGGGTGAGGGCGGAGAGGAAGGCGACTTTGTTATCCAGATCTGACGATTCACCAATCCGAATCTCAGTCGAGCCGGAGGTGACGGTGATACCATCGTCGTGGTCCTGAATCAGATCGGTGACATGGACGCCGATCGCTTCCAACATCTCCTGCACACGACGCTGTGCGGGATCGGTCACATGCACCTGGCGGACGGGCGTCAGCGTCAGTTCGGGCATGAGCGGCGCCATTTTGAACTCGCTGTCGAAGAGATCGGCTTTGGTTGCGCCGGTGGGCCGCCCTGGTGGTTCTTCTGCGCCGAAGACGTTGAGGAATTCGTTGTAGCCCAACGGTTTGTAGTCGGTGCAGGGAGGGATTTCGCGGCGGGAGATACGCCCGGCCAGATCAGAGAAGATCTTATTGAAATCGTCTACTTCCAGCGCCAATTTGCAGGCATCGGCCATGACGCGTACCTTCTGATTCAGCGGCACGCGGGTGAGGATGGGCAAGCCGGTGGCATCGGAGAAACGGTCGGCGGTGTCGGTGCCGTCGTCGCGGTTGACGATCAGCCCCAGGATCTGGGTGGTGCCGCCCATTGAGCGGAAGTAGTGCGCCGCCTGTGCAATGTTGTTGGCCGCATAGAGAGACTGGCGATCATGGCCGACGACGATGATCACTTCCTCGGCCAACGATCGGGCCAACGGTGTGGCAAAACCACCACAGACCACGTCGCCCAGGAAATCCATGACGATGTAGTCGAGTTTCCACTGGTTCATGCCCAAGCGTTCCAGTACCTTGAAACCATGAGAAATGCCCTGTCCACCACAACCGCGGCCGACATCGGGGCCACCGATTTCACAGCCGAAAATGGGGACAGTGGGAGACAGGCTATTGCGGAAGATGATATCGCCGATCTGAAGTTGATCCTCGCGCCCTTGATCTTTGAACTCGCGCCAGACTTCACCCAGTGTGGGGAGCGAATGCCCGTCGAAAATGGTGTTGCACGAATCATGCTTGGGGTCGCAGCCCAGTTGTAGCACGCGGTAGCCGTCAAAGGCCAGACGCGCCGTAAGATTGGAAGTGGTGAAGCTCTTCCCAATCCCACCCTTTCCGTAGATTGCCAACATGCGTGGCGCCATTTGTTCCTTCTCCTCTCCTGATTTGGGGTGTCGACTCCCGGCACGTCCGTAGACGCCCTCCGCCGTGAGTTACCCGCCGGTCGAACCGTTCGACCAGTTGAAAAGCAACTTCAAACAATTGGGATCGCCCAACGCCACTTGATAGGCGTCTGCAACCTCCGAAATTGGGTATTGGTGTGTAATGAGTGAAGAGACCTCGAGTGTTCCTGCTACAATCATGTCTCGGCAACGGACAAGATCGCCTGGGGCCCACTCCTTGGCCGTCAACAGCCGCGCTTCTTTGAGGAAGAGGGGCATGTAGGGCAATTGCAGTGTCTGGTAATAGCCCAGCAACAGGATCGCCCCACCATTGGCCAACAACGGCAGCGCATCAGCAAGCGCCGTCATCGAGCCTGAAGCCTCGATAATCACATCTACGGGTTGGTCGATGGCGCTGGTAGCCGCCTCTACGCTGACATCGACGATCTTGTCGCCAACTGAAAGAGCCAGCCGACTTGCCACACGGTCGGCGACGGCGACCCACGCACCACGGCTATGCGCAATTCGGGCGGCAATCTGCCCTACCGGTCCCTGGCCAAGAACCAGCAACCGCTGCCCCGGCTTAGCATCGACTAAATCGACGCCATGCAGTGCCGTGGCTGAAAGCGCCAGTAGAACCCCATCGGAAGGCGAAATGCCATCCAGTGGAACAACCCGGCTAACATCGGCAAAAAGCCGGGCCGACTGCCCACCCCAGGCCGAGTTGACATTTGCATAGCAGCGTGCGCCGCCAACGTAAACCCAACGGCCAATCCAATCAGGCGAGACGTCTGCGCCCGTTTCAGTGATGCGTCCTACGGTTTCGTAGCCCGGCACCACCGGCAAAGAAAGCATCGGGTGAGGCATCTGCCCAGCCAGCAACATACGTTCGGTGCCGGCGCTGACCGAGGTGTAGACAGTCTCGACGACGACGTCTGTCGCTCCGTATGGGAGCAGTTGTACGTCCTGGAGTTCGATGCGGTTGGGTTCAGGGATAACCACAGCACGTGTACTTGTCACGATGCTTCTCCCCGAAGAGTTTGGTCGGCCATACGCTGACGACGGGCTTGGAGTCCTCGTCTGATGAACTGCCAACAATTGACGAGGTAGGTGATGTAAGCGAAAAGCATCAACGACATCACCGCCTGATCCGACCATTGCAGCCAGCGGGCAATAAAGTAGAGGTTGTGAACCAACATTGCCACGGCGTTGCCTACATCTTCCCAGTAAAACTCCGGGGCAAGGAACCACTTGCCGTAGATCTCTTTTTCCCAAATCATGCCGGTGATGGTAATGGCCCAGAGCAACGCGATCTTCACAAGGACACTAACATTAGCGACTTCGTAGCCGTCGCCGGTGGCCAGGTAGCGGATCACAAGGCCAAAGCTGATAAGGAAGGCAACGAACTGAAGAGGCGCCAAAACCGCCTGAACCTTTGTCCAGACGCTTGCATCGCGCCGCGCCATTTGTTCAGCAGTGTAATCAGTGGGTTGTCTGCGTTCACCCGATTTGCTTGCCAACGAATCAACTCTGCTTTCCGTACAAAGTAATATCAATCATGAAGATGACTGGAACCATCAAGAGTAGACTGGTTCCGCCGTGCTCGTCGGTGCCGATTCATTTTGGTTGAAGCCCAAAAAGTCGCGTAGGATGGTGAGATACTCTGCCGGTTTTTCGATCATGGGCAGATGGCCACATTCCTCGATCCAGTGCACCTGACAGTCCGGGATGATGTTGGCGGTGTGGTCGACATTCGCCACAGGCATCACCCAGTCCTGGCGGCAGGCGATGAGCAAGGTTGGTAGGTGTAAACGCGCCCCTGCTTCAGGGATGGTGTCATCACGGGCATCGTCGCCGGAGAGGATGGCTGTCTCGCGATCCAGATGCAGATAATCAAGGAAGCCCTGGCGCAAGAGTTCAGGATCATCGGGCAGGCGGTAGAAGTAGCGGCTGCCCATCATCTTGGCCAGCATCGGAACATCTGCCAACCAGGACGGGCGGAAGAGCATGGCCACATAGCTGACGTTCATGACCGTCTTGTGCACCTGCTTTTGTGCTTCATCGGTGAAGAAACACATGGAGGTGAGTACCAAACGTTCCACTGCATCGGGGCGGGCATCAGTCAGCAGGATCGACATGGCGCTGCCCATTGAGTGACCAACGATATAGAGCTGTTCCAGCCCCAATTCGTCAACCAGGAAGGTCAAGGTTGAGACCTGCTCGTAGAAGTTCTGTGGGCTTCGCACCGGCATGGAACGTCCTGTCCCAGGCAGATCAGGCACAATCACCCGGTTGGTCTTTGAAAGTTCGCGGGCTGTGCTTTCCCAATACGCGCCTGAGTTCCCCCAACCGTGAATCAGTAAGACCGGCGGGGTGTGCAACGGTTTGCGCGGCTCCCACACATCGACCACGAAGGGTCCATGTGCTCGGTTGAAGGTAAGCGTCTGCTTTTCTGCCTGATTTTCCATGGTTTGACTTTCGCAAGAAACAGAACCAATTTGACGGTCACAATTGCCGAACGTACCTGGCTAAAGCTTCTGACTATGAACTTTCGGCTTCGACCGCCTTCGGTTCGGGCAGTGCACGCACACCCCATCCCCACAGCGTGGCTGGTACTGGAAGCACAAGCAGCCAGTGCTCCAAAACACCCAGGGAAATCATCAACCCAACGAGCAAGAAGCCAATGCTTTCCCCTTCAATGGGGCCAGTAGAAAGCACCCGGTAGAAGAAGTACAACGCCACAATCGACGCTGCAAGGACAGAGAATGGGAAGAGAAGATTGACCGTTTTGCGGGTCAATAGCGCCCCAAGGTAACGCAGGTCGGACGGCAGAAACTCGATGTGGAAGTTACGCACGCCTAAAAAGACATTGAGTTTACCGCTGCTGTGCATGATCCAGAGAGAAAGGAGTGTCCACAGCGCCCATCGGTTGGGGTAAGACCAGGTCAATGCTGCCACCAACATGATGACCGCTAGCGTGAGCACTTCATGATAGATACAAGTACGCAATGCGACCCAGAAACGTGGCCACCCGCGCAATTTATGCCAATTTTGCACTGCAGGGTCATGAATCGACGTTTTGTGAAGCGGTCCGGTGATAAACCCGAGGTAGTAGCTTGCCAGTAACCAACCCCACAATATTGTACCGCAGGCAAAGGCCAGGTAGACGTTGAACGGCTCCTGGCTATGTCGAGATTCAATCAGACCGACGAAGGCAAAGAGTGACAACAACGTGGCACCAACGAATCCCCAACGAATTGTACGTTGCGAACGCCCGTAGAGCGTCATGATCAAGCCGGAACTAAACCACCACAGAAAGAGTACAAAAAGTAGTGGCACAGCCCATAGGAGCAGGGTTCCCATCATGTCCACGCCCGTTGGGTGGGCAAGTAGTGGCGCACCTGAGCGGCGATAATGTCGCCTGTCATTTGCATTTGCGAAAGCCACGGCACCGGCGTCATTTGTTTGTGCATGTACGATTCAAAGGTGAACTGCTGTACATGATGGTTGCGACACATATCGGTGAAGACTTCCATCTGCCGACGATTGCCGTAGCCCCATCCTTGCAACCACTGCAAGAAGCGGTACATGGTGCCGTACTCTTTCCACCAGCGTTGTTCGTAGCGGCGCAGGGCGGCGAGTGAGGTGTCGGGCAAAGTTTCAATCAGGGTTTCGGCGGCGCGTGCTGCACTCTTCATGGCCCAGTAAATGCCTTCACCCGAAGTACCGGCAACGAGCCCGGCGGCATCGCCAACGAGCATAGCCCGCTCAAAGGCCATTCGCTTCCGCGGGTGGATGGGCAGCGCATGGGCTTCTTCGATGAAGGTTTCGCCCCCCTCTAGATCGCTGGCAATGCGATCTTTGAGATTAGAGAGCAGTTGGCGCATTTCACGCGTTTTGCCTGGGCCTGCACCACAGCCAACCGCCACATGATCCGATTTAGGGAAGACCCAGGCGTAGAGGTCTGGGCTGACTTCCTCACCCAGGTAGAGGTGAGCGGCTTCTTCCCAGAGCGCCATTTTGTCTCCGGGTAGGCGGATGCGTTCTTGAATTGCGATACAGTAGGGCAGGCGAGGCAGTCCTAACAGGCGAGCAGTGGGTGAATATGCACCATCCGCGCCGATGACAGCCTCCGCTTTGAGCGTCTTCTGCACCTTGCTGTTCTTTTCAGTGTAGGTAGCCGTAACACCATCGGCATCGACAGAAAGATCGACCAGCTTGCCTTCAATGAGTTGAGCGCCCTGGTTTACAGCACGTTGGCGCAGGTAAGGGTCGAGATCTTCTCGGCAAACCATGGCCACATAGTCGTTGGCGCGTTCTTCCAGACCGACGACATCGATCTCCGCTTTCCGCTCGGAAGGGGAATGAATGACGGCTTTGCTCACTTTGCGTGAGATCAAAGATTGAGGAATCGCAAATTCCTCAAATGCGACTGGCGGTAGTGCACCGCCACAAGGCTTTACCCAAGATAGGTCCCGCTCGAGCATTACGACGGGAATACCGGCATCTGCCAGTGTATTTGCGGCGGTAGATCCGCCGACTGAAGCGCCTACAACAAGAATTGGTTTCATGGATCTCCCCGTTCTTCGGCCAAATTGGTCTTCACGGTTAGAGTAACCGCAATCCAACGGCAGCAACCATCATACCCCACACAAAGAAGCTTACGCCGATGGCGCTAAACTTCAAGTACATTTCGGTCGGTTTCTGTATAAACTGCTTCTGAATCGGCAATTGGAGCAGCATAATCACAACAATGAGGCCGACAATCCACCATTTTCCCCACACCACAAAGGCGGCAAGCACACCAAGTTGTGCCAGATTCATGGTCATCACAATCAACCACGCAGCCTTCTTGGGGCCATAGAGCACCGGAATCGTGCGGATACCGGCGATGCGGTCACCGACGATGCTCTTGTAGTCGTTGATACTCATAATGCCATGGGCACCGAATGAGTAGAACAATGCCACCATGATACTGGCCCCTGTCAATTCGGCAAACGCCAGATGACCGGCCATCCATGCCAGACCTTCGTAGGAGATAGCAACCAGCGTATTGCCGGCCCAACCGTTGCGCTTGGCACGCAACGGCGGCGCGCTATAGCCCATTGCCAAGAGTAAACCGATGCCGGTAAGCAACGAAACGCCGCGCCCCAGGTAGAGGGCAATGGCAATCCCAATCGGCATTAGAATCAAGATCGTGATAATGACCTGCTTTAACGACACCAGGCCGGCAGGAATCAGGCGGTTCGGTTCGTTGAGTGCGTCTACTTCGCGGTCGAAGTAATCATTGATTACCTGCGAAACACCGCACAAGATAGGCCCGGCTAGGAAGATGCCTAGCAGGATGGTCAGGATACTTGGGATGTTCCACCCGGATGCACCACTGGCGACAGCGCCGCACAGAAATGCCCACATCGGACCAAACCAGGTGATCGGCTTCATCAATGCTACCGACCGAGCCAAGAGTGCCGGTTTATGTGCTTGCATCGGCGTATTCGTCGTTGAGACCAGAGGTTGTTCCATGAGGTTTTGCCGCGCTCTCACTAGTGGGAAAGTGTCGAAATCGGACGTTTACTAGAAATACAGCCGAGACCGGTTAGAATCGTAGGATTGGAACCAGTCTCGGCTCATCTTACAGAAGGTTGTAGATACTATCCATTCTGAAATTCGATTGTGAGTCCACTCGCTTATCTTGAAGAGAACACTTTTCCAGGGAATTTCAGACAGAGATTAACCAAATAGTCCTTACTGCGTAGTGCTAGCGGGGACTAGAGCCTCGGGCATCACATCAACCGAAACAGCAGCGCCCGGCGGAATAATGGCACCTTGGTGGCACATCAAACACGAAGGTTCTTTGCCATTGAACGTCTCGCCGTACTCATTCCAAATGTGTTCAGACATTTCCAACATCATGACCGAATAGTCCTTGGCCGGGCGTTCATAGCTTGGAAAGTAGCGTGAATTGTGGCAGTGTGTACAGCCCACGTTCATGCTCGTATTCATATGATACATAGTGTATTGATTGTACTGAACGGCGTCAAGCGAAATGTCATCGCGGGCATTGACCAACAGTACATCAAGGTTGTTCAAAGGCAGACGGTAGTCGTCGGGCAGAGCGACTTGTTCATCCGGCCAGGGTTCAGGCTTTGGCACACCATTGTGACAGGTGGCGCAGGTGATCTGAGCGCCGGAGGGCTGCTTCTGATCAGACAAAGCAGGCAGCTTGGTCAACCAATTTTGGTTGAGATCTGCGGACATGAGCAGATGCTGGCGAGCTTTGACCTTGTTTGCCATGGCGACTTCGTCTTCCCATTCGTCGGCGGCAAAGTTTTCCAGGCTGTGGCAGTATGTACAATCCACACCCATTCCACCTACGACATGGTTCATCATGTAGCCAACGATTTCGCTTGGCGCCAATCCAGTCAGAACCTGCACGTTCTGCGTCTCGACGTTCTGCTGTACATAGGCTGCCATTGCCACATATGATTCGGCACTTACGTAGTTGTCGGTACGCACGATGTAGTTGATGTAAATCGGTGAAAGCGCATCCTGCATCGCCATGACGTTCTGTGTTGCGCCCACAGTGCGTTCAGTTGACTCGGCGACAGTACGGTTTCGCACAAAATTCAGCACCCAGTAGCCAGAGCCTACCAGTGTAAATGTGACAATCAAAAATGTGATCAGGAAGGCAACTCGCCGACCACCAGACATATATTTTGAATCCCGGCCCATTATCTAATTCTCCATCTTATTGGGGCGTGTTTGTGGAATCGCCACGCGAGCGGGAGCTTGGCATAGAAGCAAGGTCATGGCAGCGGTGCAACGATGCCAGACTGTACTGCCCACTGATACCAGTCCATGATCACTGTGCCAGACAAGAGCAAGCCAATCCCCCCAGTGATCCCCGTCAGCGCCGCAAACCACCAGCTCCAATCATGAATTGTCTTCGAGTTGACGTTGAAGCCCATGCACCATCGCCAGAAGAGCTGGGCACGCTGAGTGCCGGTGCCTTCGGCCATCATCTCTTCTAGTTCTCGGTAAGAGCCGTAAGAAGAGGTGGCAACAATGGTTGCGCCATGCATGGCCAGCAACAGAGTCGATCCGAGTAGGAAGAAGATCGACAGCATGTGGAATGGGTTGTAATAGAAGTTACCGTACATAACGCTTACGTTGTTCGTCCAGTCGAGGATGGCCTTGAAGCCTTGCCCAGGCGCCTGGGCCCAGTTGCCAATAATCACAGGACGAATCAAATAGATGATGTAATAGAGGAAGAGCGCTGCCGCAAATCCCCATGCAAGGTGTGTGCCAAGGCCGGCTGCGCGGGCCCGCGTATAGACACGCATCCACCAGGCTGCCACCGAAATGTTGAGCATAAAGGTTGCCACGAGCCACGCACCACCTTCATGCCAGGGCGCCCAGCCTAACCCATATGCCATTGCCGGCGGGTTGGTGGAGAGAACGAAGAGTTCACGGACAAAGAGAATGGGGTTATAGCCCACCTGGAAGAGGTAGTCTTCCAAAATCACGAACAGCGAAAAGGCACCGGTCGCTACAGCAATCAACCCCCACACACCAAGATAGACAGGGCCAACCTGCCCCATGTCGAAGAGGCGCTTCATGAAACCGATGTAACCTGGTCGCTTTATTGCAGTGCCTTCGAGACCAACACCCCCATATTCGTAATCGTCCATATCGACGACACGTCCTCGACGTCCCCGCCAGATCACAGCGGCAGCGGCACCACTGACAATCACCGTCGCCTGCCAAATCGGGAGTTCATCCCAAAAAGCCCAGATTCCAGCCCAGTCGTGAATCAACGTACCGGAGAGGAAAATACAGAGATTTGAGAAAAGAACCGAGGAAACAGCCAGCCAGAAAGCCAGGCGGTGAATGCCAATCTCACCAATGCTATAGCCCAAGATATTGCGCCAGAATCCGTCAACGTTTTGCTCACGGACAAAAGGCCGGCCTACAGCACTCAAAATCGCCGATCCATGCATGGCAAGGACCAATGTCGATGCAAAGAGGAGTGAGATGCCGATAGCATGAAAAGGATTATAGAAAAAGTTAAAGTACTGGTAGCCAATGTTCGACACCCAGTCCAAATGGTGGGTGATGCCTAGAGCAAAGCCATTGCCCCATGCACCCATCGCAATCGGCCTTAGCCACTGCAACGTGAGCCAAGACGTGACAACTGCACCGTAGGCAATTGGAACTTCATAGCTCATGCCAAGTTTGCGCGAGAGATCCACCTGACGTAGTGCCCAACCTATAAAAGCAATTGTGGCAAAGAAGACAATCAATTGCCAGAAGAATCCTGGTTCGCTGGGGCTTACGAGGCGTAGGCCAGCGCTAACTGGCGGCGGATCGATGCGCGCCTGCAAAATGTTGTAAGCGCCTTCGACGATCCAGGCTTGGTAGAAGTAGAAGATCGTCCCAAAAACAATGCCGATGAGCGATAGAGCGCCGAAGGTGCCGACGTAGAAGCGACCAATCCAGAAGTCGAAGAAGTCCGCCCCGAAAAGCGCATGCATGAGCGTGCCACCCGGTCGCATATAGAACTTTTCTACATCAGAAAAGGGGATCTCCTCGCCTTCCATCACCCGCTCAATAACTGGCCGCTTGCCCTTGAGCTGAGCCTCTTCACCTATGACCGTTACGGTTAATGCCTTAGATGCCACGGGTAGTCTCACTTTCTGTCAACTGTTCCCTTGCTCCGTGGAAAAGCAAGTCGAAAACGATGTGGTTCCGGGAGGAGAGTTATCCTTCACCACCCGAACGCCGACTTGGCACAGGAACAGATTCGATGTATCCAAGTTCAACATTCGGGTGGTGAGTGCAGGTAACCTGCGGGTCAGACACATGTTTCAGTATCTTCACCGGCAAGAAGTAGCCCAGTTCAACAGGGCGAAACACGTTTCACTAATTCTCTTAGCTGAACCAGTTGTAGGTCGGGGTGCTAAGCAGAATGAAGTGAATTGTCAGCGCCAGACCGACTCCCAACAGGACGTAGAGAATCATGGTGGTGCGGAACTCAATAGGGCGATTGGGTCTTTCAGGTGGCATCGTAATCTACGCCTTTCTTTAGATGTTGGGAAGCCAGGGCTTCCACAGGTAAACTAGTGTGTGAGCGATGATAGCGATGATCAAGAACCCGAAGGTCGACTTCACCACGATGTCATGCATCAACCACTCTTCGTTGGTGAACAAGCCTTTCCAGGGATCGGGCACCCGATCGTTGTCAACGATCATTACGTCGCGATCTTCTGCCATTGCTAAGTACCTCCTTGAGGAAAAAGACATACAAACGGTTGAACTACACAATTTATAAGAAGCTAGGGGCCATCAAGTGCAACTGTTAATGCTGGAATCTAGATTTGCCCAGAGCTTCTGATAAACAAGCCAGAGAGAGAGGACAAATGGTAGTTAGACCACCTTGTCACAAAAATGTTTGGGCACAGCCTCCTTTCAATCAAAAAGAAAATTGATACCTGGGGTCGTTCAGCACTGTGTAGCATCGACTAACCCGGTGCAGTAGAATCAATACTGCTAGACAACCTGCCGAATCCCCTGGATGATCTTGTCTACGGCTTGGGTAAAGCCTCCCTCTCGCAGCCCGCTTAAAAACTTAAGTGTATCGACGGCGCTTTCGCTAAATTGCAGCGACACGTCGTTAAACCGACATTTGGCAAAAACCGGCACATCGCCTCCAGTATAGAGGAGGGTACAACCATCGAACGTACAGGCGATAAAACGTTTACCATCGACGGAAACCGATTCATCCTGGAACGTTTGGTTTTCTATGCGCTCCATCGATTTACTCCTGTCCTTGCGTGCGTATAGGGAGACCTTCAGCAACAAGTACTTCCATTGCTGTCGAGACTGGAATGCGGGCGACACCTTGATCCTGATTTACCCACCCAAAGCTACTCAGATGATCCTCCTGTTGTGCATACAACTGGTCGTAGAAGAGATCTAGGTCTTCGGGTAGATCAGGCATAGCAGCAAACTGCGCTGTGGAAAACAACGGCGTACCAGGCTGAGACAATACTCGCTCTGGACCAATAAGAAAGCCATACCAGAGGGCGGCGACCAGAATCAATGTCACACCCACCATGACAGCCTGGATAATGCCAAGCTCTAAAAAGTTAGTACCTGTATTCAGCGCTGGGGCAGGCGCAGGGCGGTTTGTCAGCGGCAGTGTTTTGTTCTGAATGCCATTCACAACTCGGTCAGCCGCGCCACCTAACCCAACTTTGTAAAGAGTATTCAGATACTTGGTTGTGTTATGCGCCTTCTCGTCCAGGCGAATCTGTGTCTTGCGAAAACGGCAGTAGGAAAAGACCGGTAACTCGCCGCCCGCATAGACAATATTACAGTTGATGAAGGCACATGTTTCATAACGATTGCCATCCACCAGAACATCTGAATCTCGGAACACTTCATTTTGAATTGTGGCCACCGGTCACATCCTTTACTTTTGGCTCTTCTTTCACGAGCGCATGCCACATGTCTGTGAACAGTGTTTGAGCACAGACCACACACGTGAATTGACAGTAACTATTGAACCGCACTGATTTGCTCTTGCACGGCCGGCGGCATTGCATCGAAAGCGGCGTTTTGGCTCAACTGTAGCGCCCGAATGTACGCGGCCACTGCCCAGCGATCCTCTGGCTCAATGCGTGATGCGTAGCTGTACATGGTGCCTTTGCCTTCGGTAATCACTTTCACATAGTAACCGATGGGCTGGGCGGCTACATCTTCGGCATGGAACGATGACGGTGGCACATTTCCTTCGCCGGCAAAACCTTCAAGAGCCACTGCACCGTCACCGTTACCGACAAAACCGTGACAAGGGGTGCAGAATGCGTTGTAAAGGCTCTGTCCACGTTCAAGCACTTCCATGGTCACTTCGAACGGTACTGCATCGACCGGCTCACCGTTTTCTGTGCCACGGTAGAAGTATTCATTACCACGCAGGTCTGTCACCGGAACAGCCTCAGGCAAGATCTGCCGTGCAGCCATACCAAAAACCGGACTTTCTGCATATGGCTCGGCCAACTTCGGCTGTTCCGTCATGCTTAGGGTACTGCAACCCGCCAGCAGAAACATGCCGAAAAGAAGGAAGAGCAAAGTTCCTTTATTGACTGTTTGACGTTGAACCTTGAGTAGCACGTACTCCCCCTTCACTATCATCTCTAAGATGGGACTTCGTTGACAACCGTCGGCCCCAGATTCTGCAGGAACGTCTTGGTTCGCTGTAGATTGAAGCGCTCATCGGTAACCTCAATACACAAGTAAAAGCGTTCGCCAGATGCAAGCTCAAAGCCTGGTGTGTTGAAAATGGGGTGGTAGGGCAAAGGCAGCCCATTCCACAGCAACATCCCAAACACAGCCGTTACTGCAGCCAGCAAAATCGCAACCTCGAAAGATACAGGGATGAAAGCGGGCCAACTGTTTATCGGTCGTCCACCTACATTCAACTGATACCCGTACATCGCTGTTGTGTATTGAAGCAGGAACCCACCGCTCGCACCGACAATGATTGCGGCAAAGATCAACCAACGAAGTGGTTTTGCACTATGTCCTAAGATATCTGCCAGGCCATGAATTGGATACGACGAGTATGCACGGACTTTGTCATACCCGGCAGCCTTCACTTGTCGGGCAGCCTCCACGAGATCATGTTCATCGTGAAATTCGGCAACCAGACCATACATTGAGGTTTCTCGGTTCTCACTCATAGCTCTACCTCAGCGGTTCCTTCAGCAAGGGCTTCTTGTGTTTCGAAGATTGGAATCATCGGCAGGAGCCGAATAAAGATAAACAACAGGAAGAAGAAGAGCCCGAACGGTGCAAGCGTAGTTGCCCAATCCCACTCAGTCGGAATCCACAGGCGAGACATCGTCTGTAAATCGGCGACGTAGAGACTCGTCACAACGATAATGAAGCGTTCGAACCACATACCAAGCAGAATCAGGAACGATATGGTCAACAGCGCCGGCAAGTTACGACGAATGGATTTAAACCAGAGCAACTGTGCTGCCGCAATGTTACAGAACATCATTCCCCAAAAAATTGGGGCGTAGAAGCCGGAGATACGAGCCTGCAACAGCCACATTTCTGCTTCGTGACCACCGTACCAGGCACCGAAAATCTCAATCAGATACCCATAGGCAACACCCATACCACTCACTAGCATCAGCTTGGCGGCGTTGTCGATATGGCGATCCGTGATCAAGCTGTGGAGCTTGTAGAATGAACGAATCGGCACCGCCAGGAGAATCACCATTGCCAAGCCGGAGAAAATGGCACCGGCAACAAAGTATGGCGGAAAGACAGTGTGACGCCAACCTGGCAACAACGAAGCGGCAAAGTCCATACCGATAATGCTATGCACAGAAATAACCAACGGAGTCGCCAGCGCTGCCAGCATAATGTACACCATCTGGTAACGAGTCCAGTGGAGCGAATCGCCGCGCCAGCCCATAGAACCGATGGCATACATCATCTTTACGGCTTTGTTGGTTGCCCGATCTTTCATGGCGGCCAGGTCGGGGATAAGCCCGATGAACCAGAAGAGCGCTGACACCAGTGTGTATGTGCTAATGGCGAAGAAGTCCCAAACCAGCGGGCTGCGCCATTGCGGCCACAGTTCCAACACATTCGGATAAGGCGCCAACCAGAAGGCCAACCATGGACGGCCTAAGTGGAAGATTGGGAAAAGGCCGGCACAGGCCAGAGCGAAAAGCGTCATCGCTTCGGCAAAGCGACTAAATGCTGTGCGCCAGTTCTGGCGGAAGAGTAGCAAGATGGCAGAAATGAGCGTGCCGGCATGGCCGATACCAATCCAGAAGACCAGGTTGATAATCGCCACACCCCAGGCGACAGGAGCGTTAATCCCCCAAATGCCTGTTCCCACCGTCACCAACATGGTTAGGGTGTATAGCAGCAGCATAATGAAGCCACCGGCAATGAGGACACCCACCCACCACCAGCGTGGGGTACCGAGTGTCAGAACAATCGAAGCTACCTTTTCAGTTACCAAGCTCGGGGGAAACCGCGTTGCTGGTGCACTGAAGATTTCATCTGGGCGATTTTGTGGTTGTTCGCTTAGCATTGCAGTCCCTTACCCTTCCGCTCCAGACTGGTCTAGCGCGTTATTGGAGTTGTATAGCCGGGCTAGATATGTTGTCCGTGGACGGGTGTTGAGTTCGGCTAGTAGACCATAGTTGTGCGGCAGGGATTTCCACTGCGCAACCTCTGTCGTTACATCGTTAATGTCGCCAAAGACGATCGCTTTGGTTGGGCAAGCAGAGGCACAGGCAGGCACGATCTCACCATCATAAATCGGGCGATTTTCTTTCTTCGACTCAATATGCGCATGGCTAATCCGCTGCACACAATAAGTGCACTTCTCCATGACGCCTCTGGGGCGTACCGTTACGTCGGGATTGCGCATTTCCTGCAAAATCGGCGCTTCTTCAATGTAGTTCAAGAAGTTGAAGCGACGAACCTTATACGGGCAGTTGTTTGAGCAGTAGCGGGTGCCGATACAGCGGTTGTAGACCATCTGATTCAGGCCTTCGTCGCTATGGACAGTCGCTGCCACTGGGCAGACCAACTCGCAAGGTGCATTTTCACAGTGCATACAGGGCACAGGCTGGAAGTAAACCTGTGGATTGCTGTCATTCCCTTCAAAGTAACGGTCGATACGAAGCCAGTACATTTCGCGGCCGATTTCAACCTGTTCTTTACCCACCGTTGGAATATTGTTTTCCGTCTGACAGGCCAACACACATGCGCTGCAACCGATACAAGTTGTCAGGTCAATCGCCATGCCCCAGGCGTATCCATCGTATTCCCACTTTGGGAACATGCCTTTGAGTTCATCTTCGTGAATGAAGTGAGGATCTTCCTGAAACTCGATCAACGTTGTAGTGCGTACAGGAGGATGCTCTACCGACTGCATCGGGTAGTGGTCCTGTGTCGTAGCAATGGTGTACTGTTGACCAACCGGTCGCACTTCCAGTCCCTGTGCAAACCAGGGGTTTGCGCCTGTACGAATCACATACGGGTTGAAGCCCACATTCTGGCCGACCTCACTACCCGCAGTGCGACCAAAGCCCAGTGTGACCGCGACCGAGCCATCCGGTTGGCCTGGCATGACCCATACCGGCGCAATGACGCTTCGGTTGCCAATGATAAGTTCCACCAGATCTTCACTCTGCACACCAAGTTCAGCAGCAGTCGCCACACTCACAAGCGCAACATTGTCCCAACAGATCTTCGTAATTGGATCAGGTAGTTCTAAGAGCCAGCTATTGGCAGCGAAACGTCCATCCCATAGGGTGTAGTCGGGGCGGAAAACAATCTCCAAGCCAGAACCAGCCTGTTGCGCCGGTGGCAACACATCAACCAGGCTGCTGTTCAATGTTGGCTGAATTGCTTCGAATGCAGTGCCTTCGATGACACCTGACTGCAGCGCCTTATTCCAAAACGCTTCAAAGTTGTCGCCGGCCTGGCCCTGCCAGTACTCACGCAGAATCTCGTAACCGGTACGACTATCACCGGCCAACAACGCCACCATTTCATGCATTGAGCGAACAGTTTCATACAGCGGCCCGATTGGCGGCTGAACCAGGCTAGCTGTGCCATCATATGCCCGAGCATCACTCCACTCTTCGAGATAGTGAGTCTGTGGTATGTGCCAGGTTGTGGCCGACGTCGTCTCATCTATATAGAGTGATAGGTGGACCGAGAACGGCACCTGAGCCAGTGCATCTCCAAAAGCAACGTCCGCCGGCGCCGTAAAGACAGGATTGCCACCGAGGATAAAGAGTGAAGAGACAGCACCGCTGTTCATCTCTTGTACTAATTCTGCCAACTGTGCTGACTGAAGTACAGGATTGGCTATAACCGTGGGTGTATACACGACGGTGTTCCCAACCGCATTCAGAGCACCGTTGATAGCGTGGGCCAGCGCATGAACTGAAGCAGGTTGCTGAGGCCCAGCAATCACGACACAACGGCCGGCGTGCGACTGTAGGTCAGCGACAAGTGTATTAAACCAGGCCATGCTAATATCTGAAGATAAGCTTACTGCGCCGGCATTGACGCCAACTGCCGCAGCTAGAGCCCGTGCAAAAGATTCAATCTGAACGGCTTGCATCGCCAGCCTGGAATCAGCCGAAGCGCCAGTAGTTGAGAACGAGCTTTCCACAACGTAAAGCCGGTTCATCTCGGCATCTTCGCCACGAATTCGACGACCGTCAGCGAAGGCTCGTGCATAAGCGAGAGTGCCTGGCATGGTTGCCAAGAAGTCGGCATCTAATGATAGGATCACCTTGGCATTCTCGAGCTTGTAGACGGTATTGACAGTTTCTTCGAAAGCCAATTGTGCACCGGCAACCACATTATCTTGTGAGATTGGTTCGTATTGATACCATTTCGCAGAGGGATAAGTTGTTAACAAATTACTTAGTTGTGCAGACAAAGTCGGCGAAGTAACCGTTTCCGTCAAAATACGCATCCCGGCGCCATCGTTGCCCTGTATATCTGCCAGCACAGGCGCCACCGCTGCCTGGAAATCTTCCCAATCGCGCACTTGGATATTCTCGCGTAAGAACACGGAGCGATCAGGGTTGTATAGTTCCAACACCGACGCCAGCAGATAAGGATCACCACCGCCTAAAGAAGCGGGATGATTGGGATTGCCTTCAACACGAGCCGGCCGACCTTCGTGGGTCTCCAACAAGACACCGGTAGCAAAGCCACCGAGGGTCGTCGTGGTAGCAAAGTAGAGCGGACGGCCCAACACAACATTCTCCGGCACTTGCACGTAGGGAATTATCTTCTCATCCGGGGCTTTGGCGGTACACCCACCAAGGCCAGACAGAGCAATTGACGCCCCCATGATCTTGAGGAAGGTACGTCGGTCCATTCCACTACGAGTCAGCACTGCCGCTGCACGAGGAAGGTCCTTTTGCAGGATTGCCTCAAAATCGTCTCGGGCAGCCAGTTCCTCTAACTTCTGCCACTGTGGATGTACCGGTTCCTGGCCCATTACAGTGGGATCTTGTCGTAAGTTTGCTTCGTTCGGCATGCTTTGCTCTCTTCTACCGGTGACAGACTACACAGTTGGTAAGGCCCTCTGTAGACACATGGTTTTCGGCAATCAACTGAAGGCCAAATTCTTCCTGGTTGATAGGTGGCTCCCACCCCATGGTATAAACTTCGTCGATTGGCCGCAGATATTTTTCGGGCGCTTTGTGACAGTCTAGACACCAGGCCATGGTCATAGTTTCGTTCTGCCACACCAATGGCATCTGATCCACGCGACCGTGACAGGTTTCACACCCTACACCTTTGGCAATATGAATACTGTGGTTAAAGTACGCATACCCAGCCAGGTCATGCACTTTGTTCCACACCAGAGGCTCATTCGTAGCATAACTGTTGCGTACCGGCTCCAAGAGTTCGCTGTATGTCGCAATTTGCGAATGACAAGACATACAAGTATATGTGTCCGGTATGCCGGCATAGGCTGTTTTTTCGGCAGAGGTATGGCAATACTGGCAGCTAATTTCAATTCGATCAGCGTGAAGCTGATGGCTAAAGCGTACTGGCTGGGCAACCGCAATCCCTACCGGATCATAGGTATAGGGCGAACGTGCCCATACAAAGATCACGGTGATAGCGATTACCGCGATCAACAGCCCTGCCAGCAGGCTCACTCGAGCAAGGTTGTTAATACCGGGGCGAAATAGTTGTGACATGTCTGCAACCCATCTGGAATCGTGGCAGGATAATTCGATTGACGTTAGATGACGGCTTGTTTACCATTATTACCGAGACACCCTGTATCGATGTAACAGAATCTTGCGTCTATTTATCACATTTAGGGTGGTCACTCGCCTTAGATATGGCAAACTATTCAGCTATCTACAGCAAGAGAACTGAAGGTCCCAAAATCACTTATCCCGCTAGGCAGTGACTCCAGCTTCAGTATGTCCATGTCCATGTGCATCAGCCTCTTGCCACTGCGAATGATTGATGGGTAACAACTCGTTGCGTTTCAGAATCCACACAAACGATGCAACCCAAATACCACCCATAGCAAGCGGAAGGACAATGTCCATCCAACTTAGAGACACATCAGGCGAGAAGACGGGCACTACGTTCCAGTAGAGCCAGAACAGACGCATGACCAAAATTAGGGCGGCTGCAGCGATCAAACGAGAAACGTTTGACCGGAAGCCAGGGGTGAGGAGCAGAACAAAGGGGATGCCGAAGTGGAGGAACAACACGATGGTGACAAACACCGGCCAACCACCCCCCAATCTCTCAACATACCAAACTGCATATTCGGCCATGTTACCTTGCCAAATGATGAGAAACTGGAAGAACTCCATATACATCCACAACATCAGCGAAGCCAAAAGCACACTGCCGATGTCGTTTAGGGAGCGCTCACGGACACGAGAAGAAAGCGGCAGGTGATTCCACAACAGCCCTAGCGTCAACACAACCAGCGCCGCACCTGACAACCCTTCACGCGCCGTGTAAAGAAGACCGTAGATGCTTGAAAACCACTTGGGCGTTAACGACGAGGACCAATCGAGAGCGGCAAAGGTAATGGTAACCACCAAGAGAATCAAGCCGGCAGCACTAAGCTGTTTTGCTCGATCCAGGAGTCTAGCATCGCCTGTCTTGTCATTCCGATAGGAAAACTGGGTTACAAAATAGGCTAGCGGAATCCATATAATGAAATAGAGAGCAGCGCGAAGCAAAAACAGCTCGACAGTAAAGAACGAAGCCTTCGATGCAGGAAGCGAACTCAAAACTTCAGGATTTGTCCACGAGTAGATGAAATTCAAACCAAAGGCCAACGGCACAAAGAGCGCAACCATCACAAACATGGTACGTGCACCCGCAGCAAAGAGACGCTGAGTTGCAAAGCTAAACGCGCCATTGATCAGGTTCATCACCATAAACAAACCAAGACAGCCGAGTGTCACGCCCATCCAGTACAAAAATCCAATGAGATAGCCCCGGAAAAAGTGCTCTACATTCAAAATCGCGCCTACAATGCCAAGGACAACACCTACAGCAGCAACAATAAGCGCACCTAACTGAATCCGGTTCAACTGCGTAGAAATCCATTCAACCTGATGCATGGCTCCACCTGTTAGAGTGGTGATTGCATAAACTCTACAGGATTGAATCAGCTTTGCAGAGATGCTGCACCAAATGCGCGCAGCATGTAACAAGCTAAATCAACGCCCACAGACGTTTATACAGTGGGGTTTGGGATTGGGAGGATGGTAACAGTAGCGGACTGCGGAAAGACAAACCAGAAGTAGCTCGATTGCTGCAACTAAATCAGCGTCGCCCGTCGTAAATCACCGCCAACATATAGCAAAAGTACTTAGAAGTTGACGCTGTACCCTTGCATAACCTACTCAAATTGTTTCGCAAAACCTGTGCCGCCGCCTAACTTTACATCCTTGCTGCATTTCCCTGCCTATATCTAGGGCTAGTTTTCGCCCTAGCCAGATGGCTAGGCAAAAGGGTTATCTTTGACGACAAGAATTCAAAATAGCGACGAAAATGGGGAAGAACCGGCATAGATCATTCAGTAGGTACCACCTATATCTGCACAAGTTCTTCCAAAGAAATACCCATACTTTTTGCACAGATTCGATTTATCATCCAGCAACTTATATCTGAGCAAACTAACCAAATGGCTAGGTGACGAGCAACCATGTAGGCAGTATCGCGCATTCCATCTTCACATCTTCCGTAACGGTACCGGGGTATTTCAATACAGCGGTATTTCAATTCTGGAACGTGCAGCCAATGGTACTAGTCACAGTCAGCAAATCGTTGGTTAGTGACTATTTTCCTGTCCTATGTCTGGCGATGTTTACCCCAATCGTAAAATACATCCGTTGCTCTTCAACTGTTTGACACGTTGATCTGCGCTTTGATATACTTTTGCGCAATCATTAGCAAGCACGCTCAACTGGACAATCCACTGTTCAACAGTCCTGCTGTCGTAAAGCGGATCGCGCATCCCCCCGATGCAGTATCACCTATACCACCGATTCTTTCAGGGTGAACATTACACATTCACCATCGCGTCAGCGACAACTACCTGAGCCACAGTTACACAATTTGCTACACAATCTGCATTTGCAGGCTTCTTGGCCGCACGATCGGCATTGATGGACTATCTCCCGACAACCGATTTATCACATATCTGGCTCCAATTTCGCCTGAGCCATTGCACTGCTGCTGTTTGCCACCATTTACAGTCACCAGGACATTCACAGTCACCAGGACATTCACAGTCACCAGGACATTCACAGTCACCAGGAGAAGAACAAGTATGTCACGTCGAGAAGAAGAGTTTATTGTTCAGCAAGGCTTGCTGAACCAACTGAAGCAAGGACGCATCAACCGTCGCCAGTTCATGACGCGCATGATGGCAGCAGGATTGGGTTTGAGCGGCATTAGTGCAGCTGTAGCCGGCTGTATGCCCGCACCAGCATCCCCTTCAGCCCCGGCAGCAACGTCAGGTGGCGGTGCAGCCGTAGCAGAACGTGCGCTCACCCCCACCTTCTACCAGTGGATCGTTGACCTGCATCCCAGTCTTCCACAGGTAAATGCTCAGTTCCCTGATCTGAATTTCCAGATCGCGCCGGTGGAAGGCTTTGGCATCGAACGGTTTGTGGCCGAAGCCAAAAACCAGGAGAGCACATGGGATGTCTATGTGGGCATGACCCCCTTCGTCGAGATGACCGCCCTCATTGAGGCCGAAGTCATCGAGCCATGGGACAACTACATCCCCCAAGACGTGCTCGATGACCTGATTCCCTCCATTCGCGAAGAATGCACCATCGATGGCAAGCTCTACAGCTGGCCCTTCCTACTTGATGTTGTAGGTATGGGCTGGAATTCCGCGATCACCGACAATGCTGGGATCGCCACCATCCCAACCACGTGGGATGAGTACCTCGAACTGTCGAAGCAGATCGTCGACTCCGGCGCAGCGCTGTACGGCTGTACTTTCGATGCCCACGGCTGGCGTTCACTCGTTCCTTTCACGCACAGCCTGAGCACCGATGTCTACACCGCCGAAGGGCTTTTCGATTTCACCAGCGAACCCGCCATCGAAGCACTAAAATTGATGAAAGAGATGATGGCCTTCTCGCACCCCGATATTCTGCTAGAGGGGGCGACCGATGGCGGCGTCAACGGTACACCCGACGAAGTGGCCTTTGCCGCCCAACGTGTCGGCTTCTACACCAAGTACTTCAATGCGCCGCTACGCATGGCCGCCAATTGGCCGGACCCCACAAAACTGAAGATGGGCGGATTGCCCAAATTCACCGGCGGCGAAGGCGCAACCGTCTTCTGGACGACTGGGGCATGTCTTTTCAAGAACGGCAAGAACAAGGAAGCCGCCGCCGAATACATCAAGACGCTGACCTACGATCAGCAAATCTGGCAGGATTCGATTGCCGGCAGCCCCACTGCCCACCCAGGACAATTGCCGCCGTACACGTCTCTCTACGCCGACTGGGACGCAAACCGCCCTGAGTGGATGCCCGAATTTGTGGGCCTGATTCGCGAACAGTTGCCCATTGCTCGTGCCATCAACAACCACCTCTTTGGCTTGAGCCAATTCCAGATCGGGAAGGCAGAATGGGCCAGATTCCTGAGCGGTGAACAGGCTGATCCTATGGTGGCCATGCAAGCTGCCAAAGACGCTGTAATGGCAGAACTCGCCAGAGCACAAAGCTAAACACATCAACTCAACAAAGGCAGACAGGGGCGAGACGCTAGCGTCTGCCCCTGTTTCTTTGCCTTTCCGCCCCTGGTAGAGAAACATGGCCACCCTTACCTCTAAACCGGCAACACAGGTGATCCACCGCCGTCGTTGGCACTTTTTGCGTTACCTCAACAACTGGGTTTTCCTGGTGCCCGCCCTCTTCTTTTTTCTTGGGTACATGGTTTACCCAATTTTGCGCGTGCTCTTTATCAGTTTTACCGACTTCAAGTACCTGAGCCGTGAACCTGCCCAATTTGTCGGCATCAAAAATTATGTAGATGCGCTACAAGATCCGATTATGTATGACGGGCTGTGGCGGGCAGCACAGTTCACTCTTATGTTTCTGCCCGGCACGATTATCATTCCGCTACTTTTGGCGGTACTCGTGGACAGAGTGCACCATCGCGGCTTGTCTACCTTCTATCGCATCATCATCCTCATTCCCGCCGTCATCCCGGGGCCGATGATCTTTGTGCTGTGGAAGTGGCTGTACAACTTCCAAATCGGGCCGATTAACTACATTCTCATCGAGTGGTTGGGCTGGTTCACGCCCCAAACCGCGCCACAATGGCTGGGCGGCACCGCGTTGACACTCCCGGCGGTGGCCATCTTCGAAGTCTGGTGGGGGCTGGGATACCACACGATGTTCTTCCTGGCCGGGCTGGCCGCCATCCCCAAGGAACTGTACGAAGCAGCGCGCATTGACGGCGCCAACGAATGGCGTCTGCTCCTGAATGTGACCATTCCACGTCTGCGTCCGATCCTGGCGGTGTTGGTGGTGCTACGCTTCGGCTCTGCCATGGCCGTCATCGACGAGTTCCTCATCTTCGGCGGCTTCAACCGCGCCTCTCCCACCTACACGTGGACCGTCTACATGTACGATCTTGCCTTTAAGATTGGCGAATGGCTGCAAGGATACGCCGCCGCCATCGGCTGGATCGGCGCCATGTCGATGATGGTGGTGGTGGCAGGGTTACTGTATGTGTTTAGACCACAGGATTAGAAATTTTCGATTTTCGATTGACGATTTTCTGGTAGAGCTTGTGAAACGGTATGGGTGAATGATCTTAAAGCGATGGATACATACCAAACAATTGGACATGTACCGGAAGTCAAGAACGTTGGGATGTATTCACGCCCTGTCCGAGACAATCGTCAACCGAAAATCGTAAATCGTAAATCAAACAGAGGTGAAACTATGGCACAACAATCTCTCGCAACCAACTACCAACGACGCGCCCAAGTTGGGAATGTCTTAAAGCACGTCATTATCAACTTTTTTGTGTTGATCATTTTGCTGCCGCTGGCGTGGGTCTTTTTGCTTTCAATCAAATCGATCCCCGATGCATACACCGGTGCACTCTGGCCCGAGCAGTTCGACTTCACCCACTACGCCTATGTACTGGACAAGATCGAGACGCTGCCGCGCAATCTTTTCAACAGCATTTATGTGACGATGGCAACGGTGCTGATCACGGCGATTTGTGCCGTACTGGGCGGGTATGCGCTCGTACACCTCGAAGTGCCAGGACGCAAATGGGTGGTCTTGGGGCTGGTTGCATCGCTCTACTTCCCGGTGCGTGTCGTCTCGTTGATCTCCATCTTTGAGATCCAGCGCAGCCTGGGGTTAATCAACACCACCAGTGGTCTGATCCTACCCTACGTGACACTGAACCTGGCCATCAGCGTTTTGATCATGCGCAGTATCTTCGAACAGATCCCCACCGAGCTCATGGACGCGGCGCGCATTGACGGCTGCGGCGCGTGGCGTACGCTGCTGCAAGTGGCGTTGCCGTTGATCACAAATGGCCTGGTCGTGGTGCTCATCGTCAACTTTGTGACGGCGTGGGGCGAATATCTGCTTGCCGCCACATTGACCAACGACCAGGCCGTGCGTACGCTGCCGGTTGTACTTGCCTCTGCCCACGGGGGCATGGGGCAGTGGGCATGGCCACGCATCGCTGCTGTCTATATTATTGTGATTACGCCCGGCATTATTGTCTTTGCGCTGGCGCAACGATTCTTCTTCCAGGGCTTGCTCGAAGGCGCACTCAAAGCATAGGTGCTATCCACCGAATGCAGCCATGCTGAAGACGACACTAAAGCGTTTGCAGTAAATGACCACCGACTGGAATGCAGAAAGATCGAGATCGGCGGGCAGTTCATAGTTCTGATTGCCTACATTGCCTTTCAACCGCGCCAATTCAAAGACGGCGTCGGTATGCAGTTCTTCACCACTCAACGGAGCTGGATGACCCGAAAGATAGACGAAGAGATCCGGGCCATTGGTGACCTCGAAATCCTCAAAACGCAACACACGCTGCCCATCTGCCAGTTCATAGATGACGGCACTACCACTGCCGGCGTAGCGAGATTCGCCGTCCACAAATGCACCGCTCAGAATCGGCAGCAACTCAGCTTCTACCGCGGTGACTGTTGCAGCCGTCGTTTCACTTTCAGCCGATGCCGGGGAAGTAGGTTCGGATTCACCATCGACGGAGACAGGAGCGGCCACATCGATATCAGTTGCCACAGCAGTTGCCTGGATTGGAGCCACTACCGCCGGGAAGGACTCGTCCACAGTCTGGTCAATAAAGATTGGCGAAAAGAGGTACCAGCCAATCGGCACCGCCACCACCAAGAACACCACAAACAATAACATCCACCATCGAGAGAAACGGTTGGTCCTCGTGTTCGACATCGTGTGTCTCCTTGAAAGATTTGGTAAAATGAGTGGTATGGCACACCGAAACGGCTAGCCACAAAGATTGTTGCCAGCATACCCCAACTTTCCATCCAGCTTGTTAACAAAATCTTACCGTTCGATTAACGCCCCCCCCACCCTGGAAAGGTAGACCATGCAATCAGCGCGCAAGTTGCGTCAGCGGATCGACAGCCAGACACCCACCACCGGCGTCCTCGCCATCGACCACATCTGGATCGAACTGGTGGAGATCTGCGCCCTCGCCGGTCTCGATTACCTCATTGTCGATATGGAACATGGCGCCCACGATCCATCGCTCATCGTCGACGTCTGCACAGTGGGGCGCATGATCGATTTCCCTGTGCTGATTCGCCCCATCAACCACGAGATCAACACCATCCGCAAAGCCATTGACATGGGCGCCTGTGGTCTCCTCCTCCCCACCATCAACACCACAGCCCAACTTGACGAAGTGCGCGACGCCATCTACCTGCCCCCACGAGGACAGCGTCGCCCTGGCGGGCTGGGCAACCGCTGGGTGACCGGTTTAACATACAATAACTGGAAAACCGAAGTCGAGGACGATCTTATCATCCTCCCCCAAATCGAGACACAGGTCGGCCTCTCCAACGTGGACGCCATCGCTGCCCACGAGATCGTCACCGCCATGGCGCATGGACCGTACGACCTCTCCGCCGATTTGGGTGTCTGCGGCCAGATCACAGGCCCAGAAGTCACCGCAGCCACTGCGCAGGTCCGTGATGCGGCCCGCCGCGCCGGCAAAAACATGTGGGTCATCGGCGACGGCCCCAGCCTGGCCGCGCAGGGATATTCCTTCATCTGCATCGGTGAACCTAGCGCCATGCTGCAAAATGTGATGCGCCACACGGCGGAACAGACGAAGAAGTGATTGGTGATTAGGGATTGGTGATTGGGGCAGAGATCACTTCCGCCCCAATCACCAATCCCTAATCACCAATCACCTATAACTCTAGGACAAATATGAACAACGTCAAAGTTGAAGTCTGCGTCGATTCGGTGGAAGGCGCCGTCGCCGCACAGGACGGTGGCGCCGTACGCGTAGAACTGTGCGATAACCTTATCGAAGGCGGCACCACCCCCAGCGCGGGGACCATCACCCTCGCTCGTCAACACATCGGCATTGGGCTCAACGTCATCATTCGTCCCCGTGGCGGGGATTTTTGCTACAGCGATGTGGAATATGAGGTGATGCGCTATGACGTTGCCGAGGCCAAGCGTTTGGGCGCCGACGGCGTCGTGATCGGCATGTTGACACCTGACGGCGACGTCGATGTCGAGCGCGTGCGCGGACTGATCGAACTGGCGCGTCCGCTCAACGTCACCTTTCACCGCGCCTTTGACGTCTGCCGCGAGCCATTCGCCGCCCTAGAGACGCTCATCGATCTAGGGGTGGATCGGGTCCTTACCTCCGGCCAGGAAAAGACCGTCCTCGAAGGCATCGACCTGATCGCTGAACTCGTCCGCCACGCCGCGGATCGCATAATCGTGATGCCCGGCGGCGGCATCAACGAACGCAATGTAGGCAAGATCATCGCCCAAACCGGTGTCAAAGAGATTCATGTCAGCGCCCGCTCCAGCGTAGAGAGCGCCATGAACCACCGCAATCCCCGCGTCTTCATGGGCGGTGAACTGCGCCCACCGGAGTACGTGCGGATGACGACGGACGCGGCACGGGTGCGGATCTTTTCGGGGAAAAACCCGCAACGGGACTGAATCCCGCCCTGACACAGAAAAACGCCCTTAGGCGCTACAGATCTTTCTGCAGTCGCTGAGGCGACTTTGGGGTGTCAGCAGGGGGTTCAACCCCACCAGGCGAGTTTATGAGGTTACTTGAAAGGAACAAACATGAATCTAGTCGACAACCCCACCGGCAACTACCGCTTCCTCACCGGCATTGCACCCTATTCGGCAGGGGTGGTGGCGATGCCCGGCTTTGAGATTGTACGCGCCACACTGCAAAGACCGATCCCCTACCAGGTGGGATTTGATTTTATCGCTGCGCACCTCGATGCATTGGAGCGCCCACGTGCGGCGCTATGTGCGGTGGAACTACGCCTGCCCGCGCCGTTGACCTTCGCCGGCTTCGCTGACTTCAACGCAGGCTATCAGGCGCTCCTGGCAGAGTGGGACCTGCACATAGACGGGCGCAACCCTGTGGCGCGGACCAACATTGCGCCGGTCTACGCCGCACCGCGGGCGCCGTCACTCTACGCCTTCTCTTACACCATCCCCAGCAACCAACCCGGCCCTTCTTTCATCGTCGCCGGTGCAGGTGACCTGCGCGATCAGGCCGATCTGTCCACGGCGGCGGTCGTCCGTCCTGGCGAAACGACGCCGGATGCACTGCGTGAAAAGGCCACAACTGTAATGGCGGTGATGCAGGAACGCCTCACCGGCCTGGGCGCAGATTGGGAATCCGCCACGGCAGTGGACATTTACACCGCCGAACCAGTGGACAGCTACCTCGTCGATGTCGTCCTCGAACCTATCGGCGCCGCCGCCATCCACGGCGTCACCTGGCACTACAGCCGCCCGCCCATCGATGAATTGATCTTCGAGATGGATCTACGCGGGATCAAAAACGAAATCAGGATCGGATGATTTTCGATTGACGATTTTCGATTGACGATCGAAAATCGAAAATTCCCAAGGAGTGATCATGCCCACGAACCCGATTCCACCCAACGCCGGACTAGAACGTCTTTTTGACGGCGCGACCTTTGCCGAGGGGCCGGCTGCCGACGCCGAGGGCAATGTCTACTTTTCCGACTGCCCTGAAAATCGCATTTTTGTCTATCGCCCTGCCACGGGCGTCACCGAGGTGTGGCAGGAACCGAGTGACCGCGCCAACGGCATGAACTTCGACGCGCAAGGACGTCTCGTGGTCTGCTGCGACGGCAAAGACGGCGGCGCGCGCGCCGTGCGGCGCTATGAGCCGGATGGCACCATCACCACGTTGGCGTCGCACTACAACGGCAAGAAACTCAATGCACCCAACGATCTCTGCTTCGACAACCAGGGGCGCATCTACTTTACCGATCCCCGCTACGGCTACAAACATGATCTGGAACAGGATTGCATGGCCGTCTACCGCATTGAACTCGACGGCTCACTCACCCGCGTCATCGACGACATGCAGACGCCCAATGGCATCCTCATCACGCCGGACAATCGTACGCTCTACCTCGTGGACCACAACCCAGATCCCGGCGGCGCGCGCACCCTCGTCTCCTACGGTCTCGGCGAGGACGGCGTCTGGCACAAAGACGCCACCCTGGCCGACTTCGGCGACGGTTACGGCGGCGACGGCATGGTCCTCGATGTGGAGGGAAATATCTACCTGACGGCGGGCAGCAGCGACCAAGCCGGCATCTACATCACTGCCCCCGACGGTGCGCAACTCGGCTTCATCCCCACCGGCGAAATCCCCGGCAACTGCACCTTCGGCGGGCCGGATCTGCGTGATCTCTACATCGCCGCGTCCACTTCGCTCTATCGGATTCGATTAGGTATACCGGGAGAGTTAGTCTATCCGTGATTGGTGGCTTGGCAGACGGGATGACGAAGATGATGAGATGATGGGATAGAACGCAGATGAAGCGGATCGGGCGGATTTGAGCGGATCATTCAGAGTCAATCGGCGTAGATCCGCTCAATCCACCCGATCCGCGTTCTATTCCATCATCTCATCATCCCATCATCTTCTTCGCACAGCGCCTAATCCACCAATCACCAATCACCACGAGGGCCCCCATGACCATACGACACCAAAGAATTCTCGTCCCACTGGACGGTTCAACGCTGGCGTCGGAGGCGTTGCCACACGCGCAGGCGCTGGCAACGGCCAACGACGCCGAGTTGATCCTCTTACGTGTGGCGCCCGATGCGGCGGCGTTGGGCGAAGTGCTCGACAACAGCCGCAACATCATGCACATCGAAGATCGCGAACAGGCTTTCCTCGACGAAGCCACCCGCTGGGTTGAGAACCTGGCCGAAGAACTGCGGCTACAACGCTTTCACGTTAAGACCTCCGTCACCGTTGGCCCACCGGCGGCACGTATCATTGACTACGCGCAGGAAAACGGTATCGATCTCATTGTCATGAGCACGCATGGACGCACCGGGCTGGCGCGCTGGGTCTACGGCAGCGTGGCGGACAAAGTCTTGCGCGCCGCGCCGTGTCCTGTCTACCTTGTACAATCGTCGATTAAGAAGGGTAAATGAGAATGAAAACACCCGTCCCTCCCAACATGCTGGGCGCATACGGCCCCTGGGCCGCGGACCTGCTGGGCGATGCGCCTGGATCGCTCTCCTTCCGCAACGACCGCTGGGCCAACGTTGAGGAATGGCGACCGCTGGCCCGCGCCGGCGTCGCCGCTCGCCTGGCCGCGCCCAAACTGCCCACGCCGACGCCCACCGTCCACCGTCAATATGTGATGGACGGTCTGCACGTCGAAGAACTTTCCTGGCAGCACCCTGCCGGCGCGCCCACCCAGGCCGTCTTCCTCAAACCGGCAGATGCGACGGGCAAGCTGCCTGCGGTGCTGGGCTTGCACTGTCACGGCGGGCAGAAGTTCTTTGGCAAGGAGAAGATCACGCGCACCGATGCTGACATGCACCCCATCATGGCCCATCATCAGGCCCACTACTACGGTGGGCGTGCCTGGGCCAACGAACTGGCGCGTCAAGGATATGCCGTGCTTGTGCACGATGCATTCGCCTTCGCCAGCCGCCGCGTCCTCCTGGCCGACGTGCCCGAGGTGATCCGCAACGGCGTCACTGATCCCGGTTGGGCCGATGTGCCCGGCATCGAGGCATACAACCGCTGGGCCGGCCACCACGAATCAATCCTGGCCAGGTCGCTCTTCAGCGCAGGGACAACCTGGCCCGGCGTCTTTTTGGCCGAAGACCATGCTGCGCTCGACGTCCTGTGCGCCCGCGCCGACGTGGACACGTCCCGCGTCGGCTGTGCCGGGCTTTCGGGCGGCGGGCTGCGCACCGTCTACCTGGCGGGCATGGACGAGCGCATCCGCTGCGCCGTGGCCGTAGGCATGATGACCACCTGGCGCGACTACGTTCTCCACAAGTCGCACACACACACGTGGATGGTCTACCCACCGCTGTTGCCCAACGAACTCGACTACCCCGAAATTCTGGGGTTACGTGTCCCCTTGCCCACGCTTGTGCTCAACGACAGCGAAGATCAGCTCTTCACCCTGCCCGAAATGCAGCGCGCCGACGCCATTCTGGCCGACGTCTTCGCCAAAGCCGGCGCGTCCGACCGCTACCATTGCAACTTCTACCCCGGCCCGCACAAGTTCGACGTCCCCATGCAGGAAGAGGCGTTTGCGTGGTTTGCGCGGTGGCTGGTAGGAAACGACTGACGACAGACGACGGACGACGGACTGGGTATTCAGCGATGGCTCTGCATAGGAGAAAGGACGGAAGACGAAGTTTGTCGTCTTGTGCTGTCTTCAGCGGCATCCTCCCTACTCAATCCAATGCAGAACCAACAACGAACACGGCGGTCCGTCGTCAGTCGTCAGTCGTCTCACACAAAGGAAAACACATGAAACTACAAGATCGCGTCGCCGTTGTCACCGGCGGCGGTTCAGGCATAGGACAGGCCACTGCGCTGCGCTTTGCCCGCGAAGGGGCGAAAGTGGCGGTAGTGGATTTACGCAGATCCCGCGCCGAGGAAACGGCCGCTTTGATCACGGCTTTCGGGGGAGAGGCGCTGGCGGTGGACGCTGATGTCGCCGCGGCGGCGACGGTGGAGGCGATGGCGCAAGCGGTGGCGGCGCAGTGGGGACAGATCGACATTCTCGTCAACAACGCCGCCATTTCCCAGGGCGACGACGTGCGCACCATCGACGAAGCCACGTGGGATCGAAACCTGGCCGTGGTGCTCAAAGGCGCCTTCCTCTGCACCAAAGCCGTGATCGACGGCATGATCGCCCGGCGCAGTGGCGCGATCGTCAACATTGCATCGGTCAACGGCCTCACCGGTCTGGGCGAAGAACCCTACAGCGCCGCCAAGGCCGGTCTCATCAACCTGACACAAAATCTCGCCATTAAATATGGACAGTACGGCGTACGCGCCAACGTCATCTGCCCTGGCACAGTGCGCACGCCGATCTGGGCGGAGCGTGTGGCCCAAGATCCACAGATCTTCGACAAGTTGGCAGCCTGGTATCCGTTGGGCCGTGTCGGCGAAGCAGAAGACATCGCCAACGCCGCCCTCTTCCTGGCCTCGGACGAAGCGTCCTGGATCACGGGGGCGGTGTTGAATGTAGACGGTGGCCTCATGGCGGGGAATTATGGCATGGCGCGGGGGTTGCAGGCGGAGTGAAAAGGAGGATGATGGAATAGAACGCGGATGAAGCGGATCAAAGCGGATTATTTCTGGAAAATCCGCCTGAATCCGCCCGATCCGCTTCATCCGCGTTCTATTCCATCATCCTCATCATCCCATCATCCCCTTCTCATGCGTCGTCAGCACCTCTGCGCCGTCTTCCGTCACCAGCAGCGCGTCTTCGAGGCGGACGCCCCACGCGCCGGGGACGTAGGTGCCCGGCTCCAGCAGAATCACCATCCCCGCGGCCAGAGGCACTTCGTTGTAGGGCACGATACGAGGTTCTTCGTGGCCGGTGACGCCGACGCCGTGGCCGGTGTGGTGTGGGTAGACAGGGTAGCCCCGCGCTTCGATGAAGCCACGCACTTTGCGGTCGATCTCGTTGGCCTGCACGCCCGGACGCACCAGCGAAATGGCAAAAGCTAGCGCATCTTCGATCATGCGATGGGCGGCGGACTGTGCTTCGCCCGGTTTCGTGGCGTAGTAGGTGGCGCAGCTATCCGACCAGTAGCCGTGACGCACGGTGCTCAGGTCAACGATCACCGAATCGTCCTCGCGCACGAGCAGGTCGCCGGGCCAACCGCCGATGTTGTTCTGCCGATACCCCACCACACAGTCGTTCCCCAGTGGCACCCGTTCCCCCACTTCACGCTGAATCGAACCGTGGATCTCGGCCCAAATGTCGATTTCGCGCAGGCCCGGTTTGATCACCTGCCGCGCCACACGGTGACCGAGATCGCTCAGTGCAAAGTTATCGCGCAGTTTGACGATCTCTTCTGCCGTCTTCACCATACGCAAGGGGGCCAACCAATCGTCGATCGTCGACGAGGTGACGCCGCCTAGGACGTCGTTGATCACATCATGCAAAAGGAAGGTGAGGCTGCGTGCTTCCACGCCCACAGGTCCACCGCCGGCAGAAGATCCCACCACGTCGCGTAGCACCGCCGATAGATTCGGCCCCCCGGTAATCGGCTTCTGAATCGTATACCCCTCGTAGGTGACCAGAGTGCAGTCGGGTTGTGCTCCGAACGCTGCCACGCTGTCCGCATGGCCGTCGAGGACGATTAACGTGAACGTTCCATTGTCGTACCAGAGCAGCGGTGGCCCACCCACAAAGAAACTCGGGCCAAGTTGGATGGGTGGATTGAAACCCGTCAACCATTTGATGGAATGGATGTCGGCAAAGAGGGCGCGGGTCAGGCCGCCTTGGGCCAGCCGCTCCTGGGTGCGTTGGCGTTGTTGCGCGTGCATAGAACGATCCTTTGCAGTGGATGGATAAAATTGCTTGGGCTGAAATCGATTGGGTCGTGTGTCTCATGAGGAAAGGTGTGGTATAATTTCGACAATTCTATCACAAAATCGGTCTACATCATCACGTCCAATGGGGGAGGCGATAGGTGAGCAGCTACGATCAGCAATACAAAGTGGAAACAGACCTCTTTGGCCGGCCGTATCCTGCGTTTCGGAGATTTATTGCCACACTACAAGGCAGAGGTGAGGCACTGGATTTAGGATGTGGACAGGGCCGAGATACCTTGATGTTGGCGGCGCAAGGGTACTCCGTTACCGGGGTGGATGCTTCGCAGGTGGGCATTCAACAGATGGTGGAGGAAGCCACGGCCAGAGGGTTGAGCGTCACCGGGCTTGTAGACGATGTCTTCTCGTTTGAATTCCAGCAGCAGTATGACGTGATCGTACTGGATTCGATCCTTCATTTTGCTGAGCACGCGACCGAGGAAATCGAGTTGCTGGATCGTGTCCTGGCGCATACACGTTGTGGCGGCTACGTTTTCATCTTTTTGCATAAGTCTCCGGCTAGAGAACACGCGTTGCACCGCTACCTTGCAACCCACATGCAAAACTGGGAACTCGCTTGCATCGAAGACATTCGCTGCCTGTACGATGGTAAAAGCAGCGAGTCTTATGCAGCGATTGAAAGATATATGGTTGTCTTCCGCCGCGTGCAGCCGTAGTGTTTGCCTTATCCTACAATTGCAGCAAACCGTCGAAGCCAAGGAACTCGCCATCGTAGTACTCGCCATCATATGAGCAAATGCCCATGTCATGCGTGGTAAAAATCAGCCGTGTCAGCAACTGAACAGAGCAGAGGGTCATGTCCAGCTACGACGAGCAGTACGAAACAGAAGAGAGCCTGTTCGGTGAACCATACCCTGAGTTTACCGCGTACATCGCATCGAATGGCAGTGATGGTGATGCGCTTGATCTCGGCTGTGGTCAAGGACGTGACGCCCTGATGCTGGCGGAACACGGCTACAGTGTCACCGGCGTCGATGCATCCGAAGTGGGCATTCTGCAAATGGAGGAACGCGCTGGTTCACTCGGTTTGAATGTCACCGGTATTGTGGGTGACTTCTACGCGTTCGATTTTCCGCAGAGTTACGATCTGATCGTGCTCGATTCGATCCTCCACTTTGCCGCGGACACAGCGAAGGAGATCGATCTGCTGGACCGGGTTCTGTCGCACACACGCCGGAGCGGCCTCGTATGTATCTTCATTCACAAGAATGCAGACAAGGAAAGCGCTCTGCACCACTACCTGGCCAACAAGGATGAAGGCTGGCAGTTGGTGCACACAGAGGACATTGATTACATCTACGAAGAGAAGCGCATCGACTTTCGCACCGCATTTCAGATGTATATGGCCGTCATACAGAAAAGGTAAGAAAACCGAAGTGGGTGGGTCGGTGAAAGTCCGCTGGTTCGGTCAGCGTGGGCGACCAGCAACTGAATTCGGTAGGGTGAGGACTGCGCCCTTCACGTGGCCGTTCAATACGATAGAAATTAGCCCGCCACACGGCGGGTTTTTGATTTGACGCTGCAATCGCCGTCCACGGCAGGATCATGAAAGCGGACCAACGTCCTTTGCCGCTGCGTTCGCCGCGCCAGCGTAGGTTGGGCGCGTCCCAATCTACGTCCACGCGCAGATCGCTGCGATCTCCGGCCGGGTTGTGTACTTTGGCATCGAAGAGAATGCCATTGGGGCTGATCTCGAACTCGTAGTAGTCCACCGGCGTATCTTCGCCGGCGGCGATGAAGAGTTCCACCACTTCCTCGTTGTAGATCGGATCATCGCGGCGTTTGAGCGTGCCCCACGGATCGTCGTCGGCACAATCAAAGCGGATGTAGAGTGCGTCTGCATCGTGACATAGGCGCACGGTGGTCTGCTGGATCGCCGGTCCACTGCCGTCGGCCAGGGTGAAGGGTGGCAACGGTTCCAACGCCGTCCACTCCCAAGCGGCGAAACTTGATACATTCCATGCGTCCGGCTTGACCGGAACAGTGAATCGGGGCAAACTTGTCGAGATCATCGAAGCACCTCATTGGGGGAGTGGGGATTAGGGATTGGGGACTGGCGATTAGGTTGAGCACCTGACTTCATTGAATTGGCCGATCTTGTGAACACTGGATTAGGCGATTGAACAATTTCAGGCATCTGACCCGATCCCAAGTCCCCGGCCCCCAGTCCCCAGTCCCTCTCAAACCCCAGACGAGAGGAACCATACATGACTGTGCAACTGGCCGAATTGACGCGTGAGCAGATCGCCGAGATGGCGCCGAATGCAGTGGTGGTGTTGCCCACAGCGTCGATTGAGCAGCATGGGCCCCATCTACCTGTGATCACCGATACGACATTGTGCGGCACGGTGGCAGCTAAGGCGGCGCAACTTGCCGCCAACGACGTGCCTGTGCTGGTGGCGCCAGTGTTGTGGACGGGCAATTCGCACCATCACTTTCCGTGGGCGGGCGTGCTTTCGCTGCCCAGCCCCAACTACATCACCACCGTCATCGACGTCTGCGAAGGTTTGGTCAAGAGCGGCTTCCGCAAAATGATTATCTTGAACGGCCACGGCGGCAACACCGATTCAAACCGCGTCGTCGCCCTAGACATGGCCAGCCGACTCGGTCACCCGGTGCGCATTGCCGCCGCCGCTTACTGGGACGTGGCCCGCGCCACCCTCGTCGAAGAGACGGGTTTCGACGGCACGCTGGTTCCCGGCCATGCCGGCCGGTTTGAGACGGCGCTGATGATGGCCATCCGCCCGGACCTTGTCAACCAGGAAGGATTGGCGCGCACCCAATCTGTCCCCGCGGATCAGGGGCTATTCAGCAACTTTGCCGGCGCCGTCGTACAGACGCACGGCGCATGGCAAAAGACTGTCGGCTACACCGACACCCCCGCCGCGGCGACGGCAGAAGAAGGACAGAAGCTCCTAGACGTCATCGTGCGGCGCGTAGCGGAGTTCTTTGTTGCGTTCTACAAGAGCTAAAAAGTGATTGGTGATTGGTGATCAGTGATTGGGGCAGAAGGTAGATCCGCTTTCTGCCCCAGTCCCTGATCCCCAATCACCAATCACTACCCTTTCAGCGCCCCCACCGTAATCCCCTTCTGAATCTGATTCTGGAAGATCACATAGACGAGCAGCGTCGGCACCATGATCATGGTGACGGCAGCGAAGAGCGCGCTCCAGTCGTTCTGGTAATACTGCTGATGCAGCATGTAGGCCAGACCCTGAGTAAGCACGTACTTGGTTGGGTCGGTCATTAAGACCACGGGCAGCAGGTATTGATTCCACATGCCCAGGAAGTTGAAGATGCCGATGCTGATCAAGCCCGCCTGCGCCAGCGGCAGCATAATCTGAAAGAAGACCTGATACTGGTTGGCGCCGTCGATGATGGCGGCTTCGTGCAGTTCCGAAGGAAGCGTACGGAAGAAGCCTGTCATAAAGAAGACGCTAAACGGCAGCGAGTAGGCCACGTAAACGAGGATGAGCCCCTGGAAGGTGTTGAGCATGCTCAGATCCTTCACCAGGAAGAAGAGCGGAATCAACGCCAGGAAGACGGGAAAGAGCATCCCCGCCATGAAGGCATAGAAGATGATCCGGTTCGTGGGGAACGGGAACCGCGCCAGCACATAGGCCGTCATTGCCGAGAGCATCAGGATCAGGGCCAGTGAAGGCAACACCACGAGGAAACTGTTGGCAAAGTAGGTGCCGATGTTGGCATCGATCCAGCCACGGCGGAAGTTGTCCCAAACCAACGTTGCGGGCAACGCCCAGGGGCTGAAGAAGATCTCCCGATCGGTCTTAAACGAAGTGTAGATCAGCCACACCATCGGAAAGATCACAATCACCGACCAGATTACGAGAAAAGCATTCAGGAGTATATTGCCGATGCTGAACCGATCCTGGTTGGCGCCACGCACAGGGACCGTTTGAACCGGTGTTTTCGCAATGGATTCAGTTGCCATATTAGTACTCCAAACTCTCGCGGCTCAACAGGCGGCTTAGCACCAGGGAGATTAGCAGCGTAAGAAAGAAAAGCGCCACCGCCACCGCTGTGCCATACCCAAATTTACTGTTGATAAACGCCTCTGTATATAAATAAGTAGACAACACTTCCGACGAGCGGCTAGGCCCCCCCTGGGTCATAGTCTGGGTAATCGCGAACATATTGGTCGCCCCGATCATAATGAAGATCAGGCCGGTTTGCAGCGTGTCCCAGATCATGGGGAGCGTAATCTTCCAGAATATATGCCAACGGCTGGCGCCATCAAGCATGGCCGCTTCGTAGTAGGTCATGGGGATCGACTCCATGGCCGCAATAAAGAGGACCATAAAGAAGCCCACCTCCTGCCAGATCGTCACCCCACTGATGGCGGACAGCACCGTGTCGGGATTTCCCAACCAGACGGGCGGCCTGTCAATGCCGATGGTCTCCAAAAAAGAGGTGAGAATGCCGATGGTGGGGTGATAGACAAAGCTCCACAACACCCCAATCGCCACCACAGACATCACCTGCGGAAAGAAGTAGGTGATGCGGTAAAACTTTGAGAGCGGCACCCCTTGTGTCAGCACAAAGGCAAAAAAGAGGGCCAAGCCTAGCGTCACTATCGGCAACACGACAATATAAAAGGCATTATTGCCCAACGCATTCCAGAAGTTCCTGTCGTTCAACAGATTGGCAAAGTTTTCGAGGCCGATGAAGACCGGCGGGTTGGCCAGTCCACGCCATTGGGTTAAGCTGATGTACATAGACTGTACATAGGGGTAGAGAACAAAGGTGACATAGAGCAAAATCGACGGAGCGAGGAACGGAATGATCAACCGGTACTTGCCACGGTACATAGACCCCTCCATAGAACAGATCTGGCCTGTGCAATAAAGCCACAGGCCAGACGCCGTTTGGTTCATGAATGTTTGTAGGGGATTGCGTGCGTTGCACGCAATCCCCTACGCATATCAAGAAGTGCGTTCGTACTTCGGAATCGAATCGTCGGCCTTGACTTCATCGGCTTTGGCCTGCATGGCTTCCACCCACTGCTCAGGTGTCATACGGCCAGTGAGCAGGTCGCCGGTGCGGTCGCGCATCTCGTCGTTAAGCGGGGTGTACCAGGCGTCGATCTGGTAATCGAAGATGGCATCACCGGCTGCTTCGGCAATCGCCGTGGCCGAGCTGACGGCCGAACTCAGTTCCACGCCCTCAGTGCCGCCGATGACGGGCATGATGGCGCCCACATTCTGGGCGAACCACTTGGCGTTTTCTTTGGACATGAGGCAGCGCAGGTATTCCATGCCGCCGATGGGATTTTCCGCCGCCGAAGGCACGATGAAGTTTTCACCGGCCCAGGCGCCGATACCGGCATAAACGTCCTCGGTTTCACCGGGAACGGGCTTGACCACCATGTTGAAGTTTTCAGGGGTCAATTCGCGCATTTCGTTTTCGAGCCAGGTGCCACAGGGTAGGAAGACGGCATTGCCCTGGAGCCACTCGGCCTGAGATTCGGTGTGGGTGAGGCCTTCAGTGCCTTGCATGATGAAGTCCTGAAGGTGGAGTTCCTGGATCATTTGGGCAGACTTGAGCACAGCCGGGTTTTCCCAGGCGCCATCGACCAGGTTGTCGATGTCGACCACGGCCTGAATGCCGCCATTCTTGTAGATGAGCGGCCACAACACACCGAAGTTCATGTACTGCGGGAAACGACCCTGGTAGGTCCACGGCGCTATGTCGGTGGTGCTCTTCACCATGTCACAGAAGCCCAGCATCTCGTCCCAGGTGGTGGGGTAGGTCCAGCCATTTTCCTCGAAGAGGGTCTGGCTGTGCCAGATACCGGCAATGGTGTAGGCCATGAGCAGCACATACTGGGTGCCGCCGTACATGCCGCTTTCCTGTGAACCGGGGAAGAGGGTTTCGCCGAAGGTCTTGCCGGGGGTGTCGAGCGAAGGCGCTGCGAAGAGCGGAGCCAGATCGATCAACGATCCTTCGGCCACCAACGCGGCTTGATCGAGGTTACCGGCGCCGCTGTTGTCGATCACATCGGGCGGGTTGCCGCCGATGAAGCGAGGACGCAACTGATCGCCCACACGCTGAATACCGGCAACACTCATCTCGTTTGTAGGATGGAGTGTGCGGAAGATTTCGGCGGCGTTGTCCAGGTAAGCGCGGCCGAAACCGCCTTCAAAGAAGACACCTTCCACCGGTGTGCCGGCTTCCAGACCAAGGGGATTCATGGCCTCGGCGGCAACTTCGAAAGGCAACGAAGGCGCAGCAGCGGGTGCGGCTGTAGCGGCAGCTTCGCCGGCAGGCGGTGCACTAGGGGCGGCAGCAGGTGCACAGGCAGCCAGCGCTGCGCCCGCACCCACCAACGCCGTGTTCTTCAGAAAAGCGCGACGGGTAAACATCTTGTTGTTCACGAGGAACCTCCTGATCGATTGAGGAAACAATTTTGTTGCATGTAGAGTGGAATGTGTTGGGGGAAGACAGCTTGCTGCTACGTCTTTACCATTATAGGACCGCAGTTACGGGAAAGTCAATCTCACTACTTCCAGTAGAAGTAATTCAAGCTTGGGGCCAACAGTGCCAGGCACGGGCCAGGCAAACAAGATGTAACGGGCAATTCACCGGCCCGTGCCTGACACTGTCTTTCCGATCAGCCTCGATTGTCACCACGAAAAACCGGGCGGCGCCAGGTTACGCGAATCTTGCAGTTGAATGCTCAACCCACCATCGGCCACTAGATTGTGCCCGGTGACAAAGCTGGCTTCGTCTGACACCAGGAAGTTGATCACGGCAGCCATCTCTTCAGGCTGACCGGCTCGCCCCACCGCATAGAGCCGCTTAACCCACGCGTCGGTGTCGGGCGTTGGCGTGAACTCATGCGTCAAGATCCAGCCCGGGCTGACAGCGTTGACACGGATCCCAAGCGGTCCGCCGTCAATTGCCATCTGCCGGGTCAGGTTGATGACACCGGCCTTGGCCGTTTCGTAGACGGCGTTGTTGGGCCACGCCGCCGAGCCGTGGACGGAGGCCATGTTCACAACCGCGCCACCGCCCACTTTCTTCATTTCGGGGAAGGCATACTTGCCCGCCAGGTAGAGGGCCTTGAGCATAATCGCCATGGCCCGATCCCAATCGGCCTCTTCCAGTTCGACCACCGAACCGGGTTTGCTCCAGTAGGCGTTGTTCACCAGGATGTCGAGCCGCCCAAAACGTTCCACGCCGCGCTCGATCATGTGGCGAACGTCTTCATGGACGCCGACATCGGCGTGGACATAATGGGCAATGCCACCCGCTGCTTCAATGGCGCGCACGGTGTCGTGACCGAGATCGTCTTGGATGTCGGCCACAAGCACACTTGCACCTTCACGGGCCAGACGCAGCGCCGTGGCGCGCCCGATGCCGTGGGCAGCGCCGGTGATGATTGCCGCTTTGCCTGTAAGCGTCATCTTAGCCCTTGACCTCGAAGATGATCTCGATCTCACACGCCCAGTCATCGGGGACGGTGAGGCCGATGGCGCTACGGGCGTGGCGTCCGGCCTCGCCGAAGACTTCGATGAGCAGGTCGCTACAGCCGTGGATCACAGGAGGCGTGTTGACGAAGTCCGGCGCCACATTGACCATGCCGAAGACCTTCACCACCTGCACCACGTTGTCGAGGCTACCGGCCAGCGAATGGACGGCTTGTAGGCAGTTGAGCGTGCACAGCTTGGCGGCTTCGTAGCCCTCTTCCACCGAAACATCACGCCCAAGCTTGCCCTTGATGTGCTTGTCGCCCCAGCGCGAAACCTGGCCGGAGGTGTAGATCAAATTGCCAGTCTGTTTGGCGTGCATCAATTTACCACCGTTAAGATCGATGGTGTTTAGTTCGTAGCCCATTTCTTTGAGCTTGGCTGCGTAAGACATGGTTGAGAGTCCTTTCGTGGGATTGGTGAATTGGTTGGGTTGCGTGATTCGTGATTCGTGATTCGTGATCCGTGGGTCGAGTTTGTTGGTTCGTTGGTTTGGAACTTGGTACGTCTAGATAGCGCGTAGCCCATTATACAGTACACACAACGCGCCATCTCCGCTCCGTTTCAACGTGGAGGCGTTCAAATCACAGTAGATCACGCTTAACCCACGGATCACGAATCACGGATTACGAATTACGCATTCTTCTTCTTCCGCCCGCCCTTGCCCTTCTTCTTGGGCGCGGCGGCACTGTTAACGAGGACGGGCGCTTGCAGGGCGCGGGCGCGCAGATCGGCGAACTCTTTACTGCCGTCGTCGTCCACAAGTTCGGTGGTGACGCCCCGCTCATAGAGCGGCTGGTTGGCGGTACGGAAGTAGTTCCACATAGCCGAGCCACCACTGAACGAGTTGTCTGGGAAGTAGATGGTGACGCCGTTGGCGCGGCTGTACTTGATCAGCCGACTGGGCAGAGACAGGTCCGCCTTTTCGACGCGGTAGGTTTCCAACGCAGCTTCGTCTACTTCTACGCCCAGCCCCGGCGCTTCGGGCACCTGGGCAAAGCCGCCCACCACGTCGATGCGCTTCTTGAGCAGGTTGTGCGAGTAGAGTTCATGGCAGTTAATAGCCGGCCACTGCGCATGGCTCAAAACGGCGCCCAGGTGCAACGACATGGCCACAGTGAGGCCGGTGCCCACCATCTGCAGGAAGAAGGGCATGTTGGCCGTAGCCGATGAGACACCACTGCGCATGACATTCGAAACGCCACCGGCCACCACGAAACCGTCACAGTAGCCGGTGGTAATGGCGGTGCCGCCGGGGATGGAGCCATAGTGGTGAGCGACGGGGGTGCGCACCTTCTCGCGCAGCAGGCGGTTGCCTGCTACATCGTGGGCGAGGATGGGGCCTTCCCAGAGCGCAATCTTGGGGAAGTCGTTCTCCAATTCGCGCAGCACCGGCACTGCCGAGGAGACATCAAGCAGGAAGTCATTCCAATCGCAGTCGATGTGGAACCAGTCGGGTGTGGCTTCGCTGATGCGCTTCACCGTTTCGTAGACATCGAACCAGGGGCGCGTCTTGATTTTGATGGACGTGTAGCCCAGTTTCACCGCCACCTTGGCCTCGCGTTCGTAAGCTTCGGGCGACATGTCGTGATCCCAGAACGAGAGACCACACCAATCGCGTACTTTTGTCCCCAGCAGCCGGTAGGCGGGGACCCCGGCGAGTTTGCCAGCGGCGTCGATGAGCGCCATCTGCAAACCGGCGCCCAGGCTGTCGTCCCACATCAGCTCGAAGGGCGAACGCCCGATGACGCGGTCGGTGTCCTTGACCCGTCCCCAGGTGTAGTTCTGGATCGTCTCGCCGTAGCCCACCACCCCGGCATCGGTGGTGACCCGGATCACTTCGGTTTCGGCCCAGGTGTGGATGTTGGCGCGTTCCATCTCGCGGCGTACGCGATCAACGATGGGCACCCAACACAGAATGCGTTCCACCTTCGTAATTTTGGCGGCAGCGCTTGACATAGGGATTGTCCTCTTTGCAGTGGCTGGTTTGGCTATTGGATTGGAGAAAACGGGCAGGTCCGTCGTGCTGCGATGCTATCATAAATGGGGGATGGTGGCAAAGGTGGGTGTGTTGGGGTGGATCGTTCTAATTCATTCTCGATACAGTAGCATTTTATGGTACCATCCAAACATGAAATGCAAGCATAAGAAACCGTTACTCCATTCCCCAGGAGAACACCCATGAAAACCACGGTCTACATCGCAACCAGCCTCGACGGCTTCATCGCCCGCTCCAACGGTGACCTGGACTGGCTGCCCGGCATCGGTGACGCCGACACAGGGGAGGATTACGGCTACCAGGCGTTCATAGACAGTGTCGACGTCCTCGTGATGGGGCGTGGCACGTATGAAATCGTTTGTACCTTCGAGCCCTGGCCGTATGGCGACAAACGTGTCATCGTCCTCAGCCGCACGTTGGCGCATCTCGCCGACAACCTGCCCGACACCGTGGAATTGCGCTCGGGGACGCCGGCCGAGTTGGTCGAACAGTTGCAGGCAGAAGGGATGAAGCACGCCTACATCGACGGCGGCAAGACGATCCAAAGCTTCCTCAACGCCGGTCTGCTCGATGAACTGATCATCACCCGCATCCCTGTGTTGATTGGCACAGGCATTCCGCTCTTCGGTCCACTGGAACAAGACGTGAAGTTGCAGCACGTGGAAACACGGTCCTATGCAAGTGGGATGGTGCAGAGCACCTATCGGGTGATTGAATAACAAAACCCCTCTGGAAATCCAGCAAATCCGTGAAATCTGTGGATCTTTCTGCTCCTTCGTATGCATTCGTGGATCGCCATTCTGGAAAGAATCTCGGCCAAGGAGAAAACCATGCAATCCCAAGATCAATCCACGCTCGCCGTCATCTACGAAAATTGGCGCGGCTATCAGGAAAAACTGCGCGACGCCGTCGCCCCGCTCAGCGATGACCAACTTACGCTGCAACCGGCCCCGCACATGTGGCCGCTAGGACAGCTCGTGCAACACATTATCGGTGTGCGCGCCGGCTGGTTCAGCGGCACCCTACAGGACGAAGACGCCGCCATGAACGAGTACATGTCCTGGGGATGGCACGATTCACCACCACGCAGCGCCGCCGAGATGGTGCGCGGCCTCGAAGAGACCTGGGCCTTCATCGAATCCCGCTTGCAGCGTTGGACGGCCGAAGAGTGCGCCCAGACTTTCCCTGACGAGTGGGACGGTGAGGTCATTCATGTCTCGCGCAGTTGGGTGATCTACCATGTCCTCGAGCACGATCTGCACCATGGCGGCGAAATCTCGCTCATCCTGGGCATGAACGGTCTGCGCTCGCTCGATCTATAAGTTGAACATGGTTGACAACCCATTCACGGAGGCGAAGATGGAAAAGGTGGATTTCAAGAAAACCCACAAACACCTCTACGCGCCCTCGCCCAAGGACTTTGTCACCGTAGATGTGCCGACGATGCACTTCCTCATGATCGACGGTCACGGTGACCCCAACGTGGCGCAGGAATACAAAGACGCGGTGGAAGCGCTCTACACCGTGGCGTACAAACTCAAGTTCACCGTCAAGAAGACGGCGGCGGTCGACTACGTTGTGCCGCCCCTTGAAGGGCTATGGTGGGCCGAGGACATGTCCACCTTCACCCAGCACCGCGACAAAAGCGCCTGGGATTGGACAATGATGATCATGACGCCCACATGGGCGACGCGTGAACTTTACGAACAAGCCGTGGCCGAAGTCACCGCACAAAAGGATCTGCCCGCGCTACCCAAACTACGATTGGAAAGCTACCACGAAGGGCTGTCGGTGCAGATCCTGCACATCGGCTCGTACGACGACGAAGGACCGGTCCTGGCGCGGCTGCACAACGAGTGGATCCCCGAAAACGGCTACGTGGAGACAGGCAAACACCACGAAATCTACCTGAGCGATCCTCGCCGCGTGGCGCCGGAGAAGTTAAAGACGATCCTGCGCCAGCCGGTTCGCCACGCGAGCGAATCATAGAATCAGCGGAGACACACATGATCACCCTAGCCGTTGTCACCGGCGCAAAGTCACACGATGTCATCGGCTTTCACGCGCTGTTCCGCAGCCTGCATGGGATCGACAGCTACATCCAGCATATCGACGACTTCGCCGCCTCGCCCCAGGACGTACGCGACAGCTACGACGCCATACTTTTCTACTTCATGATGCCGGACGCGCCCAACGACGAGGGGCAGCCGGGCTACCGTGGCAAACCCCAATCCGCCCTGTCACGGCTGCTCCAGACCGGCCAGGGCATCGTCGTCCTTCACCATGCGCTGCTGGCCTACCCGCGGTGGCCCCTGTGGAGCGAGATCGTCGGCATCCCCGACCGCTCCCTGGCGTCCTATCACCATGACGAGCAGATGCCGCTCACCGTCGTCAACAAAGAGCACCCCATCACCGCCGGTCTCGCCGAGTGGACCATCACCGACGAGACCTACAAGATGGCCGCTGCCGCCGCGGAAGACAACCATATCCTGCTCACCACCGATCATCCTGAGAACGCCGGCACCGTCGCCTGGGTGCGTCAGGTCCAGAAGAGCAAAGTCTTCTGCCTGCAACTGGGTCACGACCGTCAGGCGTGGGAAGACGACAACTTTCGGCTCATCCTCAAGCGTGGCATCGAATGGAGCATTGCGTGAAAATCACCGAGATTTTCGTATCCGTCTTCGAGGTTCCCGCCAATACGGGGCGGTTTGACCTGGTGGAACAGGTTACCGCGGGCAAGCAGCGCTGGACGGCGACACGTTCGCTTATGCAGCGCGCCGAACGTCAGACCGAAGAGATCCACGTGCTCCACGTCCGTACGGACGACGGAATCGAGGGCATCTGCACCGTGGGCGACGCTCGCTACACCACCATGAGTGCAAACGAACTGGAGCAGTTGCGCATCCTCACGATTGGCAGCGATCCATTTGACAGGGAGCGGCTCTATGCCAAGTTACACACGGCCACACGCAGCATGTTCAGCCGGCCCGGCTGGTTCGGCGCCTTCGACAACTGCCTGTGGGACATTGCGGGTAAGGCGGCAGGGCTACCTGTCTACGCGCTGATGGGGCGGGCGCGCTTAGCTTGCCCGGCCTACTACAACAGCGGCGGCAGGACCAAAGAGGCGGTGGTCGAAGATTCGCTCAAAGCAGTGGAGATGGGTTTCCCCGCGATCAAGGATCATCTGACCAACAGCGCGGACGAAAACATCGAGTGGTTCGCCGCCATCCGCGACGCCGTGGGGCCAGGTGTGACGCTGCTCCACGACGCCGTGCTCAGCCACTACAACTACGAAGATGCGCTGCGCGTGGGGCGGGCGCTGGAGGATCTACGCTTCCTCTGGTTGGAGGAACCGCTGCCGGATCGCGATCAACAGGGCTTACAGCGTCTTTGTGTGGCGTTGGATATCCCCGTCCTCGCGCCGGAGACGCTGATGCACGACGTTGATCTCAGTGCGCAGTGGCTGATCAGCAGGACGACCGACTGGTTGCGCGGCAACGCCCGTGTCGGCGCCACCGGCCTGCTCAAGCTGGCGCACCTGGCCGAGATGCACAACGCCCGCATCGAACTCAATGGCCCTGGCGGACTGTTTGGTCTGGTCCACGCGCACATGGTCTGCGCACTGCAAAACACCAGCTACTACGAATACTTCCCCGGCGGCACGCGTGATGAATTGGGGAAGGAGATCGGGCTGCTCAACCCCCCCATCCCACAAAATGGCGTGATCCAACCGCCGACCGGCCCCGGCTGGGGTGCAGAGTGGGATTGGTCCTATTTCGAAAAGAAACGAACGGCGATCTGGTAAATGCAAGCACGTCCATACCTGCGCAAAATCAAAATCGACTGGGACACCGTCGAAGACACCAACGCCTATCCTTTTGCCATCCCGGCCATTCGCTCGATGGACGAAATCGAATTCCACCCTGATGTGACCTTCCTCGTCGGTGAAAACGGCGCGGGGAAATCCACGTTGATCGAGGCGATTGCCATGTCTATGGGCTTCAGCGCCGAAGGCGGCACCAAGAACGTCCGTCTGCAAAGTGCCGACGACATTTCCAATCTGGCCGAGCACCTGAGGCTAGAAAAGAGCTTCAAGCGGCCCAGAGACGGCTACTTCTTGCGCGCAGAAAGCTTCTACAACGTCGCCACCTACATGGACACCACCGGCTATTTGGGAGGGTACGGCGGCATGTCCCTGCATGCGCGTTCGCACGGCGAAGCCTTCTTTTCTACGCTGACCGACAAACTGCGCGGCAACGGCCTCTACATCTTCGACGAGCCGGAAGCGGCGCTCTCCCCCAATCGGCAGATGGCGGCGTTGACCGCGATCCACAGGCTGGTACAGGCGGAGTCGCAGTTCATCATTGCCACCCACTCGCCCATCCTCATGGCCTATCCTCGCGCCAAGATCTTGCTGCTCAATGACGACGGCATCACCGAAGTGGCATACGACGAAACGGAGCACTACAATGTAACAAAGGACTTCCTTATCAACTATCCGGCAATGCTCCGTTATCTGCTGGATGATGACGCCTGAATGGGCAACAACGGTCTGCCCACTGGCCATAAACGAGGACGGAGACAGTGCGTGATCCGCCCGTACCGACATCTCTGCAAGCAACAAAAATCAACCACATAGAACGCAGAGAACCCAAAGACTTCCTCATGATCGAAGACCTCGAACTGACCTATGTCGAAGCACCACCGACAGCAGAGAAATACAACTACCTGCGCCAAACCATTGGTTGGGGTGGTTACGCCGATTTGGCCGACGTTGCACGCGGGCTGCAAGCCACGCTCTTCTGTGTTTCCGTCTACCAGGCAGGCGAAATCGTGGCGATGGGCCGAGTCGTCGGGGACGGCGTCCTGGTTTTTTACATCCAAGATGTGATCGTGTTGCCCGAATACCAGAAACGCGGCATCGGCACGCAGATCATGAACCGGATCATGGCCTACATCGACGCACATGCAGTTCACAATACATACGTCGGGCTGATGAGCGCCATTGGCAAAGAAGCATTCTACGACAAATTCGGATTCACACGTCGCCCCACAGACAATCTAGGCTGCGGCATGACATTGGTTGTTGGCTGTCTTCGCAGGGTTTGACTTCAAGCCCAAACGCCATCATGGCCATGGGTGAAGCGTAGATCTCAGCAAGTAAATTGTGGAAGGAACAACCATGACACCCAACGCGCCAGCTCTCGATCTCTTCAGCCTCGAATTCAAAGCGGACCCGTTCCCCACGTACGCGACGCTGCGCAGCGACCATCCGGTCTACTGTCACCATGCACCCTACGGCGCCCGCATCTGGTACATCACCCGCTACGAAGACGTGCTCACCGTCCTCAAAGACAACGGCGATCTATTCGCCAAAGACCCGCTGAACGCCCGCAGCGACGAGAAGCGAGACAGCAACGCCACACCCAACGTCTCGCGCATGATCAACCGCAACATGCTCTTCGCCGATCCACCGGACCATACGCGGCTGCGCACCCTGGTCAACCTGGCCTTCACCCCCCGCCGCGTGGACAGCCTGGCGCCACGCATCGCCCAGATCGCCACGTCCCTGCTCGACCAGATGGCCGCGTCTCCGCCTCCTTGGGATCTGATGAGCGGCTACGCCTTCCCCTTGCCCATCACCGTCATCATGGAAATGTTGGGCATTCCCGCCGCCGATCAAGGAGAGGTCCACGAGTGGAGCAAAGCCATTATCGCGCCAGGACGCCACGGCATTTCGCTGAAAGAGCGCAAACGCCGCATCCGCGCCTTCGTCGACTATTTGAACGAGATGTTCGCCCAACGGCGCATCCACCCTGGCGACGATCTCATCAGCGCGCTGGTGGTCGCCGAAGCGCAAGGTGAGCGGCTCAGCGAAGAAGAACTTTCCAGCATGGTGGCGCTGCTCTTCGTCACCGGCTACGAGACTGTGGTCAACCTCTTGGGCAACGGCGCGCTGGCCCTCATGCAACACCCCGAGCAGTTGACGCGGCTGCTGGCCGACAACAGCGACGCAGCCTGGGACGCCGCCATCGAAGAACTCCTGCGCTACGACGGCCCGGTGGAAACGTCCACCACACGCTGGGCGCGCCAGGACGTGACCCTGCACGGCCAAGAAATCAAACGTGGCGACATTGTGCGTGTCGTGCTGACTTCGGCCAACCGCGATGAACGGCAGTTTGTCTGCCCACACCAGTTGGATCTGCAACGTGAAGACGTCCACGCGCATATTGCCTTCGGGCGTGGCGCGCACTACTGCCTGGGCGCGCCCCTGGCCCGCCTCGAAGGACGCATCGCCCTGCGCGCCCTCTTCACGCGCCGGCCATCCTTGCAGCCGGCCACGCCGCCCGACGAATTGGCCTGGCGCATCGGGGTCATTTTCCGCGGGCTGAATGCCCTGCCCGTCGCGCCGTGAATGAGAACCGGTTCTGGGGTATAATACATGGCGTCAATCGATCATATTGAAATTCGTATTGAAAGTAGTATGCGAGGAAGAGCACGATGACACTCCAAAGCACGGCACAGATCGGCCGTATCATCCGCGACGGCGTCGTGTTCGATGTCAAGAACTGGACACAGGATATGTCGAACTCAAATCAGTTGATCGACGCGGTTCAAAATCTCTTTGCGTTGTTGAAACAGCGCCGTATTGACTATGTCCTCGTTGGCGGTATTGCCATCTTGTACTACGTCGAAGGCCGCAACACACAGGATCTTGACCTGATCATGGCGCTTTCTTCACTAGATGCGCTGCCTGAGTTCAAAATAACCAGCAAAGACACCTACTTCGTACGCGCAGATTACGACGGGTTGCAGATTGACGTCCTGTTGACGCAAAACCCATTATTCAAAAAGGTACACGAGCAATTCACCAAAGTGCAGAGTTTCCTCGACCAAGACATCCCTTTGGCAACCGTGGACGGGCTGCTCTTGTTGAAGCTATATGCATTGCCGTCTTTGTACCGACATGGCAATTTCGCAAGGGTAGGCATATACGAAAATGACGTCGCCACCCTCCTACACTACTACCAGCCCAATGTGCCGGCTCTGCTAACGGAACTCTCATCCCATCTCAGCGAGAGCGACATGGCCAAAGTTCGATCCATCGTCTCCGACATTCAAACGAGAATCAGCCGATTCCGCGACGAAACACGCTAACCTAAAGTGCGTTCAGGTTGAAAACGGAGGTTACGCTAGCGCTGGTTGAGTAGCGTAGCGTATCGAAACCAAGCGGGTCGACGAGACCTGATTCTGTGTAGACCCGTTCCTTGGTTTCGATACGCTGCGCTACTCAACCAGCGTCACTAGTCCAACGCGAACTTCGGTTTTCAAAGTAGCATTACTTTAGAAGTTGAAACCGCCAGCTGAAATGGGAAAACCGATATCCCCCTTCACCTTGTCACCCCTTCACCTTCGCATCCTCGCCTCTCCCCATCTTCGTGGTATAATCCCGCTTAAACATCCGTCATCCACCCATTGATCTGAGCTTCCATGACACGCATCGTCTTTGAACCGGCCTCGCGCCGCGCACTCAACCGAGGATTCAACCGCCTCGCCCAGTTGATGCAGGTGACCCTCGGCCCGCGTGGACGTATCGTCGCCGTGGCCCAGGACAACCCACGCCGCCCCCCCAACCTGCTCGACGACGGCGCCACCATCGCCCGCCAATTCCTCGGCCTGCCCAATCGCTTCGAGACAATGGGCGCGTTCCTGGCCCGTCACATTGCCTGGCAGGTGGAAGAGGCCGTGGGCGACGGCAGCACCACCGCCGTGGTCATCGCCCGCCACCTCCTCAACGTCGCCGAACGCTATGTCGCCGCCGGCCACAACGTCATGTCCCTGCGCCGAGGAATTGAGAAGGGACTCGCCGCGGCGTTGGCCGAATTGCAGGCGCAGGCCCGTCCCCTCGAAGACCCGAAACAGATCGAGGCGATGGCCGTCGGCATCACCGGCAACGAGACGCTGGGCAAGTTCATCGAAGAGATCTTCGACACCGTCGGCGCGCATGGGGCCGTGGAGATCCGCAACAATTACGCCCGCGTCCACGACCGCCGCTACATTCGCGGCGTCATGTGGAACAACGGCTGGGTCTCGTCCTATTTTTGCACCGAAGGCAGCAAAGCGGTGCTCAACGATCCCTTTCTCCTCTTCACCGATCAACAGCTTTCCAACGGCGAAGAACTGGTGCCCATCCTCGAACAGGTGCGGCAGGCCGGCAACGGCAAACGTGGACTGGTGGTGATTGCGCCCGTCATCGAAGGGGAAGCGCTCAACGTACTTGTCACCAACAAGAATCGCGGTGCGCTGCCCACCCTCGCCATCAAAGCCCCCGGCCTGGGGATCGAGAAGACCGACGTCCTCGAAGACCTGGCCGCGCTCTGTGGGGGACGAGTGCTACTCTCCGTTAGCGGTGAACGCATCAGCAAGATGAAGTTGGCCGATCTGGGCCAGGCCGACGAAGTACAGGCCATCCGATCCAGCTTCACCGTCATCGGCGGCAAAGGACGCCCCGCCGCTGTGCGTCAACGCGCCGACTGGCTGCGCAAACAGATTCCCAATGCGGGCTACGGGCGCGACCGGGATCGTCTTATCGAACGGTCGGGCAAGTTGACCGGTGGCGTGGCGCTGCTCCACATCGGCGGCGCATCTGACGCCGAGCGCGATTACCTCAAAGAACGTAGCCAAGAAGCGATAGACGTGGTACGCATGGGCCTGATCGACGGCGTGGTCACCGGCGGAGGCGTGGCCTTTTTGGCAGCGGCGCGGGCGCTGGATCACCTCAATCTGCCCGACGAGGAAGCCCCCGGCCTCGACATTTTGCGCAGCGCATTGACCGCCCCCGCCACGGCACTGATCACCAACGCCGGGTTGGAAGCGGCGCCCATCTTGGCCCGGCTACAAGAATCCCCCGACTGCGCCTACGACGTGCTACGCGAGTGCTACGTCGACGCGTCCACAGCGCCGTTCGTCGACCCGGTGCGTGTCCTCTACACAGCGTTGCAGACAGGCGTCAGCGGTGCGCTGATGGCGCTCACCACCGAAGTGTTGGTGCATCGTCCGCGACACAATCGCGAGGAAGATGTAGATTTTCGACCGTAGAAACAATGCCTGGTGCGTAGTGCGTGGTGCGTGTACTGGTAGCAATGTTGAACTTGTATTGGTTCGTTGTTCTTGTGAAGACGGATTGGATGGGATACCATTTGAAAACAGCCGTTCCCAATGCAAGCATCACTCCCACTACCCGTACACGCACTACGCGCCACGCACCACGCCCCACAAGGACACACACAATGAACACCTCACACTGGCAGCAAGTCGGCGTCTGGCGCGGCGGCACCGTGATCGACGTCCTCTACGCCGGGAAACGGCTCTTTGCCGCCTCGCGCGCCGGGCTCCTTTACACCGACGACGGCGGTGTCACCTGGCAGCGCAGCGGCGTAGATCTGAGCGACCCGTCGGTAACGGCGCTCGCAGGGACGGACGACGGCGCATACCTCTTCTTCGCCACCGAAAGCGGACGGCTCTACCACTGCACCGACCACGGCACGCAGTGGACCGAAGTCGACGGCTGGGCAGGCCTCGGCCTCATTACCGCCATCGCTCTTTCCCATGACTACGCGCAAGACAGGACGATCTTTGTCGCCACGGCGGAGGGTCCATTCCGCTCACAGGACGGCGGCGCAAGTTGGGAAAGCGCCGCCTTCGGCCTCGTTGATATGGACGTCCTCTGCATTGCCGTGGATCCACATTTCGCCCAGAACGAAACACTCTGGATCGGCACGGCCAATGGCGGACTCTACAAATCGCGCAACGGCGGACGATCCTGGCGCGATGCAGGCACGGGCCTGCCCGACCAAGCAGTACAGACACTGCTGGCCGTTGACCATACAGACGGCGTCGTCCTCTTCGCTGGGACAGAGATGCAGGGCGTCTATCGCTCGACCGACGGCGGCGCGTCCTGGCGACAGATGATAGACGAGTTCGATATCAACGCCCTGGCCGCACGCGCCGACGGGCTGGTGCTGGCGGGCACCGATGCCGGCATCATCCTTTCCAACGACTGGGGAAACAATTGGCAGGCTTCGGACAATGGCACCTTCGTGGCGCTGTCCATCGCCTTTGCAGACAATGGGAAAGCCTTTGCCGCCACCTGGCAGATGAGCATCGCCGTCTCCACCGACGATGGCGACACCTGGCAGCCCATCGAGACGATCCCTCCCTGTCACGTGCCGCCGATGGCCCTACGTACAGAGGACGGAAGACTCTCGCTGGCCGACATTGACGGCGGCTGGGTGACCTCCAACAACCTGGGCGTCTCGTGGATAGAGATGGAGATGGATTCGCCCATCGTATCCCTGGTGGGCGACGACAAGACCAGCGCCGTGATGGCAGGCGGTGATCTGCTGTACAGGATCGACGGCAACGAGGTGGTTGGGCGCGCACTGCCCTGTCCTATCAGCCATGTTGTCCTTTCGCCCACCTACGCCGAAGACAACGTGATCCTCGTTGCAGGCATCGACGAATTCAGTTCCGAAGTATCGCTCCTCTTCCGCTCCGACGATGACGGCGAACACTGGCACAAACTCTCTCCACCGTGGGAAGGTCGCGCCGTACTCGGCCTGCGCTTTTCGCCCCGCTACGCCGAAGACCAATCGATCTACGCCATCACCGCCCTGCCACAGGAGAGGGATTACAGTGTAGAAATCTGGCAGTCGGCGGATCAGGGCGTCACCTGGGTTGATCTGGGTGCGTTGACAAGCCCCGTACCGGTTGCGCCGTTCCTCGCGCTGGGCGACGCCGAAAACTCGCTCTTCGTTGCCAACGGCGAGCGCGTCTATCACATCTACACGAATCTGGATGACGGCAATCTGGCCGTTGCACAAGAGACGCTACCCGGCGAAGAGCGTGTCACCGCCTTCAGCGCCGCGGCGGATGGCACGCTCTACGCCGCCACCAGCCACGGTGTCTGGCGGCGCGACGGCGGCTGGCATCCAGTGGGCAGTGGTATCGAAGACGAGATCATCGTCGCCGTCCTCCCTGGCGCAGAAGATCTCCTTGCCGTAGCGTTGGGTGGCGTCATCTGGAGATTGCGTTAGGATCAGAATAGAACGCGGATTGGGCGGATTGAGCAGATCCAGGCGGATTTCCAGACAAAAACGTTCTGAATCTGTTTTATCCGCTCAATCCGCCCAGTCCGCGTTCTATTTCCCAACAGATTTTTCGACGTTGCAATCCTATTTTGTTGATGCTAAGATTCTCCTCGGTACAAGGAGACAGAAGCAGAAGGCCCACGGAGCGAGCCACTCCGTGGGCCTTCTTGCGTCTTGGGGATCTGTTGTGTAGGTGCGACGCACTGGCCACTTTTTGCTGGAGCATGCGAAGTCGTTTTAGCCAGTGCGTCGCACCTACACAACACCACTAGAAACGTAAAGACCCTAGCCTTGCGGCTAGGGTCTTTACTGTTTAGGGTCCGGTGGCAAAACTTAGAGAGTTACCCCTCGAGGCGACGCCACCGGACCCATACTGCGACTACAATTATCCATGTTGGCATCACCTCCTTCTATATAGGATAGCGTTTTCAGGCTGGGCGGGACAAGAAGAGCGGGAGGTGTAAGCTATTTATGTCCTCAATTGCCTAGCTGCGGGCAGTATGCCATACTTCTTTTGGCTTGTCAAGTGCAAATTTCATAAAAAACATGGCAACTTTGAACGAGTTGCCATGTTTGTATTGCTCCAAAAATATCAGCGAAACTTAACTGAAATCAGGCTGGGTTGCCTCGCTGTCGGCTAATATAGTCGACAAACTCTTCCATGTCGTCGTTCGGCTCAGGTGACTGTAACAAGGCTTCGAGCGAGAAAGCACCGGCGCCCTGGAAGAAGAGCATGACCAAGCCGGCCAACAGCACCAGATCCAGTTCGTAGCCGACCATGCCGTTGATCATGGCCACAGGGTTGGCTTCGGCAGGCAACTTCACCGCCACAATCGCCACCAGCATCACAATGCCGAGGGCGGCTGCCGCGATACGCACGCTGTAGCCCAAAATCAGGGCCAGGCCACCGACAATTTCTAATACAGCAACAAATACAGCCGTGAACACTGGCACTGGCATGTTCATCATACCGAACATAGCAACGGTATCATCCATGCTGCCACCGCCGAAGACACCGAACTTGCTCAGCCCATGTAACAAGAAGACAACACCCACAGCGATGCGGGCGAAGGTTGTCCCGTAGGCGCCATACTTTCTAACACTGTTAAACATGCGACGATTTCCTTTCTTGGGATGAAAAGTTGCCTGTCTAGGTTTTAAACGATTCAAAGGTATTCTACTACGCCTTTCGGATTTTTACTAGTCCTTGTCCAAGATTTTGGCGGAAAAATTTACATTTTATGTGTAAAACTAAGACAAAGTTCGTTTTTCGTCTAGCTTTTTGAGCGGGTTGGCCTGCTCTTCGCTTTTTTCTGCCGACTTGGTCTGTGGCATAGCCCGTTCACCAGGATCAATAGCGTCGGCCCCGGCCCGTTCAGGACGCAACGCGCCGATTAGATCGTCCCACGGCACACCGCTGCGTAAATGTAGATCGCGCTGAGGGAAGGGAATCTCGATCTGCCGCTTCTCAAACTCGCGCCAGATCATGAACAAAAGGTCGCTACGCGTCTTCATCATGTTTGAGATGTCGTCCACCCAGACCATGACGTCAAAGTCGATGCTCGATGCGCCATAGCCCATGAAAAAGATCAGCGGCTCCGGGTCCTTGAGGACGAGGCCATGCCGCAAACAGGCAGACATGAGCGCATCGCGCACTTCTTGTGGATCGGCGTTGTAGCTGGCGCCCACCGACAGTTTGATACGGATGCGTCGGTTGGTGTGGGTGTAGGTCGTCACCGAGGAGGTGAGAAGCTGCTGATTGGGGATGATCACCTCGACGTTGTCGAATGTGCGCACGGTGGTGGAGCGAATGCGCAATTTTTCGACGGTGCCCATGCGTCCTTCTACTTCCACAATGTCGCCAGGACGAATCGACTGCTCGAAAAGCAACAGGATGCCGCTAATGAAGTTGGCCACCAATTCCTGTAAACCGAAGCCGATGCCCACCGAAAGCCCGGCACCGATAATCGCCAGTGTGGAAAAGTCGATCCCCAGCGATCCCAGAGCGGCAAGGAGACCGGCGGTGATAACAATGTAGCGGCTTACCGTCTGAATGGTGTTGCTCAACCCGACATCGGCCCCAGAGCGGGGGAGAATGAGCTTTTCGAGCAAGCCCTCAAAGGTCCACGAGATGAGGAGAAAGCTGTAGAGAATCACAATGGCAACGTAAAGCGACCCTAGGCTAATGGCGTTCTCAGAGAAGGTGAAGAGGCGCACACCGGCCAGGTCGACGATCCCCGAGAGGACACGGGTGGTGGTGAAGGCAAAGACGAAGAGAAAGAGCGGCAGCAGCACCCGTTGGTGAGGCCACTGCGCCTCTTTTTCACCGCGCCAGGCGTAGAGGACGGTGACCATGAAGCGGTAGACGAGCAGCAACCAGAAAAAGATCAGACCTTCGCGCAGCAGACCGAACTGCCAGCCTGCGCTTTCAAATGCGAGCACTGAAACTTCGCCCAATAGGATGGCCACAATGGGTGAATAGGTGTGTTCCAGGGCGCGCAACCAGCGGCGCAAGGATCGGCTTTGCGCCAGATCCATCAACCATGCCGGGCGGAGTGTACGCCGTGGCTTACGTTCACTGTCTTGGACGGCGAAGAAGTGGGTACGCATTTCGGTGAGTCGCCACGCCACCAGTTCGGCGGCCAGCAACAGGAGCGCGAAGACCAGAATCTGCCGCTGCACCACGGGCCTGTCGAGCACGAGCAGGATCACGTCGATCTGCTCCAACAGCCGTTCGAGGAAGGGAAGTTCGTTCATGGTTTAACGCTCCTCCGCCTGAGCGGTCAATGCCAAGACACGGGCGGCGGCTGATTCTGGGGTGAGGTTGCCGTTGAGCAGTTGGGCTGTCACCGTGCGTAGTGCCGCCAGGAAGGATTGTCCGCGCGGGGTTGGGTAGGGGACGGCGGTAGATGCCTGCGCCGCGAAACGGGCAATCCGAGGTCGGCTGCTCATGTCCACCAACCGGTTCACGGGGACGCGATCAGCTTCGGTCATAAGGACGCGTTGGGCCTCCGCGCTGAGCAGGTAAGCGGCGTAGGTGACGGCGGCCTGTTGCGCTGCGCCATCCACGGTCGCGCCGAATGGGCCGACGGGGAAGTAGAGCGCCTGGCTGTGCAAGAGTGGCGTCGCCGCGCCGGCCGGCCCTGTCGGAATCAACATCACGTCGAGGACGGCGTCGCCCAGGGCGGCGCGCAGTTCGGGCAACAGATGGGCGTTACCGCTGAAGTAGGCGAGCCGCCCGGCGGTGAAGAGTGAGAGCGAGCGAGCTTCGTCTTCGCCCAGGATCATGCCCGGCGTGCGCTGTGCCTGCACAAGCCAGCGGAACCACTCCGTCAGCCCACTTTCTGAAGGCCAGATGGCAGGCGCAATCGGTGTGCCCGCCGCATTGGGGATGGGGTTGGGCGAGCCGCCGAACGCGCCGATGCCCCACAACGCCTGTGTGTTCTCGCTCAGCAGCGCCACACGCCTGCCGATTTGGGCTTCGCTGAGCAGATCGGCCAGAGTGGCGGGTGTGGATTGAATGCGGCTGCGGTTGACGTAGATGGCGGTGGTGTCTACAGAAAGGGGCAGTGCGAAAAGACGGCCATCGGCGCGCACGCTGTCCAACGCGGTAGGTAGGATCGTGCGCAGGAAGGCGGCATCGACGAAGCCGTCCACCGGCGCGAAGACGGCGTCGAGCGAGGATGCAGCCAGTTGATCGGCGGTGGTGGCCGTATCCGCCCCGGCGGCCAGATCAGACGCCCAATCCCCACTGCCAAGGATCAGGCCGATCTCGTCTTCTGCCAAGGCGCGCACAGCATCGAGCGCTTCGGCGCGGTCGGCGGCCACTCGGTGGGTGACGGCGATGTCGGGGCAGGCGGCGCTGAAGCGGCTCCCCAACTCGGTCAGCGCGGCGGAAAAGCGTTCATCGGTGGCAACCGTCCACAGTTGCACCCGCCCTGCCCCGGCGCAGGTAAGCGCCTCGGCAGAAGATGGAGAGGCGCCGGTGGCCTGTTGGATCAGGTTGATCACCTCCTGCGCCGCCTCTGCCGGCGGAAGGACGCCGCTGCGCACCCAGACATAGCCGTCACCGCCAAAGGCGATGAGGTTGGTCATATTGGGTAGGGTGGACATCAGGATCGCAGTCGCCAGTTGTTCGGCGTAGGCGGCCAGAATCGGGTGTGCGGTAACGTCGACGGTGGCGTTGGCGGGCAGCGCGGTGGCAATGTCCACGAGGTTGCGCTGGGCCGAGGCAGCGGTGGCGTAGCGCATGAACTCCACCAGTGCGGGCAGCGCGGTCTCGTCTATGGAGGTGACGGCGAAACCATGCACCACCGCCAACGGAGCCGATTCCCCCTGTGGGCCGCTAGGCAGCGTGGTGACATCAACCGCGCCCGGTCCACTCGCTGCGGCGACTTCGGCGGCGACTTCGGCGGAGGCAATGCGGTAAGCGATGGTGCCGTCGACGAAGCGTTGGTTGAGTGCGGCGGCATCGGCCCCGAGGACAAGTGCATCGTTCTGTTCGGCGCGCAGCAACCAATCGAACCACGCCGTCAAAGATGTTTCGTCCAGGGCGATGGGCACACCGGCAGTCACCGGGGGTGCGCCAAAGGCAGCCAGCCCCCAGTAAAGATCGGCGAAATCGAGGGTGACACCCAGGCGTGCACCGCCCTCCGTCTGGAGCAGCAGATCAGACATGGAGCGGGCAGGCACGTCTACGAGCGCGTTGTTGTAGATCAATGCCTGGGTACGCACTGCCATGGGCAGACCGTACAGTCGTTCACCGGATCGAAAGGCATTGAGCGCCAGGGGACGAAAACGCTGTAGCACGTCCGGCTCAGCTACGATCTGAGAATCGGTGAGGAGCGGCCCCACAGGGCGAACGATGGTGTCGGCAATGAGTGCCGAGAGGGTGGTGTGGGGCAGCAGCACGAGATCGGGGCGATCCCCGGCGGCGACGTTGCGCAGGCGAGCCGCGATTTCAACTTCGGCCACAAACTGGCTGCGGACGTAGACGTTGGGGCAGTCTACGGAAAAGGCGGCGATGATCTCATCCAGCGCAGCAGCCTGGTCATTGACCCAGGTGTGCCAGAGCGTGAAGTCACCGACGCTGAGGCAGGTGTAGCCGTCACCGGCTGTAGGCGCGAATCCCAACGACTCGTTGACAGCGGCAGTGGCATCGGCGGCAGCTTCGGCAGGGGTCACCACGCCCTCGAGGACACGGGTGTATGCTTCGTTGCCCAGGCGGACAATGTCGTTGATCTGATCGCTTAACGGCAGCGCCACCGATGCCCGCGCCTGTTCGGCAAAAGAAGCCACGACGGGCGAAAGGCGAGCGTTGATGCGCACACGGGTGTTGGCGGGGATGCGTTCGGTCTGGCGCATGAAGGTGGTCTGCTGCTCCACATTGGTGAGGAAAGCGGCCAGATCCTGGGCCAGCACCTGCTGCGGCGAAGAGGACGCTGCGCTGAAGAGCAGGGCGTTGACGCCGAGGAGAGGCGCCGGGCTGCCCGTGGGCCCGGTGGGCAGGGGCAGCACGCCGATACGGCTGGGATCAAGGCCGGCGCTGAGTTCGTCCCAAGCGGTGGAGCGGTCGATGAGATACCCCAATTGCCCCTCAATAAACAACGTGCGCAGGGCGCTCTGATCATTGCTGAGCACAAAGGCGGGGATGTCCTGGGCCAGAGAAAGCCAGTTGAGCCAATTGGCGAAGCCCCCCTGATCGAGGATGGCGCGTCCTTCTTCGTTGAAGAGGCGTCCACCGAAGGCGCGCAACCCCCAGTAGGCATTTTCAAAGGATGGACTCAGCCCGATCTCCACGCCCGACTGCGCCGCGGCCAGCAGTTCGTCGACGGTGCGTGCCGGCTCTTCGACAATTGAGCGGTTGTAGTAGAGGCCGGAAGTGTGGAGCGTCAACGGCAGGCCGTAGAGTTGGCCGTTGTAGTGCAGGGCGTCGAGCGAAGCGGGCAGAAAGCGATCACGCACCATTTCGTTGATTACAACGTGCATGATGAGATCGGATTGGGCCAGGGGCAGGATGTAATCGCTTGGGGCCAGCAGCAGATCGGGGCCGAACCCGATGCCGGCCGCTTCCTCGAAGCGCGTCAGCAGGTCTTCGGGCGGGACGCGGCTCAAGGCGATCTTGGCGTCGGGGTGCAGATCGATGTAGCGTTGCACCACGTCGAGCAGGATGGGTGTGTCCTCTTCGGGCCAACTGTGCCAGACGAGGATCGAGCCGCTGGGCTCCTCCCGCGGTGGGATCAGTTCGAGATAGGTGGTACGTGCGGTCAAAAAGACTGCGATGACGACGACAAGAGAAAGAAATAGAATTTTGAGTCTTTGTAACATGGCGGATTCGAGGGAGAGAAAGCGGAAGACGGAAGACGGACGACGGACGTAGAGGATCTATCATTCCACTGGATATTGAGTGTTGGACACGGATTTATGGGATTTTCAGGATCTGTAGGAGGCGTTTTGCCTTTTGCAATTTGTCTTTTCCCTTTTGCCTTTCTTCTCTGAGCATACCCCACCTTTTGGCCCATGCCCAAATCCTGTGCGGAAGGGGTCGGGCGCGTTTCTGTGCAATTGTGCGACAAAATACCGCACAGCGCGGTGATGAGGGGTATGATGACGACATTCATCGATGATTTTAGAACTCAGTGATTGGTGATTCATGATTTGGGTAGAAGTAAATTCTGTCCCAGTCACGATTCACCAATCACCTTCAACAAGGCAGAAAGAGGATATCCATGCAGTTGACGATTAACGGCAGCCAGGTGGAAGTGGCCGACGGCACCGAGCGTATGTTGCTATGGTTGCTGCGCGATGAACTGGGCATGATAGGGACGCGCTTCGGCTGCGGCGCGGGCATCTGCGGCGCCTGCACCATCCACATAGACGGGGTGGCGACGCGATCCTGTGTCACGCCGCTGGCGCTGGCCGAGGGCAAAGAGATCCGCACCATCGAAGGGCTGGCCGACGGCGATGTGCTCCACCCTGTGCAGCAGGCTTTCATCGACTTACAGGTGCCGCAGTGTGGTTGGTGCATGAGCGGCCAGATCATGGCGGCGGCAGCCTTTGTCGACGCCACCCCCAACCCTAGCGATGACCAAATCGTAGAGGCAATGGGGAGCAACTACTGTCGCTGTGGCTGCTATGTGCGGATTAAAGAGGCGGTGAAACAGGCGGCGCAAGCAGGATGAATGATGAATAAAGATTGGGTGGAGAATGGATCGAGGTGATCGGAAACCTGGTGGGATGTTCGAAACTTCCTTGCCAGGCAACGATCCCGATCAAAAAGTCACTTGCTGTACACAATCATCATTCATTATTCATCATTTTTCGGAGAATCGACCATGACTTCAGATCAAAAAGTTACCAAAACCAAACGCCGCTGGCGGCCCACCCGGCGCGGTTTTCTGATTGGCACCGGCATCGTCGGGGCGGGCGTGGCGCTGGGGATCACCTTTGGCGTGCCCTACGGTCGGCTGCAACTGGCGCGCCTGCTTGACAATGCGTCGGGGCCGGGCGGGTTCGACGCCGAACCGTGGATGTGGTTTGAAATCACACCCGACAATCAGATCCGCCTCTATGTGAGCAAAGTTGAGATGGGACAGGGCATCCACACGGCGTTGGCGCAGATTGGCGCGGAAGAACTGGGCCTCGACCTTTCACAGTTGGAACTGTTGCAGGGCACCACCCACGTCGGCCCGGCGGACGGCATGGGCACGGCGGGCAGCAGTTCGGTAAGTTCGATTTACGATCCATTGCGGCAGGCAGCGGCCACGTTGCGCGAAATGTTGCGCGTCGAAGCTGCAACCGCATTCGGTGTAACAGCAGATCAACTGGTCTTGGGGAGTGCGAGCTTTGCCATGATCACTGATACAAGCAAAAGCATGACCTTTGGCGAGATCGTGGCCCATCATCAAGCCCGGGCGGGCGATGAATGGGAGACAGTGGAAGGCGCCACCCTCAAATCCATCGACGAGTTTACCGTCATCGGCAAGTCGGCCCAGCGCGTTGATATCCCTGCCAAGGTGACTGGCGGCGCGGGCTACGGCTACGATATGCGCATGGATGGCATGCTCTACGGCGCGATCTGGCGTACCCCTACACTGGAAGGCAAGCTGACCAGCGCCACACCAGGGGACGCAAACAACGTCGACGGTGTGACACAGGTTGTAATCGAGGACGGCTTTGCCGGCGTCGCGGCATCTTCGCGTGAGGCGGCGCGCACAGCGGTGAGCCGTCTCAATGTCACCTGGGATGAGGGCAAACGCTGGCAACAGGCCGAACTGGACGAATTGGTGACGGTGGGCAACGGCAACGGTGTGCTCATCCAAAAAGAGGGCGACGCGCCGGCGCTGCTAGGCGAGAACACCACGCTCAAAGCAGAGTACCGCACGCCCATGGCGGCGCACGCCTCGATGGAACCCCAGGCCGCGCTGGCACATGTGACAGCCGACAAGGCGACAATCTGGGTGTCGACCCAGTCGCAGGGGGGCATTCAGGGGCGCATCGCCGACGTGTTGGGCATGGAACGCGATCAAGTTGAGGTCATCCCCACCTACCTGGGCGGTGGCTTCGGGCGCAAGGTGGAGGCCGACGCCTCGCTAGAGGCGGCGATTCTAAGCAAAGCAACGGGCAAGCCGGTGCATGTAGGCTGGGATCGCGCGGAAGAGATGCGTAACGGCTACTTCCGCCCGCCGACGCACAGCGTCCTCTATGCGCGTTTGGACGACAGCGGTCGATTGGTCGCCATCGAACACCGGCAGGCAAGCAGCGATGTGGCATTTTCCATGTTGCCGGGCTTCGTGGCCAACATCATGGGCGCAGACTTTGGGGCGTGGCGCGGCGGCACGATCCACTACGGCGGGATTCCCAATCGGCAAGCAATGGCGTGGCATGTCCCCTTGCCGGTGCGCACAGGATGGTGGCGCGGCCTGGGTCTGTTGGCCAATACATTCGCCATCGAAAGCTTTCTAGATGAAGTCGCACACACGGCGGGGCAAGATCCGCTGGCCTTCCGCCTGGCCCACCTGGGCAACGACGATCACGGACAGCGTATGGCGGCTGTCTTGGAGCGGGCGGCGGAAATGGCCGAATGGGGCCGGTCCTTGCCGGCGGGGCATGGCCTCGGCATTGCCTGCTGCACCGATGTGGATACAGTGGTGGCGCAGGTGGCCGAAGTGTCGCTGGAAGGAGACAATGTGCGTGTGCACAATGTGTGGGCGGCCATGGACCCGGGCCTGGTGATCAACCCAGACGGCGCAGCGGCACAGGTGGAAGGATCGGTGATGATGGCGCTGAGTTCCACATTGCTGGAAGAACTGACCATCGTCGATGGTGAAGTCTCTGTACGCAATTTCGACCGTTACCCGCTGCTGACCATGAAGCAGGCGCCCCACGTAGAAGTGGCGCTGCTCGAAGCGCCGGATCGAAAACCACGTGGTGTGGGCGAACCGCCCATGGGTCCTGTGGCGGCGGCGGTGGCGAATGGTCTTTTCGCGGCGACGGGCAAACGCATTCGGCAGATGCCGTTTACGGCGGAGCGTATCGCGGCGGCGTAGAAAGTGACGACCGACGACTCGTTGGGAAGATGGAACGCGGATCGGGCGGATTGAGCGGATCAAGGCGGATCAAAACAGAAGAATCCGCTGAGATCGGCCAAATCCGCGTTCCATTTTTAGCTTTTCCAGCACAACCATCAATGTTATCATCAACGCTTAACTGCTTCAACGCTTAACCGCTTCAACGCTTAACCGCTTCAACGCTTAACCGCTTCAACGTTTCATCGCATCGCTCACAGGAGATTCCCATGGATCAGCCTACCATCCTCTGCCTGGCCAGTTATTTCAAGGGCAACGCGTTTATGCGCATGTGCAAGCAGTTGGGGGCGCGGGTTGTGCTGGTGGCCAAAGACGAATTACAGGAGGAACGCTGGGTGCGGGAGAGCATCGATGAGATCTTCTTCATGCCTGATCTAACGAAGCGCCCCGACATTGTCCACGCTGTGAGCTATCTGGCGCGGGATCGAGCCATCGACCGCATCGTGCCGTTGGACGATTACGATGTAGAGACAGCGGCGGCATTACGCGAGCACCTGCGCACGCCGGGCATGGGCGACACCACAGCCCGCTACTTCCGCGACAAATTGGCCATGCGCGTGCAGGCGCGCGACAGTGGCATCGCCGTGCCCGATTTTGTGCATGTACTGAACTACGACAGGCTGCGCGCCTTCATGTCCTCGGTGACGCCGCCGTGGGTACTCAAACCGCGTTCCGAAGCCGGTTCAGTGGGGATCACCAAGGTCCACAACAGCGAGGAGGTGTGGCGAGCGCTGGATGTGTTGGGGGATCGACAGTCGTACTATGTCCTTGAACAGTTTGTGCCCGGCCCAGTCTATCACGTAGACAGCATTGTATCGGAGCGGCAGGTACTCTTCAACATTGCCCACCGCTACGGCAAACCACCTATGCAGGTCTTCCAGGGTGGCGGCATCTTCACCACACAGACCCAGCCACACGAAGACGAAGAGACGGTTGCCCTCTTTGCCCTGAATCGCCAGGTGATCGAAGCTTTGGGCATGGTGCGTGGCGTCACCCACGCCGAGTTTATCCGCGCCGAAGCCGACGGCAAGTTCTACTTTTTGGAAGCGGCGGCGCGCGTAGGTGGGGCCAACATCGACGAATTGGTGGCCGCGGCCACAGGGATCAACCTGTGGGAAGAGTGGGCGAAGATCGAACTAGCCCATCTGCGCCGTGAATCCTACGAACTCAAAGACTATCGTCAGGAGTACGCCGGCCTGATCCTCTGCCTGGCGCGCCAGGAATGGCCGGATCTGAGCGCGTATAACGACCCTGAAATTGTGTGGCGGTTGGCCCACAAAGAACACCACGCCGGGCTGATCGTGGCGTCCTCTGCTCATGAACGAGTGACATCATTATTACAGCAATATGAGCAGCGCTTTGCCGAAGAATTCCTCGCCGTCCTGCCTGCTTCAGACAAGCCGAGCTAAAATTTATCACCAAACTTGCGGCAGGAACCTAAGTTCACACCCCTCATTCGCTTACTCAACCTAAGCCAATACCCCACATAGAACACGCTATCCTTGTAGTATCCTAGAGACACCGATCCGCCTTTCGGCGGATTTTTTTGTCTCTTCGCGGCGTCCGCCCAACGCGCTCCGTAGGGAAAACGACTACGACAGGGATCCACACACACACAACAAAACCTTACTAAAAACAAGCAGAATTTACTTTTACAAATCTAATGCAATTGTAATTTATCTACGCAATCACATCGCCGATACATAAGACATAGGCTAACACCTAGCCGCTTATACAACATTGACGACGAGTACAACAGCAGCAAATGCAGAAAGGAAGCAGTATGCACCATTCCGTAACATGGACACATGCCGCCAGAACAAAAACAAACAGGCTGTTGTCGGTTTTGTTGGTAATTGCCTTGTTGCTGCCGTCCTGGTCACAAAGTAACCCTGCCGGCGCTCAAGTAGACAAACTGCATCCTGCATTACGCGAAATAGCGAACGAAGGGGGCCAACAACCACTTCGTGTCATTGTCCAAGTGGATGGCGCCATCGACGATATCGCCCAGGGCGATCTGTGGCATGGCGGCATGGTTTACCACAACTTGTCTATGCTCAACGCGCTGGCAGTGGAAATCCCCGCAGACAAACTCGTGGCGCTTAGCAAGGATCAGAGAGTCCGTCGCGTTAGCCCTGATGCGGTGGTGCTCCAATCCGCCGAAGCCGATGGTGATCTGATTGCACAGGAAGAGTTTAACGGTAGTGCCGCCGACATGGAGCGTTCGGTCAACTGGCGTTGGCAGGAGTTGGGTGAAACAGACGGGTTCGATTTAGGCGATGTTGCGCTGGTCCGCTTTCTGGCCGGCACCATGGAAGGGCTGCGCATCCAGGGTGGCAATCGAGGGGCACAGGCAACTGTACAACTGAGCGCACAAGGAAATTTGTCGCTGACCATGGGCTACCGTCGTAAAGATTTCAATGCCGGTAGCGATGTAGTCACCCTGGCAGTGTCGGCGGACCAAGGCGCTTCGTGGCAGCAGATCGCTGCATTTGGCGGGCCGGTGGGTGATCCTGTGTTGAACGTGGAAAGCTTCGAGCTAGCCGATGTGCAGTCGGATCAGGTGATGCTACGGATCTTGAGCGACGCCGGCACCGCCGCCACTGCCGGTTTTTACATCGATTTCATTCGCATTGAGTCAAAGGTAACGCCGGAAGAGTTGCCGCACCAGATTCATTTGCCGTTGGTGGTAGACAACATCAACGCCAAAGCAGCAGAAGTTGACGCGCAGAACAGCAGCAGTTACGTCCTCGACCGTTTCGATAGCGTCTCTTATAACAATAACCACGGCACGGCGTCATGGGCATCAAGCTGGCAGGAAAACGATCCGTACGGTTCCCCAGGCCCAAACGGGGAGCATTACGTGGGCATCGTCAACGGCCGGCTGGTAATCAACATGGCTGATAAGTACACAGAACGCATCGAACGTTCGGTCAACTTATCGGGGGCGCAGAGTGCGATCCTCAGCTTCGATTGGCAGACTGTGGGCCTCGATAGCAACGAAACGCTTTCCGTTCAGATCCGCAACAGCCAAGTCGGCTATCAGACGTTGGCAGAATTCGGTGGGAACCAACAGGGAAAGTTCAGCCAGGACATTTCGTCTTTTATCGATGGCTCGGTGAAGATCAGGTTTGCCAACCGCAGCTCAGATTGGGAATGGGGCGAAAAAGTCTTTATCGACAATGTCAAAATCGAGTGGTGGAACACACCAAGCACCATCACGCCGACGCCAACGCCGCCGGGCATGATCAACACCTCCAACCTGGCGAGCACCTATGTCAAAGCGATTGAGGCGGATCAGGTGTGGAACGAAGCAACGCCGAAACGTGGCAGCAGTGTCACCGTGGCAGTGGTGGACAGCGGTATCGCGCCCCACTGGGATCTGAACGATGCCAACGGCAACAGCCGTATTCTTGTCCACGCAGGCTTTCTCAATGGCCAGAACTACGAGTTCCCGGCACAGTCGTTCGACAGTTATTTTCTTTGGTTCCTTGAGACATCAGGCATCACCATCGACGACTTCTACGGCCATGGCACCCACGTTGCCGGCACCATCGCAGGCAATGGACAGCGATCAAACGGCGCGTACATGGGCGTGGCGCCCGAGACCAAGTTGATCGACATGAAGGTGATCAACGACCACGGCGTGGGCATGACGTCGGATGTGGTAGCAGGTTTGCAGTGGATCCACGAAAATGCAGCACTGTACAACATTCGTGTGGTCAACATGTCGCTGAACAGTACGGTTGCCGAATCGTACCTGGACAATCCGCTGAGCACTGCGGTGGAGATTCTCTGGTTCAATGGCATCACCGTTGTGGTATCGGTGGGGAACAACGGCGACAACGACGACAACAACATTATCTATCCGCCGGCCAACGATCCCTTTGTCATCTCTGTGGGCGCCACTGAGGACCAGGGCACCGTCACCATTACTGATGACCCAATTGCGCCCTACAGCGTGCGCGGCATCACCGAAGACGGTTTCGCCAAGCCCGAAATTGTGGTGCCGGGGACGGACATCATCGCCGCACTCTCTGGCGCAGACTCGAATCTGGCCATCGCACACCCAGCGCACATGCTCGGCGGCGAAAATGGCAAGCACTACTTCCGCATGTCGGGCACGTCCATGGCGGCGGCGGTGGCAACTGGCGCCGTGGCGCTGCTGCTAGACGCCGAACCATCGTTGACACCCGATCAGGTGAAGTATCGCCTGATGAGCACCGGCACAGCCTTCGGCGAAGAATTGATCCGTAAAACAGCGGCGCCGGTGGACGATGGCCTTGTTGCGCTCTACCTCTTCGATGAAGGCACAGGCAGCATTGTCTACGATGCATCTGGGGTTGGGACACCACACAACCTGACGATCCAAGATCCGACAAACGTCACCTGGTTCGATGGCGGCCTCTCTGTCGACTTCGACACCATCATCCAGGGGAGCGTTGCGCCGGCAAAACTCTACGATGCCTGTCAGGCCAACAGCGAACTCACCGTCGAAACGTGGGTTGCCCCGGCATTCGAGTATCAAGATGGACCGGCGCGAATTGTCACTGCTTCGGCAAATATCAATCAGCGGAACTTCACCCTGGGCCAGGAATGGGACGAATACATCGGCAGGCTGCGTACATCTTCTGCAGGCGACACCAATGGCATGCCTGAGCTTGGGAGCGGAGAAGACTACCTGATTTCGCCCACGCTGATGCACGTCGTCTACACACATCAGCAGAACGGCAACGAGTACTTCTTCCTTGATGGTGTTCAAGTTAAGGAGCAACACCGGCAAGGATCGTTCTCAAATTGGGATCGCACCTATCGGCTGGCGCTGGCCAACGAATTCTCGATGGATCGTCCCTGGCTTGGGGAATTACACAAAGTTGCCATCTACTGCAAGGCGCTCAGCCCCGACACAATCTATGACAACTACGTAGCAGGACCGGAAGCGGCATCGGCCCAGTCAGTTTACCTGAACATTCGTGAGGCAATTCACGGCAGCAGCCTGGAAGCGGCCAATCAGGGCATCATGCCCAACATGCTGTTGGCAAAGATGGCGATGATGGCCTATTGGGCCAGCCAGAACGGCGACGAAAGCATCGACTGGTCAAGCGTGAACTGGAATTCAGTGAACTGGAACAGCGTCAACTGGAATTCGGTCAACTGGAACTCGGTCAATTGGAACAGCGTCAACTGGAATTCGGTGAACTGGAACTCGGTCAATTGGAACAGCGTCAACTGGAACTCGGTCAATTGGAATTCGGTGAACTGGAACTCGGTCAACTGGAACTCAGTCAACTGGAATTCGGTCAACTGGAACAGCGTCAACTGGAACTCGGTCGACTGGGATTAGGAGAATCCAGTGAAATCATGATCCACGAAATCACGTGAAGGAGAGAAGGGATGGACACGGATTTCAGGATGAGCAGGACGGCAGAGAGGAAATGCGTTTTGCCTTCACCTGAAAATCCGTGCAATCCGCGTCCCTATCTTCTCTGACTTCGTCTGGTTAGCGATCTACGCAATCTTAAGTTCCACGTAAAAAATCCAAAGTACACTGATTGAACAGTTCCGGCCGCTCGCGCGTGGACCAATGTCCCGTCTCTTTGAAGATTTCGAGACGGGCGTTGGGCAGACGCCGGGCGGCTTCTTTGGCAGCCGAAAGCGGCACGAGCATGTCTTTGTCGCCGTGAATGAGGAGCACAGGGTTCGTCAACTCGCTCAGGCGATCCATGTAGCAGGTGCGCAGCCGATCCGGGGCGACTTCTGCACGCTGGAAGGCAATGAAAGGCTCACCGGCGTGGGGCAGTTGCAGTTCAACGAAGCTGTCTTGCACAACGTCTTCCGGCACAGGACCGGCGAAGATGCTGCGCACGCCCCAGCGGGTCAATGTGCGGCTGCGCCGCATGGTGGCGTATGCCGTTCGCGAGAGGACAGGCACGCGCGTGGCCAGGTAGCTCAGCCGGTGAAACGGCGCTTGAGCAGCCAGCCCGTAGCTGTCCACCAGCACCAGCTTTGCCACGCGATCCGGATGTGCAAGGGTGTAGCCAAGAGCAGCGCCGCCCCCCATAGATATCCCCACAAGGTGGACTTTCGGCAGATTGAGTATCTGAAGCATCTCACCCAGCACGTCTACAAGCGCGGGGATGCCGGCACTGTCCCCTGGCAGTGGATCGCTACGTCCATACCCCGGCCAATCCGGCGCCAAGACATGAAAGTGCTTAGCAAAAAAATCAAACGACATGGACCACGAGAGTGTGGCCGAGTCGATGCCGCCACCATGTAAGAGCACGAGTGGGAAGCCGTCGCTGGCACTTTTGAGGTGCACCGTGCCTTGACCAAGTGAAATTAACTTACTTTGCATTGTCCTCCCCTCCCTAAAAAAGGAATAGTTAAAAATCAGCCGTATTCACTCTATGAACTATTTATAGATAGTGCTATCTTATCAAACAAGCCCATAGATAGTGTTTCATCGATATTCAGATCCCGCAAATATCCAAGCGGCAGTTACCTGGGCCTCTGGCGTACCCTTGTTGGTAACACACAGAAGAGGAGAAACATTATATGGGGCAAAAGAACCTGACATCCAAATCGACTAAAGTAAGTTCGGCAAAGGACCAAACACAGCATGCAATGGCCAATCATGCTACCGCCCTGCTCTTACAACGTGCTTACGCACTTTCCTCTTCGTTAACGCCTCACAATGTTCAACAACTACAGCACTCAATCGGTAACCAGGCCACAATTCGACTCGTAGCGAGATCCATACCTGTCCAGGCAAAACTCAATCTTGGGCCGGTCAACGATCCTCATGAGCGTGAGGCAGATCAGGTCGCCGAGCAGGTGGTGCGCAAGATTCAAAATGAGCCGATTCAACGTCTAAAAGACGAAGAAGAACTTCAGATGAAATCGCTCGCGTCACCCTTTGATCCTGTCGCACAAGCAGAGAAGATCCGGCCAATACGTCGTGCTTTCGCGACAGAGACCGTTTGTCGCTGCCCGGCCTGTTCCACCACTTCAGACGAGTTGAAGATACAGGCCAAAAGTGTTGATACGATCCAGCGTCGAGAAAACACACACCACACAGGCTGCAATTGCGGATCTTGTATGCGGGTGCAGCGAAAAGAGGTGGCTTCGCAGGTACAAAGAGAGAACGTGGTAGAGCATTCAGGAGAAAGGAGCCGCCGGGGTTCCCCATTCACGACGGATCGCGTTGCCGGTCCATCGCGGATGGGTTCAGGTGCAGCTCTCGTGGTACAGAGACATTCATCTTGGGAACACAAAAGCCTGGGAGACGCCAATCCTGAAGATTTGGCCAAAATCGGCGCCTGGCAAGACTTAATCGAGCAGACGGAAGGGAAACTCCTAGAGAAGAACCGCTTCCTCCCCGACAAACGAGGACCGAAGAAACAGGTTGGCACCGTCAAAATAGACGGGGTGGACCAGCCGATTGGCAAAGGGAATGTGATGCACGTACTTGCTCAGGAGCTGGCTCGCCTCGACCAGTGGCAAACAGATCCTCCGAAAAAAGGCAGCACAGGCGAGATCGACCCGGTCTATCAAACCGTTCTGGTGGCCATTCCAGGGGGTGGCAAAGATGCCGAGACGCCTTTGGTTGTCACCTATGGAGAGATGAACACCCTTGCCGACTACTACGGCAATATTGATGCAATGAAAACAGCAGATCGGGCGATTCGCTGGCGCATTGTACAAAGCGTGCGCAAGGAGACCTTCCTGCGCTTGCGCACTGTTTACAGTGCACTAAAATCAAGCCTGACCAATGCCGAAAAACAGCTTCAGCGCGGGGAAATCCAGTCTGCCGAAGGCTTGATGAGCACCAACAAAATCAACCAGGATTGGACAAACCAATTTATGTTCGCCGATTCGATTCAGCAGGACTATATTAGCGGCGTGGCGGGGCAGGTCAACTTGCTCAAAAAGAGCGGCACCGGGGCGCAAGAGGAGACGGACAACTATGCGGCTACCCTTGCCCGCAATGCCTGTCACTTTGTGCCGGAAAGCTGGCACGCCTGGTCCAATTACCACCAACAGGCAAGAGCAAAAGCAGAGGAAGCCTCAGAGATCAAGTTCAATCTCGACTCGATGAAATCGGGGTTGACCCCCTTGTTTGAAGAGGAAGCCGAGCAGACAGAGAAACAACGGTTACAACAAGCCCTAGAAGAGCAGCGGCTTCAGGAAGAGTATGAAGAGGCAGCCAACGAAGCGATCCTCCTCAACGGCTTCGGGGATCACTATTTACAGGATTCCTATGCCGCCGGCCACATGATCAATAAAACGCTGATCATGAAGTGGTTTGTCGAGTACCTGGATAGCCACAGCGACAAAATGGATTTTTCCAGGGATTCGAACTGGCGCAAAGTACAGGCCATTGCTTACAAACAGCCCGAGTTGGCGTCCGCCATTAGCGGGGATAAAGGGCAGTACGACAAGAGCCAAATCCAGGGGTACAGTGAACAAAATGTGCAGAACAGGGCACAGAACCCTCAGGCAGTAGAAGACATTGGCGGAGAAGACTGGATGGTCCGCTTCAAAGCGTTGGGCCTACAGGTGCCAGAGTCTTTACGCACTGCCGGCAGTGACACCAGGAAGCTGATCGAGTATTGGCAGGGCCTGGCCGCAGACACCCCCGAGTTGCAAACAATAGAGGGGGATTTGCTCTTGAAAGTAGGAGCAAAACTGGGTTTTGACTTTCCAACAACGAGAATCACGCTCAACAAATTGCTACAAGACGGTATTATCCATCTAGACTACGATACCAAGCAGGCAGCGCAACTGCTCAAAGGCGAGATAGGTCTCTCTTCGAAACTACAACCTGAAGATTACGCGGAACTTGAGTTCGTGCTCAGAACCGAGTACATCCCCAAAGACAAAGAAAAATTCGAAGACGCGCAGGACGACGAGAGCGACGACTCCTACCAAAGAATGGCAGCCATGGTCACCTACACCGATTATTTTGAATTTATGAACCACGGCTATCTACAGAAATCAACCAATGCACTACACAATAAGTTCTGTCTAGATGGACTTGAGATCACCTCTGGCGACGGATCGCTAGCCAACGCCCGTGTCTACGGGGACGATGCCATGTTTAACAAAGGCAGCGGCCCAGGGGTCAAACATTCTGGCGAAACAGCCCATATGTCGCGCGATGCCATCCGTAATATACTTTCTACGGGCGGCGACAAAGGCATTACCACAGCCAAGATCCTGAATCGCCTGCCCGACAAGGTAGAAGGGGTGGACATTGCCGTATGGCACAACCCCGCCCAACAAGGCAAGTTGAAAACCGAAAGCTTCAAGATCTTCGCCAGCGAGATGGGCGTGATCGACAAAGCGGTTGGCGCCATGGGCGACCTTACCTCATTTCTACACAAAGATCAGGTTCACAAAGGTGAAGCATTCTAGCCGCAACACAATCCGCTTGTAGAAATATTTTCTAGCTTTTTCGATCCACAAATTCTAGAATAGTCGCATCGACACCAGGTGAGACTTTCAACCGGAGTCCATTCGCATTTGCGTGCAAAAGGAGTACGTCTATGAGCCAAAATGAACGTGTAACAACAGCCAAAGAGACAACAAAACCCAACAAGCCACAAGCAGACAACGCCTTTGCACACGCAACACCGTCGCTCGTTCAGCGCGCAAGGATGGCACCCGGTGCCCTCACCCCCAACGATGTGAAGCACCTGCAGCGAACCATTGGCAATCGCGCCACCGTAGGTTTACTGTCGCGCTCACTCCCTATCCAAACCAAACTGACCCTTGGCCCAGCAGGCGACAAGTACGAACAAGAAGCCGATCAGGTTGCCGCACAGGTCGTGCGCCAGATAGATAGCAATCCTGTCCAACGCCAGGAGGACGAAGAAGAGCTTCAGATGAAGCCCTTCTCACCCATCCAACGCCATGAGGACGAAGAAGAACTTCAGATGAAGCCCTTGGCAGCGGACAACATTCGGCTACAGCGAACACCGGCAGAGCCCATCCGCCGCGCCTTTGTGATTCAACGAGCGCAGATGCCCCCCAGCGCCCTCAGCCCCAAAGACGTCACGCACCTGCAGCGAACCATTGGCAACCGCGCCACCGTGGGTCTACTGTCGCGTGCCATTCCTATCCAAACCAAACTGACCCTGGGCCCAGCAGGCGACAAGTACGAACAGGAAGCCGATCAGGTTGCCGCACAGGTCGTACGCCAGATCGACAACCATCCTGTCCAACGACAGGAGGACGAAGAAGAACTTCAGATGAAGCCGGTGGCAGAGGACATCAGTCGGCTACAGCGAACACCGGCAGAGCCCATCCGCCGCGCCTTTGTGAGCCAGCGTGACACTGAAATCCAGCGTGACACTGAAATCCAGCGTGACATTGAAGAAGAAGAGATGATTCAGGGCAAGTACAAGCATGGCCCCGAAGGCGGCGAAGTTGAACCCGGTGTCACCAGCCAGATCCAGGCGGCCCGCGGCGGTGGACGGCCACTAGATGGTGGTGTGCGCAGTAGCATGGAAAGCGGTTTTGGGGCCGATTTCAGCAGCGTGCGCGTACATACCGGCACACAGGCCGACACGCTTAATCGGTCGTTGAACGCACGGGCCTTCACTGTTGGCAAAGATATATTCTTTAAGAGGGGTGAGTACAGTCCTACCAGTAGCGGCGGCAAGAAGCTTCTTGCCCATGAGCTGACGCACACAGTACAGCAGGGCGCAGCAAGTGTGCAACGCGATACAATTCAAAGAGCGGTTGGCTTTGAGTTTGAGACCAATTACAAGGTAGAGAGAGAGAATAGTGGTCTTTCGCGTATCGGTGGTGCGTGGCGCCCACTGAACAAGACTGAACTGATCACAGGTTATCCTGAAGGCTTCCGCATGGAGGCAGACGTAAACTCCACGTTGGGCTCAACCATTGAATTTGTGATCGACCCGCCCATTGCCGATACAGATCCTGACCGCTTGGAAAATATTCTATTAAGGCTTGATGGTGTTGCACACAGCATCGCACAGGGGGCAGCCAATGTACCGGCTCGGCTCGATACATTGACAAATAACCAACAACATCACGATGTCCGTGTTACACCACAAGGTGCAGGACTAACAGCAAATCCGCAAGTCACCGGAGGTATTGCCTTCGACAAGATCATAACCATGCTGTCGGAAATTGGTGGTGGTTCGCAGAACGCGCCAGTTGGTCATCAAGGTGCCGCCAATGAACTGGAAGGAATGGCTCCTCACATGCCCGCACAGGCGGCGGCACGTGGTGCCAGTGTTCTGGGAACGGCTGAGTTCAAAGGTTTGGTGGCATTCCTCAGTTCTTACATCAAGTTTGGTGCAAAGATAATGCCAAACTATCCTCCGCTGAACTACACCAAATTGATCTCCAACTCAGTTATGTTGCGCACAGACTTTGGCTCAATGTTCCTCAAACTTAGCGATGAAGAGAGAGATGAATATGAGCAGTACCCCGATCGCTTCGTAGATATTATCATGTCGACGACAGCTCTGGCCAACGATTCCGCCGATCTGCCTGTACTGGAGCGTGGTGTGCGCAAAGGTCAGACACCTGGTACGGCCAAGTACAACCAACTACTTGATAACGCGGCTACACAGCTCACTCGTCGAGCCTGGCTTACCCGCATTACACAAGGCGTTGATCTATTGAGCAGTCACCATGTGCCCGCACTGCAAAACGAGCTTGAGGGTCTCGGCGCGCTAGGGCCAACAACCGACGCCATCGGCGCAGCGCCGGCTGCACCGCTAGGGGGCAAGGACCGTGGACAGGGCATTGTGATGGAATTTAGAAACATGCGTAAGAATGTACCCTGGACCCAATGGCACATGCTTGCCAGTAGTATCTTTGACTACATCGTTGATCTCAATCAGCGTCCCTAGCGGTCTCCAGATGTAGTTAGATTTCGGGGCGCGCGGCGACAGTGCCAGGCACTGTCTGCCCCCATTCTGAAACGCACCCGCCTCATTTTTGGCTGTAGACTTTTCAAAAATAGTGTATATAATTGCAGCACCCCCCTAGATAGCCTCGTACCAAGCCGTATGCGCAAAGTTCAAAAGGAATAGGGATAACCATGAGCCGGCAGGATCGCACATCCAAGGCCAACGGGGCAGCAATCCCTGGCAAATCTCAAGCTGAAACCACTGTTGCCGCAGCAACACCGGCGCTCCTCCAACGAGCGCACATGGCACCCAGCACCCTCACCCCCAAAGACGTCAAGCACCTGCAACGAACCATCGGCAACCGCGCCACGGTTGGCCTACTGTCACGTGCCCTCCCTATCCAAACCAAACTGACCCTTGGCCCGGCAGCCGACAAATACGAGCAGGAAGCCGACCAGGTTGCCTCACAGGTCGTGCGCCAGATCGACAGTCCTCCTGTCCAACGCGAGGAAGACGAAGAAGAGCTTCAGATGAAGCCGTCCTTGCCTGTCCAGCGCCAGGAAGACGAAGAAGAGCTTCAGATGAAGCCGTCCTCGCCTGTCCAACGACAGGAAGACGAAGAAGAGCTTCAGATGAAGCCGTCCTCGCCTGTCCAACGACAGGAAGACGAAGAAGAGCTTCAGATGAAGCCGTCCTCGCCTGTCCAGCGACAGGAAGACGAAGAAGAGCTTCAGATGAAGCCGTCCTCGCCTGTCCAACGACAGGAGGACGAAGATGAACTTCAGATGAAGCCCTTGGCAGTGGACATCAGTCGGCTACAGCGAACACCGGCAGCGCCCATCCGCCGCGCCTTTGTAATTCAACGTGACATTGAAGAAGAAGAAGAGATGGTACAGGGCAAGCACGAGCATGGACCTGAAGGCGGCGAGGTGGAACCAAGCGTTACCAGCCAGATCCAGGCCGCCCGTGGCAGTGGACGTACGCTGGATGAGGGGGTGCGCGGCAGCATGGAAAGCGGTTTTGGGGCCGACTTCAGCAAAGTGCGGGTACATACAGGCGGGCAAGCGGATAAGCTGAATCGTTCGCTCAATGCCAAAGCTTTTACGTTAGGCAACGATGTCTTCTTTGGCAAGGGTCAGTACAACCCAAGCAGCAGCAGCGGGAAGCGGCTCCTCGCTCACGAGTTGACGCATACTGTGCAGCAGGGCGCAGCGAAAGTGCAGCGGGAAGAGATGGATGAGGAGTTGGCACAGGCCAAGAACCTGAAGGAGTCAAATCCGATTGCTCAGAGAGAGGACGTAGCCCCCCTGCAACGTGCTTTTGTTGTTAACACGAATGTAACTTCGTCTAAATCGATGGGTGATGGGGCGCAAGCCAGTGAAACGGGTAGTTTGCTGGAAAATCGTGTACAACGAGCACCTGGACTTTACACGTCAGATGAACTCAGGGAGTTTGGGTTCAAACCAGGCAAGAAGCTCTCGAAATCAACTTGGCAAAAACTCGAAGAAAAGCTCGACGACTACCGCAATAACGTGGCTGTTGACGATTATGCTCTGCGGTTGCGTCAGCTTGAGGAAATCGAATCCATCACTACGAAATGGAAGAAGGAGCACATTAACTCTAAAGGCATGGCAAAGAAATCGAAGGAAGAGGGTAAGGCTAAATTCCTCACGGAATTCCATGAGAAAGTCGAGAAAGAAATTGTAAAAATCAATAAAGTTAAAGACATGACATTCAGAATCAAGTTAAACGGTAAGGAACTTGAGCCGGAAGAAACGAACAATGAAGACTTGTATAGTTTGGCGGCGATACTGGTCCAAGGATATGAAGGTAACATCTGGTTTAACGACGTTCCAGAGATGACAAATTGGGTGGAGGAAAAAGGCAAAACAGAAGGCATCGGTGTATACAAAAGGAAATGGTTGAACTTTACAAATAAAGGACCGATCATCTGGGGTGAGCACCATGATGCCGGGAAGCAACAATTCATTAAGGGGCTTAACATTAAGCATTTTTTGGTGGAGGGCGCGCACGAAACAAGTTTGCATGGGCATGAAGTGTCAGGACCAGAGATATCAGAGAGCTGGAAGCAGACGAACCAACCATATGAGGGAAACGCAGGTGGTCACGCGGTCGAGAACATTTGGTTGAAATTGGCGGCGAATGTAGAGCACTTCTGGGCAGATTTACCAAATCAGCTAAAAGGGTTAGGGGAGAGCGGAAAGTATGAAGGGTCAGGAATCGTGGACGTGGCGCGTTTAGGAGAACTCTATGACGGTATCAGGGTATTAAAGGCGGTTAAAGATCCTGAGAGTACCGACTTGGACAAGAGGGCCAACAAAATTACAGATCTGGTGAACAAGGCAAAGGCATGCATAACGAATTTAGAGAACGCACAATGGAACACCATCGAGGATGAGCTAAGACAGATGGGAGAGATGAGAGGACCATTCAGAGATTTAAAGAAAAAAGAGGGCGTGAAATTTGCGGAGTTGTCTACGAACGTAGAAGAACTTTTCCAGTGCATCGTAGGGATTGCAAAACAGCAATTCAAGCAACTGGCGAAGGAGTCAGAACTCGAACTTGACAAAAAGGTAAATGAAGATTTGGGCTCAACCATCTTGGAAAAATGGGCATTGCGGAGAGAGATCTACCAGATCAAGAACATCAAAGCTGCATTTGAGAAGGATCCGAAACCCCTGCTCACAACGATAGGTTTACGACATGCGATCAATCAGAAGGAAGAACTGGAGTCCCTATTGTCCCCTTACAAGGGCAAACTAATCATATCGGCAACGATAGAACCTCTACTCGATTATGGGGAAAAGCCCAAATAGGATATAGGCATTTTCTATATCTCTTACGTAGCCAGGTAGGCCCTTTTATGCTCTAGACGATTCTGGCACTGAAACTGGACAAGGGTGCCGGGTTGTGTACAATGCAAGCATCTCTTCATTTAGCACCGATTCAACAGCTACAACTCACGTGACCACACTCAACATCGAACAAGCAGATCAGCTCCTGGCCTACCTGCGCCAACACAATCACATCGCCGCCGGTGACGAGGTGATCATCACCCCGCTTGCCGGCGGCGTTTCCAATCGCACTGTGCTCGTGGAAAGGACCAACGGTGAGGCATGGGTGATCAAACAGGCATTGGAGAAACTACGCGTCGCCGTGGATTGGTTCAGCAGCCCCGAACGCATTCACCGCGAGGCGGCGGGGATGCGCGCCCTGGCCGATCTACTGCCGCCAGGATCGGTGCCGGGCCTCATCTTCGAGGACCACGAACAGCACCTGCTCGCCATGCAGGCTGTCCCCCAGCCACATACCAATTGGAAGACGATGCTGTTGGCCGGGGATCTTGTCCACGATCACGTGGCACAATTCGCGCAGATGCTGGGAGCGATGCATGGTCATTCCTCCCAAAAACAGGACGAACTCGCCCCGCACTTCAACGACCGAACATTCTTCGAGACGCTACGCCTGGAGCCCTACTACCTCTACACCGCAAGCCGACACGACGCCGCCCAAGATTTCTACACGAAGCTCGTGGACGAAACCCGCGCCCAGTCGCTTGCGCTTGTGCACGGCGACTACAGCCCCAAGAATGTGCTTGTCCACGCCGGGCGGCTGGTGTTGCTCGACCACGAGGTGATCCACTGGGGCGATCCCTGTTTTGACCTGGGATTTTCGTTCACCCACCTGCTGAGCAAAGCGCATCACGTCGCAGCGCAGCGGCAGGCGTTCATTGATGCCGCGCGGCACTACTGGCAGGTCTATGTAGACAGCGTAGATCATCTCGCCAGTTTGGATGGTTTCGAGCCGCGCGCTGTGCGTCACACCTTAGCCTGTCTGCTTGCCCGTGTCGATGGACGTTCTCCACTGGAATATCTGACACCGGATGAAAAAGAGCGCCAGCGTCGTCTCGTGTTGGCGCTGATGACCGACCCACCCACCACCCTGCCCGACCTGATCCACGCCTTCCACCAAGGACTTTAACCCATGTCTGTGATTCAGTCTCTGCGCGCCCTGGAGATCCTCGACAGCCGCGGCCGCCCTACCGTGCAAGCCACCTGCGTTCTCAACGACGGCACAACGGCCACCGCATCGGTGCCGTCTGGCCGATCCACCGGCTCCGCCGAAGCGCTGGAACTGCGCGACGGCGACCTCAAACGCTACGGCGGTCTCGGCTGCCGCACGGCTGTGGGCAACGTCAACCACCTCCTCGCGCCGGCGCTCATCGGCGCGGAGTTGCCCGATCAGTCCACCCTCGATTATCGGCTATGCGAATTGGATGGGACGGACAACAAGTCGCGGCTGGGCGCAAATACGATCCTAGCCGTGTCGTTGGTCTTTGCGCGGGCGCAGGCGAAGCAGCGTGGCTTGCCGCTCTACCGTCACTTTGCCGATCTGCTGGGGATCGAGCCAAAGCTGCCCGGCCTTACCATCAACCTCTTCAGCGGCGGCAAACACGCCGAAGCCCAGGTCGCCATCCAAGACGTGCTCATCGCGCCGCAGACCGATTCCATCGCTGACGGGTTGGCGATGATGTACGCCATCTACCAGTCCGCAGCGGCGCTGATCAAAGACAAATACGGCATGCGCGCCCTCACCGCCGACGAAGGCGGGCTGGCCCCACCCGCGCCCAATGACGAAGTCCTCTTGGCCGATGCGGTGCAGGCGATTGAACGGGCAGGATACCGCCCTGGCGAGGACGCCAAACTGGCGCTGGATGTGGCGTCGAGTCACTTCTTCAAGGACGGGCGTTATCATCTCCACGGGCAGGTGCTTTCGGGCGAGGAAATGGTGGATCTGCTGCTCGACTGGAGCCGCCGCTACCCATTGGTGAGCATCGAAGACGGCCTCGCCGAAGAGGACTGGCTGCATTGGTCGTCCTTGTGCAGCCGCATCGAGGGGACGCGTGTTCTCGGCGACGATCTGCTCTGCACCAATCCGGCGCGCATCCGCTATGCCATGGAGAATAAAGCGGCCAACGCGTTGCTGCTCAAGGTGAACCAGATCGGCACGCTCAGCGAAGCTGCCGAAGCGCACCGGCTGGCCCGGTCCGCGGGCTGGGAGGTTGTCATCAGCGCCCGCAGCGGCGAAACTGAAGACAATTGGCTGGGCGATCTGTCCACGGGCTGGGCCGGAGATTACATCAAAGTGGGGTCAATTACGCAGTCGGAGCGGTTGGCGAAGTATAACCGGCTGTTGGAGATTGAAGAATTGATGAATGAAGAATAAAGAGTGGGCCGAGCAAGTGACTTGCTCGGCCCATTTTGTCACTGATCATTCTGCCAACTGAGCACTCGCTCTGGCGAGTTCCAATAGTCGACGTAGGGTTTGGTTGACAGCCTCGGAACTTGGGAAGGCAGCGGCGATATCGGGATCAAGAACTACGATATTGGAAGACTCTTTAGCCTGAGCCGTGTACTTACCACGGGCCATCTTTCCAAAATCCTCGCGCTTGTATTCAGAACGAAGTTCATCTGTGCTGTTCTCAGCCTTGTTCATAAATTATCCTCTCTGCCCGTGTAGCAGGTCTTGCACTGATGATCCGAATTCGATCTCCCCTATCGGTGTGCGATACAACAAGTAAGCGCCCCACGTTGGACACCCCAAAGGTGATCCATCTCTCTTCACCAAGCGAATGATCCGGGTCTTCACCGCTTACAGCTAGGTTGTCCAGGAAAACGGTCACAGCCTCATCAAACGAAACCTGGTGCTTACGCCCATTCGCTCGTGACTTGTTCGGATCCCACTCGAATTGCATTGTGCGTTCCCGATTTCGTAATAATAAACCGAGGCCAACACTCACACTGGTACAGTCAGTGTATCATACTCGTGTTCCACTCATACAGATCCTTGCGCGCAAGATGGAACGCCTCCGGCCCACGGCTGATGGCGCAGGCGCCGGGGGTGTCCACTTCGATGATGCGCTTGCTGACCGGTTCGTAGGCGGCGCGCGGCGCCACTGCGCCCTTGGCCACAAGGATCTTCTGCTGTTCGGGCACAATGCCCACGGACGTAAGTTGGTGAATGCTGAAGGGCGTGGTCCGGAGGCTGTTGACCAGCAGCAAACCGACGCGCTCGCCCTCGTCGCCGCGCACAGAGACGACAGCGCTCAGCCCCTGCTCGATGAAACGCGCCCCACCGTGGCGGCGTTCGGTCTCCTCGTAGGATCCATCGCTGAGGGTGCGCACGCGGCCGTGAATGGCGACAGGCGTGCCGTGCTCGTTGTCGGTCTTGCCGCCCACCATGAGATCGACTTCCCTACCGATCCCCGCGGCGAAGCACTGCTGCACAGACTCTGGATCGTAGACCGCCGCCACCCAGCCCGTCGCCTTTTGGCGGACCAGCTCGGCGAGGATGATGGTGGCGTCTCCTGCGCTGCCGCCGCCGATGTTGTCGCCCAGTTCGAAGAGGGCCACCGGCGTTTCGGTGCTCTCAATCGCCATCTTCACCGCTTCCGCCGCATCGAGGATACGGGGGATCAACTGATCGCGCACGTCCCACATCATGGCGGCGAGGCGGTCGGCTTCGCGTTGGGCGAGTGCGGGGTCGTTGTCGGTAACGACAACGATGGACGGCCCCATGGCGGGCACGTCGGCGTATTGGTAACCGGCGGCGATGCTACAGGCGAGGACGCCAGGTTGGTCCTCCAGGGCGATGGCGGCCTGCATCAACGGCTGCATAGGCGGCTTGCTGGTGTTGTGGAAGGCGATGTTGAAGAGCAGATTGGGCTTGGCGATGGCCTGCGTCGGCTTCACGTCTCCGCGGATGGTGCGGGCGAGGATGTGCGCCGCCTGGATGCCCCGTTCCCGCTGATCGATGTGGGGATTGGTCTTGTAAATGATGAGCGCCGTGGCGTCGCGCACCAGTTCTTCGTTGACATTGCCGTGGTAGTCATGGGTCACAACCACCGGGAAGTCGGGGCCCACCAACTCACGCACCCGGCGCACGGTTTCAGCGTCGGCCTGGGGGAAATGCTCGGCCACCATTGCCCCGTGCAGAGCCAGGAGCAGACCGTCGCACGAATCTTTGGCTGCGGCAAGCGACGCCAGCAGTTCGCCCACCAGGGTTTCGTAGGTGTCGCGGGTCAGGGCGCCGGCGGGGGTGGCGTTGGCGGCGAAGAGCGGCGCCATCTCGTAGTCGTATTCCTCGGCGGCGGCGATGTAGCCCGCCACCTCGTGAAACGTGGGCTTGTAGGCGGCGATGACGTCCTCGCCGCGGTGGACGCGAAACTCATCCAACGTGGTGGGGAAAGCGGCAAAGGTGTTCGACTCGTGGGTCAGAGAGGCGATGGCGATGCGCATGGTGGTGTGATCCTTTCGCGGTGGGAGGAGGGATTGGAGATTAGAGATTGGGTTGAGGATCTAGGCGGGTGGTAGGGATGTTGGGCGGATCGAGTTAGCGATTGGGCGATTTTTGATGCCGCCCATACCGAACCATCGACTCGACACGATCCCAGTCCCCGATCCCCAATCCCCAATCCTAAGTTGCTCATTCGTAAGTTTCATGTAGAATGGTAGCAGTCCTATCGATTGCTGCCAAGTTACATGCGTATCTTGAACCACCACACGCGAGGAGTGTGTCATGGCGTTTCAGGTGAAGAAACGGGGCAAGATCACCTACTATTACCAAGGTGAAGATCCCGTGCTGTCGGCGTTGGTGACAGAAGAACAGCCCGACGGCGATTTGAAGATCTACTTTTCGGGGTTGACGGGGGGGTATTCGGCTACCGGTGTGCTGGGCCTCGATACTGTGACCTTTATGGAGCCGGAGATTGAAATTCCGCTGGTCTTCCGCTGTTGGGAAAAATGGTTGCGCGATGCAGGCATCTGTGATAGCATTGCCCACGTGGATTTCATCGAAGTCCACGCCTTTGGTTGCCAGCCCAAGTCCCCCCATCCGCTGGTAGATCCTGAAGGCTATGTGAAGGAGCAGGAACGGCTGCGTCAGGCTTATCGAAAAGCATACGCCGGCTTCTTCAAAGAGAATTGCCCCGAAAATGGTGTACCCGCCCGCTTTACCGTCCACGTGGTGGATGTGCCGGACAGGGCGGCGTCGTATGAGTTCTATGCCACTGCACTCTATCAGAAGTCACTACAAGCACCCTCTTAGTGGTTGAGCATTCCCCAATCAAATATAATCTGTCGCCGCAAAGACAGATTGTCGTCGTCTGTTTCCTGTTGACAGTTATCAGTGCCCGTGCAGGGCCCCCATAGATAAAACCGGTGCAACCATGACCCAGGGAACCCAGTATGATCTATTACTCAAAAATGGTCATACCGTTTGTCCAAAAAGCGGCGTGAACGGACGTCGTGACATCGCCATCAAGGATGGCAAGATCGCCGCCGTCGCCGAAGACATCGATCCATCTTCGGCTGTGCAGGTGGTAGACGTGAACGGCTATCTCGTCACCCCCGGCATCATCGACATTCACGTACATGTTCACCATACACGCGAACCCGAAGGGCTGAGCGTGATGGCCGACTCCCACTCCTTCCGCTCCGGCGTCACCACAATGGTGGACACGGGCACAGCGGGCGCACGTCATTTTCTCCACTTCAAACGCACGGTGATCGACCTCTCGAAAACACGCATCTTCGCCTTCATCAACATTGTAGATCAAGGCATGATCGGCGATTTCGAGCAGGATCCGCGCAACATGGATCCCGAACTGGCCGCATCCATCGTACAGGCTTACCCCGACATCTGCGTCGGTATTAAGACAGCCCATTACTGGACTCGCGAGCCTTTCGATGATCTGCACACGCCGTGGGCGGCAGTGGATCGGGCGCTTGAGGCCAGTAAGCTGTGCGGCAAGCCGTTGATGGTCGACTTCTGGCCGCGGCCCGAACGCACCTATCCGGAGTTAATTCTAGAGAAGATGCAGCCAGGGGACATTCACACCCATGTCTTCGCGCAGCAGTTCCCGGTGCTTGATGAGTCAGGGAAACCGGCAAAATACATGTTTGAGGCGCAGAAGCGCGGCATTGTCTTCGATTTGGGGCATGGCGCGGGTAGCTTCTGGTTCCGCCTGGCGCAACCTGCGATTGAAGGCGGCTTTGTCCCCGCGTCGATTAGCACCGACTTACACGTGCGCAACGTCCACGGTGTGGTGGTGGACATGTTGACCACGATGAACAAAGTCCTCAATATGGGCGTGCCGTTGGAAGAGGTGATCCGCATGTCTACAATCAACCCGGCGCAGGAGATCGGGCACCCTGAGTTGGGTCACCTAACGGTGGGTTCAGAGGCAGATGTGGCTGTCCTCGAATTGAAGGAGGGAGAATTCAGTTTCATCGATTGCGGCAAAGCGAAACTGAAAGGAAACCAGAAACTGGAATGTGTGATGACGCTGCGCGCCGGCGAGATTGTCTACGATCCGAGCGGATTGAGTATGCCGGAATGGAAAGAGGCGCCGGCAGCGTATTGGCAAATCAATCATTGATTGATGATTGATGATTGATGATTGATGATTGTCTCGTTGAGAGCGACGCATAGGTATTGGCGAACTGTTGCGTTAAGTAATAGGCTCTCAATTCCCACTCAGATGCTCTACCAGACAATCGAAAATCGTCAATCAAAAATCGTAAATAGATAGAGGGAGGTGTTTATGGCCGTTGTTAGTGAACAGAGATTGCCGGTTTCTTCGAAAGACAGGCCGTCGATTTTGGCCCGCGTTGTGGGGGTAAAAACAAACTATCAGGCGCGACAAGCGATGTGGGGGTATTTTTTTGCCCTGCCATGGATCATAGGTCTGCTCATTTTTTGGGGTGGGCCGATTGTTGCCTCGGCTTACTTTAGTTTCACCAACTACGAGATCATCGGCACGACGCGCTGGTTGGGGCTGGCGAATTATGTGCGCGCCTTTACCACCGATAGTCTCTTTTGGCCGTCGCTGGGGAGAACCTTCACCTTTGCCGTCTTTTTCGTGCCGGCCAGCGTGGGAGGGGCGCTGCTGTTGGCAGCGATGCTCAACCAGAAGCTCAAAGGCACCAATATCTACCGCACCGTCTTTTTCATTCCCCATCTGATCCCGGCGGTGGCGCTGGCGGTGTTGTGGACCTATCTGCTCCAGCCTCGCTTTGGGCCGATCAATATGTTCCTGCGTGATCTAGGCATCGACAGCCCACCCAACTGGTTGACATCGCGAGATTCAGCGCTCTATTCGGTGATCTTGATCAACGTGTGGGCTGCCGTAGGCGGCAACACCATGTTGATCTTCCTGGCGGGTTTGCAGGGTGTGCCACAGGAACTCTACGAAGCGGGCGACATCGACGGGGCCAGCGCGTGGACGAAGTTCCGCCACATCACGATTCCACTGTTGACACCGACGATCTTCTTCAACCTGGTGCTGGGCGTTATCGGCGCGTTGAAAGTCTTCACTACGGCATGGGTGGCGACCCAGGGTGGGCCGTCTTATGCGACGTGGTTCTTTGCACTACATATCTACACCGAAGCCTTTGCCTACTTCCGGCTGGGCTACGGCAGCGCGCTGGCCTGGGTGTTGGCGATTATTTTGATGATCTTTACTTACTTCCAGGTGCAGACGTCGCGGCGCTGGGTTCACTACGAAGGGGGCGACTAGATCATGGCGCAACAGACAATGTCGGCGACGGTCTACAACCAGCGCGCCCGACTGAACAGCCAACTCTGGCGTGTAGGGCTCTATGCCTTTGTCATCTTGCTATGTGTGATGTTCGGCTTCCCAATTTTTTGGACGTTGATGAGTTCGCTGAAGACGCCTGTCGAAATGTCGGCTTTCCCGCCGGCGATTTTGCCTGAGACGCCGCAGTGGGTCAACTACTACCAGGTGTTAATCATTCCGCGTATCCCTGTAGTGATTTGGGCGTGGAATTCGACGGTGGTTGTGGTGTTGTCTACAATAGGCACGGTGATCACGGCAGCGCTGGTGGCCTATTCACTGGCACGCTTCCAGTACAGAGGACGTGACGCGCTCTTCATGATCACGCTGGCCACCATGATGCTGCCGGCGCAGGTGACCCTGATCCCTCAGTTTGTGCTCTTTTACAACTTGGGGTGGATCAACACGCTGCTGCCACTGTGGGTGCCATATTGGTTCGGTGGCGGCGGTTTCGCCATCTTCCTCATGCGGCAATTCTTCCTGTCGCTGCCCCGTGATCTAGATGAAGCGGCTTTGATCGACGGCGCAAGTTATCTGCGCATCTTCTGGTCGATCCTGCTGCCGCTGTGTAAACCGATCCTGGCGACGCTGGCCATCATCACCACGATTGCCACGTGGAGCGACTTCCTCGGCCCGTTGATCTATCTGAATTCCCCCGAAAAGTTCACCGTGGCCGTCGGCCTCAACTTCTTCAAGACGACGCCTGAAGTGGGTGGTGAACCGATGGAACACCTGCTCATGGCCGCTTGTATTCTCTCAATGATTCCCCTGATCGTGATCTTCTTCGTGGGTCAACGTTTCTTTGTGCAGGGGATCGTGATGTCGGGGATTAAGGGATAGTGACTGGGGATTGGTGATTGGTGACTGGGGCAGAAAAGGATCTGCCCCAGTCACCAATCACCAATCCCCAGTCACCTACTGTAAAGGAGGAGGCTGCCTGCGCATCAACTCAACATCCGTGCCTACATCATTGCATTCTATCAAACTTTCAGGAGAGAACCATGACTCGCAAGATTACTCGTAGATCCTTCATCAAGGGGCTGAGTGTCGCCGGTTTGGGCGTCACCAGTGCGCAACTGCTGGCAGCCTGTGCGCCTGCCGCCCCTGCGCCCAGCGCCGCACCCGATGCCGCCGGTTCCGGTGCCGCACCCGCCGCCACTGACGTCGTCCTACGTATACAGGTGGCGCCGGAAGCCGGACAAAGCGTGATGCCGACGATCATGGCGCAGCGTTACCAAGACGAGAGCGGCGTGGAAGTGATCATCGAAGAGACGATCTATGGCGAAATCGAAACCAAGACACAGACCGGCTTCATTTCGAACACGTTGCAGGATCTGACCTATGGTCACCATCGTTGGCTCTTCATCAACTACCTCAAGGGCATCTACCTGGATATCGACGATCTTATGGCGGCGGATCCGCTGCCCGATTTCGAGGACATGTATCCCAGTATCATGGCGGGCAATTCGCTAGACGGCAAGAACTTCAGCGTCCCCGGCGTGGTGCATCCCGGCGGCAACATTGCCATCAGCTACAACATCACCATGCTCGACGAAAAGGGCCTGCCCCATCCCGAAATCGGTTGGACGATGCAGGAGTGGGAAGAATTGGCCCGCGCCGCCGCCGATACCGAAAATGGCATTTTCGGCATGGGCATGGACGGCATGAATTCGTTCCACTACTACAGCAACACGGCTCGCTCATTCGGCGATCCAGGTTCACGCGATAGCTGGGTGATGAACGAAGACGGCACTGAGTTCATCTTCAACACCCCACTGCACGAGGAAATCGGCAACTGGTATGTGAACATCCTTAACGACCGCGTCGCCCCGCGCAAGCCCGACTACATCGAGAATGCGCCCGGCAACATCTTCGTGGCCGGCTTTATGGCGACCCATGCCAGCACCGTCGGCAACGTGGCCAACTTCCTCAACCGCATTGACGGCGCCTTCGAGATGGACGCTGTGCCGCTGCCCATTGGCCCCGAAGGACGTCAGGGCACCTGCTATTCGGGCAACCAGCACATGATCAACTCGAAGACGGCCAATCCTGAGCAGGCGTACGAACTGCTCAAGATGTACTCTTCGGGCGAAGCCGGCATACTCATGGTGCTTGAAGGCAAACTCCAGCCCAACGGCCATAAGTCGGCGTGGACCGATGCCGCCGTCAACGAAGTGAACAAGATGTACGGCATCACCGACCAACTGCTCAGCGCCGGTATCGAACCCTTCCCGATGCCGCGTAACACCCGCTTCACCGAGGCCAACAACGCCTTCCTCAACGACATCGACCTGGTGTGGGAAGGTCAGTCCACCTGGGCCGAGCAAGCCCCGATCATCGTCGAGAAGGTACAGGCTGTCTTGGATCTGGATCGTCCGTAAATTTGGGATTGGTGATTAGTGATTGGGGAGAAGTCGCTCTCCGCTCTGCCCATTCACTAATCACCAATCACCAATCACCTGTCCTCCCCCCTGTCGATCGACGGGGGTTTTTCATATCATCCCCCAAATAAGGAGCAATCATCATGGCAATTTTAGAAAAATTAGGACTGCGCCCGATTATCAATGCGTCGGCAACGTTGACGAAGTTGGGCGGATCTGTCATGCCGCCGGAAGTGGTGGAAGCAATGGTCGACGGGGCACGCCACTATGTGGATTATCACGAATTGCAACGGCGGGTAGGGGAACGCATTGCCGAACTGACCCACAACGAGGCGGCTTACGTCAGTTCGGGCGCGGCGGCGGGGCTTGTCCTAGCGACGGCGGCGTGTATTACCGGCACCGACCCGGCCAAGATTGCCCGTCTGCCTGACCTCACCGGCATGAAGAACGAGGTGATCGTCCACCGTATGCACCGCAACGGTTATGATCACGCCGTGCGCCAGGTGGGCGTGAAGTTGATGGAAATCGGTGTGGGCGGCACCGCGCCGTGGGAGTTGGAAGCGGCCATCAATGAGCGGACGGCGGCGATCTTCTGGTTTCAGGGCGTCATGACTGGCCGAGGCGACCTGCCGCTGGAGACAGTCATCGAGATCGCCAACCGCCACGACGTCCCCGTGGTGGTGGACGCAGCGGCACAGCTCCCGCCCGTACACAATCTTTGGCGCTTCACACAGATGGGCGCAGCATTGGCCGTCTTTAGCGGCGGCAAGGAATTGCGCGGCCCACAGTCGTCGGGGTTGGTCCTTGGGCGCAAGGATCTGATCGAAGCGTGCCGCGTCAACGGCAGCCCCAACGCCAGCATTGGTCGACCAATGAAGGTGGGCAAAGAGGAATTGGCCGGCTGTCTCGCCGCGGTGGAACGCTACGTCAACCTTGATCATAAAGCGCAAGCCCTGGCCGACGAACAGACCGTGGCCGAATGGTGCGCAGCGTGGAACCAGATCCCCGGCGTCAGGGCCCAGCGCTCCTTCCCCAACGAAGCCGGCCAGCCGCTGCCGCGCGTCCTGGCAACGTTTGACCACGATACCTTGCACCTCACTCGCGACGAAATAGTCGACGCTCTGCGCAACGGCGAACACCACATCGAAGTCGCCCTCTCCGGCAAAGACGGTATCTTCTTCAACCCGTGGGTGCTCACCGGCGAGGAACGACAGATTGTGCAGGAACGGTTGAGTGAGATTGTAGGGGAGCGGGTTGTTGCGTAGTTAAATTAAAATGGAATTGTACTACCCGTCAGTGCCTGGCACTGGTCAGGGGATCTCGCTTGGAGAGATCTGATGCTGACCAGTGCCAGGCACTGACTCGATCCTCACCAATAGAGGAAAGCACCGCCTATACTGGTACACGCACTACGCACTACGCAACAACGACACAGAAAAAGGATACCCCTCCCCCATGCACATCACCATCCTCGCCATCGGCTCCCGCGGCGACGTTCAACCGCTGCTCGCGCTGGCCCTAGGACTCAAAGACGTCGGCCACACCGTTGAGATGATGGCCGGCGTCAATTTCAAAGCGTGGATCGAATTGTACGGCTTCGGCTTCATCCCCGCCATTGACATGGAAGCGGTGATGAAGAGCGAGAAAGGGCTGATCTGGGCCGAAAGTAGCGACAGCCCCATGCGCCAACTGCGCATGATGGGCGAAATCATGCGCGATTACCGCGACGAGATGATCGAGTCGGTACACCATTACGAAAAAGAGACCGATCTGGTCATCGGCGGCTTTGTCTCCGAATCGATGGTGCAGTCGTTTAGCGAAAAGAACGATGTTCCCTACCTCAACGCCATGTTGCAGCCACACCAGCCCACCGCCAGTGGACCAGCGTCGCTCAATGCTTTTTTCCCGCGTAGTCACAACATCCTCAACCGCTGGGCAGGGCACCTCACCGAACGGCTGATCTGGTCCTTTACCAAGGAGACGACCAATTATCTGCGGCAGACACACCTCGATCTGCCACCCCATTCAACGCGCAGCTATCTACGCGTCCGTCGCCTCGCCCCCACGATTTTGGGCGCTAGCCGCCACGTCGTCCCCCCTGCCGAGGACTGGCCCAGCCCTACCACGGTCAGCGGTTACTGGTTCCTCGACGAAAGCGAAGGCTGGCAGCCACCCACCGATCTGGTCAACTTCCTCGAAGACGGCGCGCCGCCGGTTTACATCGGCTTTGGCAGCATGTCGAACCGAAACCCACAGGCGACGGTGGATTTGATCCTGTCCGCATTGAAAGAGACCGGGCAACGGGCGATCCTCTCTTCGGGGTGGGCCAACATGCATCGAGACGAGTTGCCGCCGCACGTGTACAGCGTGGCCAACGTACCGCACATGTGGCTCTTTGAACACGTTGCCGCCGTCGTCCACCACGGTGGGGCGGGGACAACTGCCGCCGGTCTGCGCGCCGGCAAGCCGACAATGATCGTGCCGCACCTGGGCGATCAACCCTACTGGGGACGGCGTGTCCACGAGTTGGGTGTGGGCGTCAAAGCTGTGCCGCGCCACAAGATCACCGTCTCCGCGCTGGCAGCGGGGATCGAGCAACTTGTCCACGACGCGCAGATGCGGGCAAAGGTGCAGGTGCTGGGCGAGAAGATCCGCCAGGAGAAGGGCGTCGAAAACGCGGTCAACGCGATTGAGGCATTTATGCAAACCCGCTAGTTGCAAACTATAGTTTGCGCGCATATACTTATCTCATCTATAGCACCACCCTAGATGAAGGTCTTTATGAAAGAAGTTCGACTGTACCAAACAGCGTCTGGACGTGAGCCTTTTGCGGATTGGCTTGAAAATCTGAATGACTACAAGACAGTGCGCCGGATTCAGAAACGTCTCCTCAAACTTGAGGAAGGCCACTATGGCGATGCCAAGACGCTGGGAGAAGGATTATACGAGCTAAGATTCTTTTTTGGAGCAGGATATCGTGTCTATTTTGGTGAAGATGGCGACAGTATTGTTCTCTTGTTGCTAGGCGGGGACAAAGACAGCCAAAGACGAGATATCGAACGAGCGCGGATCTATTGGAGGGAGTACCTTGGCAATGCGTAATCACCGAACTTTACAGGATTTTAGTGTCGAGTATTTCACAAAACATCCCGACCAAATCGATGATTTTATCGAAGAGATGTTCGAAGACTATGCTGAGGATGGGGATTGCACAGTCCTGCTTTCAGCGTTGCGTATCATTGCCCGCGTCAAAGGCATCACCGTAACGGCAGACGAAGTCGGCATGACCCGCCAGGGTCTGCAGAAAGCCCTGTCTGCACAAGGCAACCCGCGCCTGGACACAATCAACGCCATCCTGAAGGCACTTGGCTATCGGCTTGCCGTACAAAAGCTCGAAACAGCCCACCCCGTGACGGAAGACAGCCTCAGCCCCGTTTCATAAAGATCCGTAGTGGAACCAATACAGAAATCGTCCGAGAAGCGGTGCGCTTCTCGGACGATTTCTGTTTTCCCTACTCCCGCGCCACAGAGGGCAAGTAAAGCCTGTGATCGGCCTCAACTTGCTCCTTCGTCGCGGCGGTGGACAGCCTTGACACGAAAGGCAAGTAGAGCGACTGCTGCCCAGCCGGCGGGATTGCGGTTGCCGTCGGTGTGGGCGTTGCACTCGCAATTGGCGTCTTTGTTGCAGTCGGTGTCGCCGTGACAGTCGGCATGACCGTCGGCATGATCGTCGGCGTAGACGTTGCGCTGGGAACCGGCGTCACTGTGGCTGCCGGCGTGGACGTTGCCGTCGCGCCCGGGATTGGCGTGACCGTCGGCGTCGGGCCGCCGTCGTTGTCGGCGATGGTGACGATGCCCTGCCCGTCGGCCAGGGTGGCGTTGACCGCGCCCGCCAGGTTGACGAAGAAGCGCTGCGGCGCTTCCACCTCGCCGTTATCCTTAATCGGCACGCTAACGGTGACAGACGTTTCCCCCGCCCGGATGACGGCGTTGCCACTTGTGGCGTCGTAATCCGCCGCGGCGACGGCGCTGCCGTCCGCCGTGCTGTATTGGACAGAGACAGTACCCACCACCCGCGCCGCGGACAGGCGAATCGTCACCTGCGCCGTCCCCGCGCCTTCGTTGACGGTGACATCGGCAATGGAGAGCGACGGAATGGCGGCGGCGTCGAAGCCATCCGGCGCGGGGACGTCTACCAGCACGTTCTTGGTGTCGGTGGTCACGCGGCCCGCCTTGTCGGTGGTGCGCATGGTCACGGGGAGAATCTTGCCGTAGGGGTTCGGCCCCACGTAGACTGCCGCCGACCAGCCACCTTTGCCGTCCCAGGTGACGTCCTGGAAGGGGCCGCCGTCGACGCTAATCTCCACGGCGGCGACGTTGGCGTTGCCCATGCTGTCCCCCGCGCTGCCGCTGAAGCGCATGATGCCGCCGGCGGGGCTGTAGTCTGCGTCTTCGGTGAGGACGTCGGTGATCAAGTTGCCCTGCGGATCGCCGGTATCGAGGGTGACGGTGTTCACCGGCCCTTCAAGGACCGTCCCATCCCACGCCGTGGTGCGCACCGAGAGGCCGTAGACGTTCTCTCCGGCGGCGGGCAGGGCGAAGGTGACGGTGGCGACGGTCTGCGTCACATTGGCAGACTGGGCGAAGCTGACCATTTCGGCGGCGTTGCCATCGACGAGGACGCCCATTTCCTTGAGCGCACCCGCCGAAGACGCCGACATCTGGATCTGGATCGTGTCGGTGATGGCGATGACGCTGCCCGCGGGCGGCCAGATCAACACGGGCAGGGTGGTGGCGTCCACGCTGCGGGCGACGGCTGCCGTGCTCACGGGCTGATTCACGGTCGTACACTGGCCGAAGCTGTCACAGGCGGTGACGTCCACGCTGGGGTTGGCTTCGGTGGCCCAGAAGTGACACTGCACTGTCAATTGGTTGCGCAGTGTGATGCCGGGGAAGAAGTTTTCCTTCCAGGCGGCGTCAATGTAATCGGGCGTGGGCTGCACGCCATTGCCACAGCTTGTGACGAAGCCGGCCCGATCCAGGTGCAGATCCGCGGCGGTGACGTCGGTGATCTCGATGTCGTAGCGAGGTGCGCCCGTGACCGGATCCAGGTAGAGGACGCCGGTGGCGCCCGCCTGCACGGTGATGCGCGGCGCAAGGTTGTCGATGACGCCGCGCCACTGGTTGCCGCGGCGGAAGATGCGTCCCATGCCGTCGGTGGTGCGCAGATCAAGCTGGTAGAAACCTTCCAGATTGGCAGGCACAGGCAGCGACCACGTCCCCACCACAGGATCGTCGGTGGTGAGGCCGCCGCTGGTCTTGGTGAAGACGGCAGGCAGCCAGGCCAGGTCGGCCATGTTTTTGACGATGTTGATCTCGTCCTGTCCCAGATCGCGGCGGCTGACCATGACGCCGTCGATGAAGCCGACGAAGCGCCTGCTGAAGACACCGTTGACACCGCCGATGTCGAAACCGGCGTTGTTTTCCACGCTTTCGTCGAGACCGCTGTAGCCCACGTCGAAGCCGTCCACATAGAGGACCGCCTCACCGTTGGATCGGCGCACCACACCGGCGATGTGATGCCACTCGTTGTCGTTGACCGGAATCTTATTGGCCGTCACTACGTCGACGCCGTTGAGCTGCCAGATCACCATGCCGCTGGGGTTGATGGCGAGGGCGTAGCCTTGCCCCGCCGCGTCCGCGCGGGCGGCACCCAAGGGGACGATAGGCGGCGCGTACTTGCTGAGGATGGTGACGTCGGTGGCGGTGGTCTTGATCCACGCCTGCACGGTGAAGCCGGTCTCCACGTCGAAGTCGAGGCTGGGGTCGTCTGCCACTTGCAGCAACGTGGCCCCGTCGAAGTAGACGCCGTTGTTGACACGTCCCAGCGCGGCGGATGACGGACAGGTGGCCGCGGCGCGGGCACTGCGCCCGGCCACGAACGGCCCTGGGTCGCCGGGGCCGATGAGCGACGGCACACAGTAGGCCGCGTTCTGGTTGAGTGTGGCGTCCTCGAACCAGACTTCACCGTTCGGCTCGTCCAGGTTGAGGATCATCACCGTGCCCGAAAGTGCGGTGGTCTGGGTGATGGAGAGGAACGCGCCTTCCACCGCGCCGATGCCCATGGAGTTGGAGATGACGCCGCTGAGGCTCATGGCGGCGGCAGTAGACCGCGCAGCGGATCGAGCAGCCGCGCCGGTGATGTAGTCGGTCACCGCGCTGTCGGCGTCGATTGCCACTTCGGCGGTGGATACGTCGAGGCGCAGGGATGTCACGAAGTCGGCGCTGTTGCCCACATTGTCCACGGCGCGCACTGTCATCGAGTAGACGCCGCTGGGGTCGCCGATGGCGCTGGGCAGTTCCACCGTCGTCGTCCAGTTGACGCCGCTGAGGGTGACAGGCTGCTCGATCAGTGGCGTGCCGTCCTCGGCATTGATGAAGAGGCGCAGGCCGGCGGGGTCCACACCGCTGCCCGGCGTCCCCTGACCATTGTTTAGGGCGGGATCGCTGGCCTGACCGTCGACGGTGAAGGTCCACCGCCCGTTGGTGCCACGCGCGGGGACGGCCTGTTCGGTGAGGATGTAGGGATCGGGCGGCGTGCCGTCGGCGTGGAGCAGGATGGCGGCGCGGGGGACTTCCACGTAGTCGACGTTGTCCACGGCGCGGGATTGGAGCGTGTAAGTGCCTTCCGCCCCGTAGGCCAGGACGTACGTCCACGTGGCCTGGCCGGTGGCGGAGTAGGGCACGCCGTTGACCAACACATCGACGTGATGCACACCCGAGTCGGTGTCCCCGGCGCTTCCGCCGATGTTGATTGTCCCCAGGGCCAGACCGGCGCGTCCTGTGGGCGGGGCCTGGATGTACTCACCCGAGGCGAATGAATCGATGGTGGAGGTGGGCGGCACGGCGTCTACGCGCAAAGAGAGCCCGTCCTGTGCGGAGAGCGGTCCTGTGCCGCGGGGCAGCATGCGGTGGACGTAGAGTTTGTCCCAGGCGAAGCCGGAGACGGAATCTGTGGCCCCGGCCACGATGCAGTAGGACGGGTTGGCGGTGTAGCCCAGGTCCGCGGTCAGTTCGCCCACGTACATGCGGGCGATGGCGTCGGATTGGAGCGCGGTGTCGAAGACATTGAGATAGTCTATGCTGCCACGGTAGTGCAGATCGTTGTACCAGCCTAGCGCCACGGTGGGGGTATCCACCGGCAGGGGATCGAGGCCGAACCCGGCGGGTTGACCGTCTACGTAGAGAGAGAAGGCGAAGATTCTGGTGTCGTAGGTGAAGGCGACATGGTGCCAGGTGTCCAATGCCACGGGCTGGCTGGTGGCCGTTTTGCCGCCCACACCGGCGTAGATGCGGTTCTCGGCGCCGATGGAAATGCCGTAGTAGTTGGCAAAGCTGTTGCCGCCGTAGGCCAGCAGCAGGGGCGATCCGGCATTCCAGGATGTACCGCTATTGGTCTTGGCCGAATCGGGTTTGAACCAGAACGAGTAGGTAAAATCGCCCGTCACCGGGGCGGTGAACGAGACGAGATCGTCCACGCCGTCGAAGTAGAGGGAACGATCTGTGCGCGGGGGGACGGCCCCAGCGGCCCGTGGCTGGTTGAGGATGCCGACACCGGCCACACCCACCAGCGGACAGGCCTCGCCGGTGCACGTAGCGGTGACGCCGTGGCCCGAGGCGTCGGCGAAGGTTGTCATGCTGGGCAATTCCTCAAAGGCGAAGGCTGTCACCGGCGCGGTGGACGGCGCGGGGCAGATCAACGTGCGCCCGGCGTCGAGCAGGGTGTTGTCTTTGGGCCAATTGGCATCGAGGGTCGGGTTGCCCAGCGCCGAACCATCGGGGTTGAGCAGTGCATAGGACATGGCATGGTTCGGCGCGGCCTGGTAGTCAAAACTCAGCAACCAGCCCGGTATGCCAGGATGGTACGCAATCGCCGGTTTGGGCTGCCCGCCGGTGCTCTTGGAGGCCAGCTCTGCGATTTGGCCGTCCGTGCCGGCCACCAAGTCGCTCAACACACCCGCCACTTTGTCTCCGGTGCTGTGGTATACGGTCATGATCTTTTTGTTGATCGGATCATAATCCAGGCTGGGCAAGTGAAGCCGGTTGTACTGATATTTGGGTAGGCTGCCCACGACGACGCCTGTGGTGCCGACTGAGTTGGCGAAGAGGTCTCGGTAGAGCAGCGCCGTCGTAGCAGTAGCCGGGGCCACCGGCACCGTCCACGCCAGCCGGTAGCGGTCACCGGCCCAGATCAGGTTGGTGATGATGTCGGTTTCGGAGCGGGCGAACGCATTGTCCCAGGTGTAGAAGGTGCCATTGGCCAGGTCAGGCGTGGCATCCACGCTGAAGTCGCGGACCCAGTGCTCCACCGGCGAACCCATCAAGACGCCGTTGGACTGGTATTGCTGCGTCATCAGGCTGGAGCGGATGTTCCAGAGGGGGTAGGCGCCCGGGGTCACAACCTTGCGGTTCCAGGCCACGGTGAAGGTGCTGCCGTTGCTGGCAATGACCGGGTTGAAGTCACCGGTGCGCGGATCAGTGTTGGTTGCCATCAGGTTGAATTCGTTGCCCTTGCCCAAGGACAGCCCGTTGACCGTCGGCTGCATGGTCGCCCCGCTGATGATGTTGCGCTGGCGACCAATGAGCGTGTAGGTCAACGTGATGTCGGCGTCGTTGTCGTTGTCGCCCTTGTCGCTCAGGCCAGGGTTGACAGTAACTGTCTCGGTATTGCCGAAATAGCGCCAGTTGACCGAGAGCGGCAGGTTCACGCCGATCCGCTCAGAGTAATCCGCGTAGACGGTGCCGTCGGCTTCGTAGACGGCGATGCTCTCGGTCACATTCGGCGAGTCGCAGAAGACCTTTGTGTAGGGCAGACCGTTGCCGGTGGTGGCATACGCGCCATTTCCCATGCCGCCGGTGTTGTAGTCAGCCCAGTCCCAGATGGGGCTCCAATTCGTGCCGATGCCGGTGGTGGCGTAGCCGTCGGCCATGACGACGAAAGGTTCGATTTCGTTGGTGTCGTGATCGTCGCCGATGTCGTTGACGTAGAGCGAATCCATGCGCAGGCTGAGGCAGTTCTGCACCTGATCCCACACCGACATGCACTTGCCGCTCGCCGTACACGCCACGCGCGGGGACGCCGCGGATCGGCGGTATACAATGTCGGTGTTGGGCGCGTAGTCGTCCTGGTCGAGCCTGCCGCTGCCGCCACCAATAATGTACGACCAGATGTCGCCGGTGCTGCCGCGGCCCGGATTGGCGGTGGCCAGCCCGTTGAGCAGGTAGGCGTCGGGCAGATCGGGGCGGCGCACGGCGGCGGACAGGGCGCGGGCGGAGGGCGGGTTGCTGAATCCGCTCAGGTAGTTGGTCCCCGTTGGGCTGATCTGGAAGGTGGCGTTGACGTTGACGGCCTTCGTGCGCGCCCGTGCGCTGCTGTTGATGCGCAGCGACTGGCTCCCCGCCGACGGGTCGATCTGGTAGTTGCGGACGATGGTGGCGGGTGAGTTGAGCGAAAGGCCCAGCGGCGTCACGTCCACGCCGCCGCCCACCGCCACAGGACGTTCAATCTCCAACACCACCGGATCAAGATCCACGTAACCGATGACGCTGTTGGTGTAGACGAACGACGTGCCGGGGCGCAGGTAACCGTCTTCGGCCACGTTGGCGCTGATGGTGAGCTGCAAGGGGTTGACGTTGGCCACACTGGGATGGTAGGGCTGGCCGTTGCGATCCAGTTTGTAGCGTTCGTAGAGCCGCTTTTCGGCGTCGTCGGGGATGCCGTCGCCGTCGGCGTCGGCCTGCTTGGGATCGGACGACACCCACATGCACCGTTCGGGGAAGAGTCCATGTGCGGGCGCGCATACTTCCCAGCCGCCTGTGAAGACAGGCTTGCCGTTGGCATCCAACGCAGGGAGCATGGTCTCGTTGCTGCGGTAGAAAACCTGATGGTAGACCTCTTCACCGTCGCGAAGACCGTCGTTGTCGGTGTCGGCGTTGGCGGGATTGGTGCCGTATTGCACCTCTTGGGCGTCGGTGAGGCCGTCGCCGTCGGTGTCCCATTGGTCGGCGGCCAGGCGTACGCCGGCCATGCGCTGTTCCAGTTCAAAGCGGTCACTGAGGCCGTCGAAATCGGCGTCGGGTTTGGTGTCGTCGGGGTCGATGCCGCCCAGCGCCGCGGTGACGAGGCCGTCGCCGTCTGCGTCCCAGATCGTGGGGAAGTTGGTGTCCCAGGCCAGGCGCTGCCCGCCGCCGGCGCTGTTGGCAGTGGCAAAGAACTCGCCCACGGTGTCGGGGAAAATGTCGTACGACGGCCCGTTGACGAACGATGGATCGCCGCCCCGTTCCGTCTGCAACTCGCACACAGGGATGTAGATCACCGTCCAACATTCGTAGGCGGGCAGAGCGTAGGCCATGTTGAACCAGTAGTCGATAGGGCGGTTGATCCCCGCGCCCAGGAAAAGATTGGTGAGTGCAGGTTCCTGGTATGCGGTCGCCGTGCGCTTCACCCAGGGTATGCCGTAGTCGGTGGTCGGCACGGCGGAAACGATGTTCCACTGGTTCGACATCTCGTCGAGGTTGACCTCAAACGCCGCCTTTTCCAGCGAGAGCGTGTAGCGGAAGGTAGTGTCGCGGAAATTGGATTGGTTATAGAAGTAGGGAATGTCGAACATGACATTCCAGTTGTCGGGGTTTTTGTGGACGATGTTGGTGGTCACCGGCACAGTGAAGGTGATGGCGTTGCCGGCAATGTAGCCACGACCGGGGTTGCGCAGTTCGACGATGGGCGATCCTTGATCCACCAGTTTGGGGTTCTTTTCGGCGTCGAGTTCGATGATCATGTCGCGGGCGTAGAGGTAACCCGCCAGCGCCGTGACGATCTTGGTGCCGACGGTACAGTCGCCGTCTTTGTCGCCCAGAGCGTCTTTGGCGTCGCCGCTGGCCGCACAGATCAACGAGAGCAGGCCGTCGATCACCGCCAGCAGCGCCACCAGCAACAGCCCCACCACCGTCGACGAAAGCACCGCCAAAAAGACAAGGTAGAGCGTTAACGCCAGCACACCGGCCAGGGCGGCGTTGAAGGCTGGTCCACTCCACTCGGAGACGGTGGCCAGGAAGAAACCCCACGCCGCCACAATGGCAATGGCCGTGCCAATGGCGGTCGCCTTGGCCGAGGCGTTGACCAGCGCGGCGTTGCCTTTCAACACCGCGCCCCAAGAGGTGACCGAGGCCAGCGCCTTGGCGCTTTGCAGTGGCTTGAGAAAACCCAGGTAGATGTTCAGAATGCCCACGGTCACCGCGGCCGATGCCACCTGGGCGATCTGGCTGTCGGGCCAGATAAACTGGGCCAGGACACCGAAGGCGACGGCGGCAATCGAGACAATGGCCTTGGCCCGAATCATGCCACCCTTCACACCGTTGGCGTCGATGCCGGTGAAGGCTTCTTGGATCTTGCCGGAGTGGGTGATCTTGTTGATGGCTTTGGCCGCATCGGGGCTGCGCCCGGCCAACGGGAAGAAGTCGCTCTGGCCGATTGTCTTGAGCAGGGCGTCGACGTCGGTAAACGAACTTTTGATGATGATGTCGGCGACCTTTGTGCCTGCGGCCTTGGCCCCTTTGGCCAAACCCAGTGTCTGCGCCAGTTCGGTGTCGCTCAGGCGCGGACGTTCGATGATCACCTGTCCGTCGGTCTGCGCGGTGACGCTGACGCCGCTGCGCAAGCTGGCGTAGTAGAGGTTGATCATGATCACACGCCCGTCGATCTGGGTTTCGCTCTCGGCGGGGAAGGTTGTCTCCAGCGCGGTGCGATAGCGTCGGGCCAGTTCAGAGACGTATTCGACCTGATCGCAGGCGGCCCAGGTAGGCGCGGGGTTGAGATTGGAGCCGGGTTCGGCGCAGAAAGCCGTCCACTTGGCCGAATAGACGCTGGTGGGTTGCAGCACCGGCTTGGCGGCGGGGGCCAGGTTGACGGAAAGCGCATTCCCAGCCAAATTCATGTAGACGCCGCCGGTGCGCATGTCGTCCATGCCCACGGCACGGTAGGTCATCTCCTGCACATAGAGCAGCGTGGGTGTGATGGGTCCTTGGGCGGCGAAGGCGGCCACGAAGGCGGCGTCGAAGGCTTTCAACGTCTGTGCGGTCTCGGTCATGGCGACGGAGGCCACCGCCCAATCGACGGAGTCGTAGTGGTGCTGCTTGACGGTGAGGACATTGTCGATGTTCCAGCGTTCCTGCGCGGGGACATCGCCATTCGTGGCCCGATTGAAGCGACGGTAGAGATCGTTGACGGTGACGTCGGGGCGGCTGTCGAGGTTGGCATCGCTGGGGTTGAGGAAGCTCTCTTCCAGGCCGAAGGCCAGCGCCCACAGCGCGTCGTCGCTGTTGAGATCGGGGTCGACGCCAGGGGCGGGGTCCTCATAGATGATGCCGACGTTGACGCCGTGGTCTTCGGTGAGGTTGGCCCCGGTGAGTCGCCAGTCGTCCTCGTAGCGCTGGATCACCTGGGATCGGTTGTAGATCACGCCGGGGATGGTGGCGTAGACCTGGATCAGGCCGGTTTTCAGGCGCAAGGTGTAGCTACCGTTTTTGTCCGTCACCTGCCAGTGGCTGCCCGGGGTGAAGGCGTTGACGGTCACCGGATCTTTCAGCGTGTAACCGCCGGTGGTGAAGGCGGCGCGCAGCGCGTCGGAGGCTGTTTCGGCGTCCAACGTCGCCTTGTGGGTTTCGGCCAGGGCGAAGCGTTCGGTGGGGCTGCCGTCAAAAGTGACACAGCCTGCCGCGATCGACTTCGTGTCGGTGGGATCACAGGGTAGATCCATCAACATCTGCACCGTCCACACCATGCGCACCTGATGCGCCGTCGTCCAGGCTGTCCCTGTGCCGGTGTAGGGGATGCGGGCGCTGAAGGCAACGCGGCTGCCGGTGCGCGGGTCGGTGACCAGCGAAAGCGGCACATAGAGTTTGATCCCCGTGGGCGTGCCGGTGGCGGTGCCGTCGTGGGTGGAGGTGATGACGTTGATGTTGTAGGGGGCTAGAGCGGCTTGGGACGGCAGGTGGTAGAGCGAAAGATCGCTGCCGTCGCTGCCGTCGATGGTGATCTCCAGGTTGGGCGTCAGGCGCATGTCGCCGTAGCCGTCGTTGGCGGGGGCATTGGCGGTGGTGGCGATCTCGTTGCGGTTGACTAGATTCTGGGCAAAGGTGGCATTGTCCCAATCCTGCACCTGTCCTTTGCGGTCCGCCGGCCAATCGAGGACGGTGTAGGCGTAGCGCAAATGATCGGTCATTACCGGGCGCAGTTGCAGTTCCAACACAGAGCCGCGGCCACTTTCCAGGCCGTTGATGGTGATCTGCAAGGGCACATTGGGGCCGTAGGCCGAACCGGCGGCAAAGGGAGAGAGGTCGGCACCGTCGGGGATACCGTCGTTGTCGTTGTCTGTGTCGTAGAGATCGGGCGTGCCGTCGCCGTCGCTGTCGATGGCCTTGTCCGCGCCGTTTTCGATGGGTCCGCGTTCCAGAAAGTCGTTGATGCCGTCGCTGTTGCTGTCGGGCTGCACCGGGTCGGTGAACCACTTCACGCCATGGGGATCGGTGAAGCCTTCGATCTCGGCTTTGTCGTTCAGGCCGTCGTTGTCGGTGTCCTCGTTGCGTGGATCGGTGCCCAGGCCGATCTCCTGAAAATCGGAGAGGCCATCGCCGTCGGTATCGGAATGCATGGGATTGGTGAAGCGGATCTTCACCTCTTCACAGTCGCTTAACGCATCACCATCACTGTCGGCGACGTTGGGATCGGTGCCGACAGCCAGTTCCTCAGCGGTGGTGAGGCCATCGCCGTCGGGATCGGTGGCGGCACCGGGGCTGAGACACTTGGGGTTGCTCACGTCTTCGACGGCGTGCGCCGCTGCAAGCGGAGCGGCAAGCGGACCGGCGACGTTGGTCGTCAACTTGTCCATGGGGTTGGCGCGGGGATCGAAGGTGCTCTCTGATGAGATGGTACGCAGGCTGCGCGCCACGTCCACTTCGGCGTTGGTCGTCTCCAGCGCGGCGGCGTGCGCCGTCTGCCGATCCAAAAAGCGCAGCGTGGGCAGGTTTGTCAGCAGCGGCATCACCACCAGGATCACGCTCATACTCACGGCCACACCCGCCTGCACCAACGTTTTGCGACGGAAGAAGACCAATGTGAGCGCGCCGACGACGATGACGGCGAGCAGCAACGTCGTCGCCAAAAAGGACGTGAGCATCGGCCCCAGCATCTGAGGACGCATCAAAGCAGCCAACGGCGAGGGCGCGGGTTGTCCGTAGTCGAAGAAGTTGACCGCGATCTGGGCGGAAACGCTCTCCTGGTTCTGGGGCGGAAAGCGCAGATTGAGGATCTGGCGCAGCGGCAAGCCGTCTTCGCCCACCCAGAGTTCGCCGTCGCCGGTCATCTGGGCGTTGTAGGGCGACACTTCCAATTGCACGTTGGGCGGCAGATCGCCACGTTGGCGCATGGCCTTCTGCATCTGATCACGGCTGTAGGCGGCAAAAGACGGGCCGTCGATGGTGAAGGCGTAGCGGGTGTAGGTGAGGCCATGTTTGGTCTCCGTGCCCAGCAGATGCACATCGCGCATGGCGGCCAAATAGGCGAGAAAGTCCCCTTGCGGCGCGTAGCCGTGGGTGAAGCCCGTGCTCTCCTCCCAAGGACCGTTACCGCGGCGGGTGCGTGTCTTGCCGTCGGCCACCGTCACCTCCAAGCCGCTCTCCGGCACGAGGACGCTGCCCCCCTGATCGAGGCTGTCGGTCCACAACTTTATCTGCATCGACCCGGCGCGCAGATCGGTCTCTCCTTCGAGGTAGACCTGTTCCTGTATGCTGCGGCGGCCCACGTTGGTCAACGTCGCTTCGGGGATGGTCACCTGGATCACGTCGCTGGAGAAGTGATAGCTGCCGCTCTCCTGGGCGCGCTGCCAGGCGGCGGTGACTTCATCCAAGGCAGAGAACGTGTTCTCGGCCATAGCTGTCGATCTGCCAAAGACGAATAACACAGCAGCCACCAACGCAACCCCGACAAAAAGAGCTGCCAGGAAGAGATTCCGTGATCGGCCAGAACGGTTTATTTGCATGGGTATACAAGCCTCAACATTCGATGGGTGGCTGCCACAGGACGCGCCACGCAGGTCTGGGTACAGCCCCAATAGGCAGAAAACGTACGTGATTGGGTGTGTAGCATAGACTACGAGCGCTTCATGAGCGCTTCACCAACGGTACAGATCTCGATTGATACGTGCGTTGGGGAATGGAATAAGAAACAGAACGTGGATTGGGCGGATCTGAGCGGATTTTTCGGAGAAGAGGAAAAGGCTCTGTCTGGAACGAACCGCAATTTTTCGCGTGCAATTCAGCAACCAGTCGGACATGTTACAACGTGCAAGGTTCCTCCGCCTATGGAGGAAGAACCTTGCATTTGGCTTCACTTTACTTTTCATTCTACAAGTAGGGTGAGACCGAGGTGGAGACTACGATCCCGGGGGACGATACGAGGCGCTCTTCTTCGCTGCCGCGTCGATTTCCTCAGGGGTCAGCAGCACCGTTACTTTGGCAGCAGCGGTCCCCGCGGCGTTGACGATAAGGGATAAAGCCGCAGCCGTAATGTTGTCTGGCACATCCGCGATGATGAATAGATCTGCATCACCAAAGGCATAGTAGAATGCTTCGATCTTGCCGCCGACCGATTCGAATAGGGCTTCGACGGCCGCCTGTCGACTGGATCCGCCCTCTTTGAGCAGCCCTTTGAGTCCTTCACCAACATAGTTGGCCTGAACAAGATACTTTGACATAGCTTTCTCTCCTTGCTGAGGTGCAATCGACATCTGTACCGCATTGGGACAGTGGTTACACTCCCCAGATTACATGGCAGGCGCTTCACGAGCGCTTCACCTACCCCCTCTTTCGTAAACATACCAGATCTGAGGAGGGGTAACCACTCAATCTCATTCAGTTAAGTGATGCAACACTTGAATATCTGCCGAGTGAGCACCCCCAGGTGCGGGTCTACACGTGTAGACCCGCACCTGGGGGTGCTCACTCGGCGGTCAACTGAATGACATCGGGAAAACACTTACGCCACACCTATCCTCTCCACATGCAACGTGTTACAATGGGAAGACAGAAGCGCCGAACAAAAGACTACATACCCCTGAGGTTGTCAACCGCCTACCTATGACCGCTTCTCTCCAAATCAAGTTATTGGGTGCGCCGGAACTCCGCATCGGAGGATCGCCCCTCACGGGTCTGCGCAGCCACAAGGCCATCGCCCTCCTCATTTACCTGGCCTGTAATCCTGGCCCAAAGCGCCGGGAGTTTTTGGCCGATTTGCTTTGGGACGCAACGTCCACGGCGCAATCCCTGTCCAACCTGCGCACTGTCCTCACCCGTTTGCGCCGCAATGCCGCCGATTATCTGCTGCTCACGCCGGAAACCATCGCTATTGCGCCCGGTTCTGCCGTGGTTGTGGATGTGGCGACCCTGGAAGAGCAGTTGGCGACAGCGGCGCACCTTTCGCCGCAGCGAGCGCCCCAACTGATGCAGGCGCTGACAATCTACGCAGGTGAATTCCTGGCCGGTTTTCACCTGCCCGACGCCTCCGGCTTCGAGCAGTGGACGATTTTAGAACGGGAACGGCTACGCTTTGTGGTGGCACAAGGATACCGGCGGCTGGTGGACTATTTCCTACAGCAGGGCGACTACGCCGCAGGGATCGGTGCAAGCGCCGCCTGGCTGCGCGTGGATCCGCTGGACGAAGAAGCCCACGCCCAGCGGATGCGCCTGCTGGCCGGCGACGGTCAACGCGCCGCCGCGCTGGCCCACTATGCAAGCTGTCGCCAGATCCTGCACGCGGAATTAGACATGGAACCGGGCGAGGAACTGCAAACGCTCTACCGGCAGATCCACGAAGAGACATTTACCCTGCCGCACCCACTCCCAGTAGAAATCCCTGCACCCGCGCCGATCCATCACAATCTGCCCCGGCGGCTGACTTCATTTGTCGGTCGCGAAGTGGAGTTGTCCACGATCCGCTCCCTCTTTGCCGCACCCACCACCCGGTTGGTGACCCTGGCTGGAGAGGGCGGGGTGGGCAAATCCTCGTTGGCGGTAGCCGTGGGCGAAGAAATGCTTGACATGTGGCCGGATGGCGTTTTCCTGGCGCCGCTTGTCGAGGTGGAAGCGCAGCCCTTGCCCACGCTGTCCTTGCGGCTGGCGACGGCGGTGGCCGAAGCGGTCGGGCTGACTTTCTCTACGGCGCGGGGCGCGGCCGCCCCTACTGCCCAGTTGTTCAGCTTTTTGTGTGACCGGTCATTGCTCTTGATTCTGGACAACTTCGAGCATCTCAGCGCAGGATCGTCCTTTGTTGGCGATCTGTTGCAGGCAGCACTCCGTTGCCGTATTTTGCTCACCTCACGTGAGCCTCTGCTCGTTGAAGGCGAATCGGTGGTGCGACTACGGGGACTCGCTATCCCCCCACAAACCACGCCCGACCCTTTCCGCGATGAAGCCTACGCCAGCGTTGCGCTCTTTATGCAACGGGCCAGGCAGCGCGATGCGACCTTTTCACTCTCTCCTCCCCATGGCGAAGCGCTGATCCACCTCTGCCAGTTGGTGGCCGGCAACGCCCTGGCCCTCGAACTGGCGGCGGCCTGGGTGGAACATTTCAGCTTACCTGAGATGACAGCCCTGTTGGCCACCAACCTACTCGACTTTCCACACAGCACTCGTCCTCAAGTGCCGGATCGCCATCGCAGCCTGCGCCGGGTTATGGAGACCTCGTGGCGGCTGCTCTCGGCAGACGCCCAGCGAACACTCGCCCAGATCTCCATTTTTCGGGGGAGTTTCCATCGTGAGGCAGCGCTGGCTGTGAGCCGATCTTCTCTCGATCTGCTGGCCGATCTTGTTAACTGCTCGCTGCTACAACCGAGTGGGCCGGGGCGCTATGAACTCCACGAGATGGTGCGCCAGTTTGCCGCCGAACGCTTGGCCGTCTCCGCCGACGAACAAAGCCAGAACGCGGAACGCCATGCCCGCTACTACCTCACCCTGGTGGGCCAGGTCGAGCGCACAGCAGAGATGATTGCTCAGGTGACAGAGGAACTCGCCAACGTGCGCCAGGCCTGGGATTGGGCTGTGGAAAGCGGGGACGCGGATCGGTTGGCCGCGGCCTGCAACGGGCTGTGGAACTTCTATCTGCGCAAGGGGTTGTTCCAGGAGGCCGAAGATACCTTTGGCCGGGGAATCGGGGCGCTGCTTGTCGCGCCGACCAGCCTTCAGGGCAGACGGCGGGCATTGGCCTCTCTGCGCGTGGCCCAATCCGTCTTTCTCAACATCCGTAGCCACTATGCCGAAGCGATTGCCGTGGCAGCAGAGGCTGTAGGCTATGCGCTGCAAGAGGAAGACGAAGACATTATCGCCCGCGGCTATCTGCAATGGGGGACGGCGCTCTATCGCCAGGGGCGCTACGCCGAGGCCGTGGAACGGTTTCAAATGGCGCTCACCGCGGCGCAGGACGCAAAGCTGGACGGAGACGAGGCCGACATTCTGCGCCACTTGGGTGTCACCTGGCTGGAACAGGGCGACTTTGCCTCAGCCGACACCCGTTGCCACGAAGCGTTGATCCTCTACCGGCGCACGGGCAACCAGTTGGGCGAAGGCAACACCCTCACCGATCTGGGCTGGATCAACCAACGTCGCCAGAATTTCGAGGAAGCCCGCACCTACTTAGAAGCGGCGCAGCGCGTCCACGCTGCCATCGACAACCGTCACGGCGTCACCATGGCGTTGATCAACCTGGGCATTGTGCAACAGATGTTGGGTGATTACTCACAAGCATACAGCACCTATCAGCAACTCTTTGGCGAACTGGACAAACTGCCGGATCGCTACCACCACTCGCTGGTCAACCACAGTCTGGGTGTGCTGCTCACGCGTATGGGTGGATATTCCAGCGCCCGTCGCCATCTGATGGCCGCCGTGGAGATCGACCACGCCATTGGGGATCGGGGTGGCCTGGCCTGGTCGTACAACGCGCTGGGAATGTTAAATAACCGCTTGGGTGATCCGAAAACCGGGCTGGTCTATCACAAGCAGGCATTGCAGATCGGCCAGGATCAACACGCACGCACAGTGGAAGGAATCGCCCTGCTCGGCATCGGCCAGGATCTGCACGACCTGTGTCAGTGGGCAGAAGCGTGTGCAGCCTACGAAAAAGCGATTGTCGTACAGGCCGAATTAAAGCAGAACATACGCGTTGTCGAAAGCCGCAGTGGATTGGCGTCCTCGCTGCTCGGGCTGGCGCAACCCGACGCCGCTTTGGCCCAAGTGGAGGAGATCCTGAGCTATCTGGGCAGCGAGAGCCTGCACGGCGCGGCGCAACCGGCGCTGGTCTATTGGAACTGTTACCGCGTTTTGCGCGCCCAGGACGATCTCCGGGCAGCGGCGCTGTTGGCACAGGCATCTGATCTGGTGCAACAACAGGCCGCCCGCCTTGAGAACACGAAGTTGCGCCACGCCTACCTTCATGCCGAGCCGACACATCGCGCCATCCTCGCAGAAGTTGCGCGCAGAACCCCTCCCCAGCTCTCCGCAACGGTTGCGTTTGACACTTCGTTGACCAAGTGAGGCGGGGAGGGAGCCGTTGTCGCGCAGACGATGTGATCATCCATTGGATGTCCCCACAACGCGACCAATGACGCGCGCACGTCAACAGTCCTCCCCCCGCTTCTTTTCCGCGGGGGAGTTAGAGGGGGGTTGATCACACCAGCAACACCGTCACCCCCCTCGCCCCAGGATCAACCGTGATCAGCGTCCCCGTTTCCGTGCGTTCGGGCATGCCACCGTCGATGCCGTCAATGGCGTTGATGCCCATAAGCAACACTTTCCACTGCTGCGGTTCCCCCGTCCACGTCACCTTGATCAGCGAACCGCTGCGCTGCACCGAAAAACGCACAGCCACCGATCCATCCAGATTGGGAATCACCGCTGCGGCTTTGCCACCATCGGCCAGTTGATAGACGCGCAAGGTGAAGTCCTCGCTGTAGGTGTAGTCAGGACGGCCCTCTTCGTTGCCCACTAACAGTGCCGTGTTCGGGCGGACCAGCAACGGCAGGCTGAGGAAATCGTGGATCTCGCGCCGCCAGCGGCCACCTTCGATCACGTCGCCGCTGAGGAGATGCGTCCAACGTCCTGCGGGGAGATAGTAGTCGACGATGCCATCGTAACTGAAGACAGGCGCAACCAGTAGCGACTCACCCAGCATGTACTGTCGATCCAGTGAGTCACAGCCGGGGTCATCGGGGAATTCGAGAATCATGGGGCGCATGACGGGGATGCCGTCCTCATGGGCCTGGCGGGCGGCATCAAAGAGATAGGGCATCAGGCGGCATTTCAGCCTGGTGAAGTGGCGCACAACCTCCACCGATTCTTCGTCAAAGAGCCAGGGGACGCGATAGGAACTACTGCCGTGCAGGCGGCTATGCGACGAAAGCAACCCAAACGCCGACCAACGTTTGTAAACCGCAGGCGGCGCGGTATGCTCAAAGCCACTAATATCGTGACTCCAGAAGCCGAAACCGCACAGCGACAGCGACAGCCCACCGCGCAGACTCTCGGCCATCGACTCGAACGACGCCGAACTGTCCCCGCCCCAGTGGACGGGGAACTGCTGTCCCCCTGCCGTGGCGGCGCGGGCGAAGACGACGGCGTTGCCTTCCCCGAACTTCTCTTCCAGCAGATCGAAGACCACTTTGTTGTAGAGGTAGCTGTAATAGTTGTGCATTCTGAGCGGATCAGAGCCGTCGTGGTAGACCACGTCGGTGGGGATGCGTTCGCCAAAGTCGGTTTTGAAGCAGTCGACGCCCTGGTCGATCAGGCGGCTCAGTTTGCTGTTGAACCAGCGGACGGCGTCGGGGTTGCTGAAGTCGACCAGGCCCATGCCTGCCTGCCACATGTCCCACTGCCACACGTCGCCGTCGGGGCGTTTGACGAGGTAACCGCCGGCCATGCCTTCGTCGAACATGGGCGATTTCTGGGCCACGTAGGGGTTGATCCACACACAGATGCGCAAGCCGCGCTCCTTCAATCGGCGCAGCATTGCTTCGGGGTCAGGGAAGACACGGCGATCCCACTCAAAGTCCACCCACTGAAATTCTTTCATCCAGAAACAGTCGAAGTGGAAGACGCTCAGCGGCAGGTCGCGGTCGGCCATGCCCTGGATGAAGCTGGTCACCGTCTCTTCGTCGTAGGAGGTGGTGAACGAAGTGCTGAGCCACAGGCCAAAGGACCAGGCAGGCGGCAGCGCCGGGCGTCCTGTTAGCGCCGTGTAGCGGCTGAGGACGTCCTTGGGCGTAGGGCCGTAGATGACAAAGTAGTCGAGCGCTTCGCCGGGGACGCTAAATTGCACACGCTGCACCTTCTCTGACGCCACCTCGAACGAGACATTTTCTGGGTGGTTGACGAAGACACCGTAGCCGCGGTTGGTCATGTAGAAGGGGACATTCTTGTAGGCCAGTTCGCTGCTGGTGCCGCCGTCCTCGTTCCACATGTCCACCACCTGGCCGTTTTTGACGTAGGGGGTGAAGCGCTCGCCCAGGCCGTAGACGGTTTCGCCCACACCCAAACTCAGTTGTTCGTGGGCGAAGCGTCCTTCGGGCGTATCGGTGACGCCCAGGCCGCGCCGGCCGCTGCTGGTGATGAGTTTGTCGCCATGCAAGAAGTCCATACGCCAATCCTTGCCCTTGGCTACACGAACAGCGAGATCGCCGCTGGTGAGTGTGGCCGCATCCTCGTCATCGTTGACGGTCACCGGCGTGGGCTGGGGGTGAAGATCGAATTGGGGGTCCTTAAGGCGGCGGCCTTTGTGGTGCACCATCTGCACGCGGATCACGTTGGGCAGTGGCGACGTCAACCGGATTGTGAGCAGCGGCTGATTCAACGTGCCGCCGCGGTTTTCGATACGCTTGGTGGGCGCGTAGAGGGTCAAGCCGTCCGCATCTGCCTGCACGTCGTGGACTTGTGCCGGGAACATCGGTGTGACACCGGGGCGGAACATCCAATAACCGGCGGTGAACTTCATGATTGTCTCTTTCTTTGCGTTCTTTGAGGGATGAAAATTGGAGCAGACGTCTTGAGCAAACGATAGCATAGCTCGGTGCCGACTGCCAGCAGAAGACCCCCCTCTAACTCCCCCCGCGAAAAGCAGCGGGGGGAGGACCGTTGACGCCCACCCGTCGTCGGTCGCGTTGTGAGATTGCCCAATGTACGCTCACCAAGTCAACGCAACAACGGCTCCCTCCCCGTGCAGTATCTACGGGGAGGGATGGGGAGGGGTTCTGCGCGCCACCTCGTCCGCGATCACTGCAACCACTGCATCCAGCGTGTTGAACACATCCATATTCTCAAAGCGCAACACCTGCAACCCCTTCGATTCCAGAAATTCCTGGCGAATTGCGTCCTGTTCTACCGTGTATTGGTGGATTGGACCATCTAACTCGATCACCAATCGGGCGTTCGCACAGTAGAAATCAACGATGAACCGCTCAATCGAGTGTTGACGGCGAAATGACACACCATGAATCTGCGCACGGCGGAGCCGTTGCCACAGCCGGTCTTCGGCAGGCGTAGGATCATGTCGCATTTCGCGAGCGAGGGGTTTCAAACGATGCCAAAGATGCGGAGACGTTTTCCAATGCCGCATTGCTCCTCCTCACAACTTCGATGGGACCAGAGAAGGTCTGATGATACAAAACAGGGTGGGGGAAGGATGCCATAAGCGTTAAGTTAGGGTGGAGCGAAAGTGCCGGGGACTTCACGTTGGACGTGTCGCCAAGAGTGGATATCCCGTCTCGCTGCGCCGAAAAGTCCCCGGCACTTGCTCGTACGCTGCTTATCTTAACGCCTATGGGGAAGGATGCTCAGTACTATATGCAAGATCAAGAAACACGCAAGTGGCAGAAGACCCCCCTCTAACTCCCCCCGCGAAAAGCAGCGGGGGGAGGACCGTTGACGCCCACCCGTCGTCGGTCGCGTTGTGAGATTGCCCAATGTACGCTCACCAAGTCAACGCAACAACGGCTCCCTCCCCGCATCTTTTCCGCGGGGAGGGTTGGGGAGGGGTTCTGCTTGCGGGGAGGGGTTCTGCTTGCGGGGAGGGGTTCTGCTTCCACGGGGAGGGGTTCTGCATTCCCAACCATTGGCCCAAACCACGAGGACAGGCGATAATGAGGACAACTGTCTTCTCTCTCCTGAAATCACCCGCAAACGGAGCCATGCCATGCCCGACAATGTCACCATTCACCGCGATATCGCCTACGTCCGCAACGGACACGAACGCCAAACGCTCGATCTCTTCCTCCCCGCTACGGATGGACCGCTGCCGCTGCTGATCTGGGTACACGGCGGCGCTTTCCGCATGGGCAGCAAGGCCGACAAAGTGCCGCTATCCTACGTAGACGATGGCTTCGCCGTCGCCAGCCTGAACTATCGGCTGAGCCAGCACGCCCTTTTTCCCGCTCAGATCCAGGACGTGAAAGCCGCCGTGCGCTGGCTGCGCGCCCACGCCGCCGACTACAACCTTGACCCCAATCGCTTCGGCGCCTTTGGCGAATCGGCGGGGGGTCATCTGGTGGCGATGTTGGGCGTGACAGGGCATGTCACAGAATTTGAGGTGGGCGCACACCTCAACGTCTCCAGCCGCGTGCAGGCGGTGGCCGATCACTTCGGCCCCACCGACTTCCTGCAAATGGACGCCCATCGCCTGCCCACTGGCATGATCCACGACGTACCCGATTCGCCCGAATCCGAACTTGTCGGCGGCCCGATCCAGGATCACCCCGACCGTGTGGCGGCGGCCAACCCCGCCACCTACGTGCGCGGCGACGCGCCCCCCTTCCTCATCGTCCACGGCGACCAGGATCCGCTTGTCCCCTACCACCAGAGCGTGCTGCTCCACGCGGCACTGGAAGCCGCGGGTGTGCCGGTGACTTTCTACACGGTGCAAGGGGAAGGGCATGGAAATTTTCGCGATCCACAGGTGGCAGTGTTGACGAGGGAATTTTTGATTAAGCATTTGAGGTGATTGGTGATTAGAGATTGGTGATTGGGATTTTGTCGGCACTGTGACGCCAATGTCGGAGTCTCGTGGTGGACAAGATCCCAATCACCAATCTCTAATCACCAATCACCCCTCCCCAGAAAGGATCACTCGTGGCAACTATCCTCAAACCCGGCCAAACCGACGCCGAACTCTTTGAAGCGGATCTACGTGTTCGGCAAACGGTGACCGATATCCTCGACAATGTACGGACTCGCGGCGACGTGGCGGTGCGCGAGTTGTCTGAGCGTTTTGACAACTGGAACCCGCCGTCCTTTCGGCTGTCGGAGGCGCGGATCGAATCGATCATCGCTGAGATTCCACGGCAGACCATCGAGGATCTGCACTTTGCGCAGGCACAGATCCGCCGCTTCGCCGAGGTGCAGCGGGCCGCCCTGCAAGATGTGGAAGTGGAGACGCTGCCCGGTGTGATCCTGGGGCACAAGAACATTCCCGTCAACAGCGTGGGCTGTTACGTGCCGGGCGGGCGCTACCCCATGGTGGCGTCGGCGCACATGAGCGTCCTTACGGCCAAGGTGGCAGGTGTGCCGCGGGTGATTGCGTCCACACCGCCGATTCAGGGCGAAATGCCGCGGGAGACCATTGCCGCCATGCACTTCGCCGGTGCGGACGAGATCCACATTGTGGGTGGGGTGCAGGCGATTGCGCGCATGGCCTTCGGCGCGGACAATCTGCCGCCCGTGGACATGATCGTCGGCCCCGGCAATGCCTACGTGGCCGAAGCCAAGCGCCAGCTTTTCGGGCGCGTCGGCATCGACCTGTTGGCCGGCCCCACCGAAGTGCTCATCATCGCCGACGACAGCGCCGACGCCGAAATGGTGGCCACCGATCTGCTAGGACAGGCCGAGCACGGTCCCACCTCCCCGGCGATTTTGATCACCACGAGCCGTCCTCTGGCCGAGGCGGTGGAAGTGGAGATCGGTCGCCAACTTGAGACGCTGCCCACCGCCGACGTGGCCGGTGTGGCCTGGCGCGACTATGGACAGATCGTCCTCGTGGCCGATCTCGCCGAAGCCGCAATCGAAGCGGACCGCATCGCCGCCGAGCATGTGCAGGTACTCACCCACGACGATGACTACTTCCTCCAGCATATGACCAACTATGGCGCGCTCTTCCTGGGTCCGCGCACCAACGTGGCCTACGGTGACAAGGTCATTGGCACCAACCACACGCTGCCCACCAAACAGGCGGCGCGCTATACCGGCGGCCTGTGGGTGGGCAAGTTCATCAAAAGCGTCACCTATCAACGTGTCCTCACAGACGAGGCCAGCGCGTTGGTGGGCGAGTACTGTTCGCGGCTGTGTGAGATCGAACGCTTCATGGCGCACAAGGCGCAGGCCGATCTGCGGGTGCGGCGGTACGGATCACATGAGGAGAAGTAGAGATTCGGCGCTTTGCCGCTAGCTCGATAGTTGGTACAATGGCCGCACGCGAAAGGAGGACACTTCATGTTTGAACGAATTGAAATCAACCCAGAAGTGATGATGGGGAAACCCGTGATTCGAGACACCAGAATCACTGTCGAATTGATCTTGCGCAAGCTCAGTGAGGGAGCAAGCCACGCAGACTTGATAGATGCATACCCTCGGCTGACTGAACAGGACATCAAGGCGGCGCTGGCATATGCCGCAGCAGCATTGGCTCACGAAACCATCGTTCTAACTGCGGCCTAGCATGACCGAAATCCGTTTCCTGGCAGACGAAAGTTGTGACTTCGCAGTCGTTCGTGTTCTGCGCGAAGCTGAATTTGATGTCCTTGCCGTTGCTGAATTCATGCAGCGGTCGGTGGATCGTGACTTAATCGAACAAGCATCTCGTCAGCAGCGGATTTTGCTGACCGAAGACAAGGACTTTGGGTAGCTTGTCTACGTGAGTCACGCTGAATCGGCAGGAGTGATTCTGATTCGATACCCCGCCACTGCGCGCCAGACTTTGGCGCACGCCGTCGTCGATCTAGTCAACAATCAACGAGCGTCGCTCCGACGCTCGTTTGTGGTAGTAGCTCCAGGGCAAATTCGCATCACGCAACGTCCAGCAGAACACGAGTAGGATTACAGTCAATTGTAGATAATACGATTCTGAAAACAGGGAGCCGTCCCGAGCGTGGGACGGCTCCCTGTTTTCAGCCCATCCAGCATCAATAGTCGCTACATCTGTAGCTCAAAGCACCTCTATCGGTAACACGCACCACGCACCACGCTTTACGGCGCAGCCGCAAACGTCAGGAACACATTCGGCCACGCCCATCCCGGCTGATCGGGGTAGGCGTAGTAGCGGTTGAAGTTGTGGCGAATGGCGGCATCGCTCACCCACAGATCGAGGACGTAACAGCATTCCACATACGAGCCGCCCAGATCGTTCATGTCGATCTCACGCAGCAGTTGCAGGCCGGCGGGCGTTGTGCCCTGGCCGTTGAGATTGGCCGCGTAAGGCGCGCCCTCCCAGTAGCCGTGCCAGCCGCCGGGGCTTGGGTAGTAGGCCGATGCAGGCGGGTTGCCGCCGCGCAGGCGAATCCGGTAGCCCAGCAGGTAGGCGTCTGAGAAGTCGGCGTAGACCTCGAATACGTCTGTCCCTGCGCTTGCGCCGCCACAGGCAGGCACTGTGGTACCACCCGCTGTGCGCAGCTCGAAGGCGTCGATCTTCGGTGCAGTGTTGTCGAGCTGCACATGATGATCCACCGGTTCACGGAAGACTGTGCCACCCAGCGTGGTGCGCCATTCCAGCCAGAGGACGTAGTGACCGTCCTTATCGAGGACGTTGGGATCGTTGAGCGTATCCCACACAGCGAGGACCAGACCACCGTTGGGGCAGCCACCGCTACCGGATTGGTAGAAGCGATAATCGGCGGCGTTGAACCAGCCGTCGCCGTCCGGTGCGAAGGTGCCCGTGGGCCGGCAGAAAGGCGGCGTGCCGTACCACTCGCGGATACGCCACGAAGTCTGAATCGCGGAGGATGTCCCCGGCGTGGGTGGTGCGGCGCTCGTCTCACGGAAGGCGACGCGGAACTCAACGATGTCGTCGGTCAGATAGCCGTCGATAGGGATGTACCAGCCGAAAGGACGTCGCGGGGGCGTCGGTCCGGTGGTCGAGAGGCCGTCCCAGTAGAGGCCGGTGCCGCCGCCGCCGATGGTGACGAAGCCGCCGTCGATGTCCCACACCGAGCGGTTGCCGATGAGGGTGATCATCGGCTCTGGCTCTGTCTGCGGCTGTGCGCCGGAGAGCGCGTCGAGGCCCAGGAAGTCGGCGGCGGCGTGGAATTTGGCGATCAGCAGTTCGTTGGGCGTGAGCACACCGTCTTGAAAGCGTAGGATGTCGCCGTCGGTAAAGGACGCCTTGTCCGACTCGAAGAGGATCTCGGTGGAGAAGGCTGTTTCCTTGAGCGCGGACTCTCGATTCAGCGTGCGATCCGAGACGACGACGGCGTCGAGGCCGAAGTCCACGCCACGCGTCGGGATCCCGGCGGGGACATTCCCGGGCAGTAACGCCGAGTTGGCGGCCACGATGGTGCCGAAGGCAGCGGAGAGCAGGTCGCCGTCGAGGATCGTCAACTGATCAGGGTTGCGGTGGGTGCCTTCGATGGAGAACCAGAGATCGATGCCGTGCTCAAGCAACAGGTTGCGCAACAGATCCGGGTTTTCCAGGAAGCGATCACGCGGCAGATTGGGCAGCGAGGCGACGAAGGCGAGGATCTTGTCCCCCGGCCCCATGAACTGGACGGCGTCCAGCCCGATGTCGTAGTTGATTTTGAAGGCGGCCACGAGCGCCACGTTGGGGATGTCGCCGCCGTTTGTGAAGAGCAGATCCCCGGCGGTGAAGCGCTTACCGGGATCATCCAATTCGGTGGAAAACGCCACGATGCGGTCGGTGACGTTGAGGATATCCAGTGCGTCCAGCCCAAGATCGGGCGGCGCGGCCGCGGCGAAGAAGGGGGACAGCAGATCACGGTTGCGGGCGCAGACCTCGCCGTCGAGGCTGAGCACGTCACCGTCGGAGATGTAGGGGTTGCCGTCGTAGGGTTCGCTGTCTTGCATTTGGAAGTCTTCTTCGGTGGAGAAGGCGCCCAGACGGCAGGCATCCCAGTTCTGAGGTGATTGTTGTGCCACACTCTGCGCGGGGACAAGCGACAGCATCACCATCAACGCAGTAAGCACGAGAGAAAAGAGCTTCCGTTGCATTGGGTCCTCCTCACTCCTGACTTTGTAGCAGGATGATAGGCAGGTAGAGATCGCCCACCTTCTCGAAGCGCATGAAGAGCGCGTCGACGCCCAAGAAGCGGGCGAGCGGCTCGAAGGACGTGATCAGGTCGGCGTGGGGGATCTCCACACCGCTGCCCACACGTAAGACGTCGCCATCGGTGAACGGCGGCTCGCCCCGGTAGAGAATCTCGGTGGAAAAACGCACTGCAGTGGCGTCACCTACCCGCGGCGCGGTAACGGCGTCCAGCCCAAAGTCAACGCCACGTTCTGGGATACCGGCGGGCACCGAAGCCATAAAAAGCACCGGCTGATCGAGGACAACCGCCCCTGTGCGCGCCGAGAGCAACGTTCCGTCGAGGATAGGCGCTGTCGAGGCGCTCAACTCCGTCCCTTCGGTGGAAAACCAGAGGTCCACATCGTAGCGGTTGAGCGATTCGATGAGAGCGCCGCCGAGCCAGTCATCCGGCGCTTTGTCCGCGCCTTCTTCCAAAAAGGCGACGATCTGCGCCGGCGCGCCGACGAAGTGGACGGCGTCTAGGCCCAGATCACGGCCTACCTGAAAGAGCGTCAACAACGCAGCGTTGGGGATGACCGCGCCATTGGTGGCAAGCAGGTCACCTGCCCCGAAGCGGCCCTGTGGATCGTCTAACTCGGTGGAGAAGGCGACGAGGTTGCGCTCAACATCAAGCACGTCCACGGCGTCGAGGCCGAGATCAGGCGCGATCTGCCACTTCGCCAGCAATTCCTGATTGCGGGCGCAGATCGTGTGATTAGGCCCCAGCAGATCGCCGTCAGAGATAACCGGGTTGCCGTCGGCAGGCACAGGCCCCTGGGTGACAAACTCTTCTTCCGTGGAAAAGGCGAACTCGGCGCACGCGCTTAAGTTGCCGGCGCTGTGCACGCCGGACGGGGGTTGCAGGCTCAAAAGGAGTAGACAGATCAACAGCACGACGACGGTTGCAGAACGTCGTAACGGCATAAGAACCTCCTCTCAAACACATTCGCTTGAATGGGCTATCCTTAGGTTGGATCAAGTGCGCGCCGTTGTCACAGGACAAATGTCCTGTCGTTTCGTGCGCTTTGGCTCATCCTCAAGCGAATAGGCCAATTTTGTGTGGCAAGGACAAGTTTTGCACAGCCATAGCTATACAAGAAATGGCGTATGAGAGATTTCACACATGATCTTTGGCAATAACAGAAGTAAGATATAGCTTATGCAGCCATAACCTTACTAGCGTGGGAAGACACTTCTGTGAACGGCATTAACCAGTACTCGCTTTTGGAAGCCATGTTTGCCCAGTCACTCGACGGCATCTTTTTTATGATGCTCGATACGCCCGTCCATTGGGACAAGGACAATCCCCAAGACGAAGTGCTCGATTATGTCATCTCTCATCAACGCATCACTGCAACCAACCCAGCTTTCGATGCCCAATATGGAGCGAAAGCGAACGAGCTTCTGGGACGAACCCCGCTAGATTTTTTTGCCCACGACGTAGAGCAGTGCCGTAACGTATGGCGAGATTTCCTGAATGCCGGAGGATTGCATGTACAAACAGAGGAAAGACGGCTTGACGGCAGCCTGATGTGGGTGGAAGGGGATTACCTCTGGATCAAAAATGACGACGGCGCATACATTGGTCACTTCGGTATTCAGCGCGATATCACCGAACGCATCGAAACGGAACAAGCACTGCGCACAACGAAGGCCCGCTATGAAGCGCTCTTCAATCAGAGCAACGATGCCGTCTATCTGCTGGATTTAGAAGGCCGCCACATCAACGCCAATCAGCGGGCCGCCGACATGCTCGGCTATTCTATGCAAGAGTTGCGGACAATGTCCTACGTACAGACGTCGGCGGAACAGGCTGCCAGCAAGCGGATGCTGCAACGCCTGCTCGACGGCGAAAAGATTCCCCTGTACCACCGCTGGTTCTACAAAAAGAGCGGCGAGCGTTTCCCCACCGAGGTAAACGTGGAACTTGTACGCGACGGCGAAGACCGTCCGCTCTACATTCAGAGTATCGTCCGCGATGTGACGGAACGAGAAGCGCTGAATGTTGAACTGGCCCAACGCACGGCGCACGCTGAGGTATTGAACGACATCATCACCGCCTCAATCAATGTTACGGAGTTGACACCCCTTTTTGAGATGGTTCTTGACAAACTCAGTGCTCTCTTGCAGGTGGACGGTGGCATCATTTGGACGCCATCAATTCAGATCATGCGAAATGTGCCACCCGGTACCGAGTTAATCTATGCGCGCATGACAAACGAGACGTTTCCGCAACGTGAACGATTCATCGTTTCTGATGTGCTGGGCGTGCAGACAGGCAATGCCGAACTGGACGAAGCAGCCAAACACATAAGCCAGTTCGGTGGACGCGCCGTACTGCTTACGTCGTTAAAGTCTCACAATGTGAACATCGGCACAATGGTGCTTTATTCAACATCACCCCGCTCCTGGAAACGACAGGAGATCAGGCTGGCTGACACAATCTGCCAACAGATCGGCGCGGCTGTAGAACGCCTACAGCTCATCGAAGATCTGAAAGCCAGCCAGAAACGCTATCAGGTCTTGTCTGAAATGATGGCGGACTATGCATGTGTTTACCAAATGCATGTCGATGGGCAGATGACACTTGAATGGGAACGTGGCAAGTCTTTGGTAGAGATCAGTGGCCATACACTGGATGAAATCACAGCGATGGGTGGGCCGATGTCGATTGTGGTCTCTCAAGATCGTGAAAAGGCGGCGCTGACCTGGTCTCGCTACGCGCAGCCGACAGAAACCGAGTTTCGCATCCGCCACAAAGACGGGCAGACACGCTGGTTGCGCCGCATCACCCAAGTCGACAATTCATCGGAGCCGGCCATCGTCGGTCACCTCTACGAAACCATCACCGACATTACCGAGCAAAAAGAAATCCAAAACCAGATAACGGCACTGGAGTTGGAAAGCCAACGGGCACAGATTCTCAGCAAATTCATTCGAGACGCTTCACACGAGTTTCGGACACCCCTTTCCATCATCGGGTTGTCGGCCTATGCGCTGAAGCGTCTTTCGCACGAAGAGAAGCTACTCGACAGGCTGACGACCATCGAGAAGCAGGTCGACTCCATGAATGACCTGGTGAGTGATCTGCTTACAATCGCTCGCCTTGACAACAAAAGCGCACTCGATTCAAAACCACTGAATCTTCGTCACATCGTGTTGAGCGAATTTGAGTCTAAGCGGGTAACGGTCGACGAAAAGGGGCTGGCGTTTGAACTGGAGATGCCCGACGATCTGCCCCTCATCTATGGAGACGGCTTCCACTTAAATCTGGCAGTGCGCAACATCGTCGACAACGCCATTCGCTATACGAATCACGGGCGAGTGACCCTCAGGCTTTTTCTAGAAGACGGGCACATTGTCATAGAAGTGGCAGACACCGGCATAGGCATGTCGCCAGAGACACAGGCACGCATCTTCGAGCGATTCTTCCGCGAAGATGACGCCCGTTCGGAACGAGGATTTGGGTTGGGGTTGCCCGTTGCTCAGAAGGTGCTCGAACGGCACAACGGCTTCGTCTCTTTCGAGAGCGAGCCAGGCGTCGGCAGCACGTTTCGCCTGCATGTTCCCACTACCTCAGCGTGATCCGCTACGCAGCCGCGCCAGGATGTGCCAGTGATAGTCGTCGACGCGCTGTTGGGGGCTGTCTTCCTGGCGCAGGATCTCGAAATTGTGCAGATAGGTCGTCACATCCACGGCGTCGAAGTAGCGATGGGGATGTTCCTTTTCGCCGCCGCCGGGGATGACATAGGTGTGGTACTCCACTTCGTTGCCAATGCCGTATTTGGGATTCTGTGTCGAGATCAGCGAACAGATCAGCCATCCCCCTGGCTGTAGGACACGCTCGATCTCGCCAATCGTCTGCCGGATCGTCGCCGCCAGCCCGTGGTAGATGACGTTCCAGGTCAACACAGCGTCAAAATAGCCGTCGGGGTAGGGGATCGTGGTCATGTCGCCCACCGAGAGAGTTAAAGACAGCCCTTCCTGCTCGGCCCACTGTTCGGCGTAGTCGCGTCCGTTGGCGGCGGCGTCGATGCCATGCACCTCAAAGCCCGCCTGCGCCAGCAGGATGGCGTGTCGCCCCACCCCAAAGCCTAGATCAAGCACCCGCCGCACCTGTCCCCGATGAAGCCGCTTGACTGCATCCGCCACGAACGGTTCCGGCTTCAGCCACGCCTCACGTCCGTCCTCTGTTGCCCACGCCTGATTCCAAGCTTCCATGTTGATCCTTTCGAGTGTGGTGATTAGTGATTGGTGATTAGGCTTGGCAATGCGCGTGTGAATGGAAGTATAACAGTCTTAACGACCACACGCATACGTACATCCAGACGCTATTTCAAGACCAATCACCAATCACTAATCACCAATCCCCTACACTCCCGACTCCTGATGAAAACGATAGACCGATTCAAACTGCCGCCAGTTGTCGTAGGCCAGGCGCAGGAAGGTGTCGACGTCGTCGGTGTCGAACTTGGGCCCCAGTTCAAAGATGACAGGCCCGGCGTAGTGGATCTCGTGCAGGGCGGCGACGACGTCCACCCAATCGACGGTGCCTACGCCCGGCGGACGGTGAATGTCGTTGATGGCGTTGATGGGGGAGAGCCAGCCGAAGTTGTCGTTGAAATGGGTTTCGATGAGGCAGGCACCGGCGCGGCGGATCATGTCACCGGCGCGCAGGCCAGAAATGTGGGCGTGTCCAGCGTCGACGCAGATGCCCACGCCCACGTTGACGTCGGCCCCGGCGATAACACGTTCAATGTCCACAATATCGCGCACGTAGTTGTTGACAATGTCGCGCGACAGATTTTCGATGGCGATCTTCATGTTGCGACGGGCGGCATAGTCGGCCAGTTCGCGCACGGTGCGGAAGTTCATCTCGTCAAAGCGGTCGGCGCCGATGGCGGCAATGAAGGCCGCCGATTCCTCGTTGCGCACGTTGTCCACCGACCCCACGTGAAAGGTGACAGATTGACAGCGCAACAGGTGTGCCTTGTCGAGCATGGCTTTGTGCTGGGCGATCTTGTCTGCCAACTTGTCGGGATGATCAGGCAGGAACTGTCCTGCGGCATGGGCGGCGAAGGGCGTGATCCCGTGTTGGTCACACAGATCGACGGCCTCTTGCAGCTCACTTTCGGGGCGGGCAAAGAGGCCGCCGTTGTAGTAAAGATGCTCAAATCCGATCTCGCGAAGACGGAGCAGGTAGCTGCTCAGATCCTTCGAGAGGATGTTAACGCCAAGCGAAAATGCGTTCATCGTGGCTCCTTGAGGGTAAAAAGGGTATCGGCAACGCTTTCGGGTGTATGACAGGCCACCCAGTGATCGGGGCGGATCTCCAACGTAGTGGGCCGCCGGTGACAATCGCCGTTGCCGTTGATGCAATGTGGAAAGTATTTGCAACGCTGTGTGGACGCGACAGACCGCAGGCTGCGTTCTTCGACAGGTGACTTCACAGCCCCTTCCCAGCGCACATCGGGATCGGGGACAGGAATTGAACTGAGCAGAAGTTGGGTGTAAGGATGCTCAGGGCGTTGCATCACCGAGTCGATATTGCCATGCTCCATCACCGAACCCAGGTAGAGGACGTAAATGTCGTCGCTGATCTGGTAGGCTGTCGACAGATCGTGGGTGATGTAGAGGAAAGAGATGCCGTACTCGTTTTTGAGCAGCTCGAAAATGTCCAGAATGCGCGCCTGCAGCGAGGCATCGATCATTGAGACAGGCTCATCGGCCACAATCAGCCGTGGTTTGAGCAGGAAGGCGCGTGCAATCATCAGACGCTGGCGCTGTCCACCACTCAGTTCATGGGGATAGCGCCCCAGGATCTCGGCAGGACGCAGGCCGACCACCTCCAGCGCCTCTTCGATCATGGCCTTTTCTCTGCCTGGACTTCTCGCCAGTTTGAATTTGCGCATGGCAAAGTTGAAGACGTGATCCACTTTGTAAAATGGGTTGTAGACCTCGAACGGATTTTGAAAGATCGCCTGGATCTCCTGACGGTAGGCAAACCAAGCCTGCTTTGAGAGCGCATGGATCGACTCTCCACGATAACGCACCTGCCCTGTTGTCGGTGTGAGAAAGCCCAACACCAGGTTGGCCAACGTCGTTTTGCCGCTGCCGCTTTCACCGGCGATTGTGGTGATGCGCGGCGTTTCGCCGTCGATGGTCAACGAGAAGCCGTCGAGCGCCACGTTTGCCTTCGCCTGACTGCCGTCGCCGCCGTAAACCTTGGTGACATTCTCAACCTGCAACAGTGGAGCGCTCATCGCGCCTCCTTTTTGAACGTGCCTGGTTTGAACGCGCCTTGCTGTAACACGATCTGAGTCATAGACTCATCGTAGAGATGACAGGCCACAAAGTGACCACCGTCTACTTCACGGTAGGTGGGCGCCGTGTGCTTACAAATGTCCATCGCTTGGGGACAGCGCGGGTGAAAGAGACAGCCCTGCGGCGGGTTGATCAACGCCGGCGGCAGGCCGGTGATGGATCGCCGGGGTCGCCGTTCACGGGGTGAGGGCAGCGACGAAAGCAGCAGTTGGGTGTACGGGTGCAACGGCTCTTTGTAGATCTGATGTACCGTGCCCAATTCGGCGACTTTGCCCGCATACATCACCGCCAGCCGGTCCACCACCTGCGCCACCAGCCCCATGTCGTGGCCGATGAGGATGAGCGACGCGCCCACTTCGTCTTGCACGGCGGTGAGCATCTGCATCACAGCACGCTGGGTCACCACATCCAGGGCGCTGGTGGGTTCGTCGGCGATGATCAGGCGTGGGTTGAGCGCCGTGGCCATGGCGATGCAGACACGCTGCTTCATGCCGCCACTCAGTTGATGGGGGTAGAGATCGGCCACATGTGGCTGCAATTCCACCCGATCCAGCAGGCCGACGATGAATTCGTCCATTTCGCGGCGAGCCCAGTGACGCGGGCGGTGCACTTCGATGACATCGCGCAGTTGATCCTTGACGCGGACCACTGGATTCAGCGAGTTCATGGCTCCCTGTGGGATCAAGGCGATCTCGTTCCAGCGCATGCGGCGCATTTCGTCTTTGCGCAGCGACATCAATTCCACATCGCCCAGGTAGACGGCGCCGGCCTTGATCACGCCGGGCGGCTTGGTCATGCGCAGGAAGGCCGTCACCAGCGTAGACTTGCCGCAGCCCGATTCGCCCACCAGCCCAAAGCGCTGACCGGCCTCAATCTGAAACGAGACACCGTTGACCGCCTGCACGGGTCCACGTGCGGTTTCGTAGTGGATCACCAGATCCTCGACACGGAGGACGGGCGGGGTGTTTGGGGATGGTGGGTTTGTCATGGGTGCTCTCACCTTGTCATCTTCAATCGCGGGTTCGCAAACTGGTCAAACGCCATGCTGATCAAAAAGAGGCCCACAAAGAGCAGGATCAGCGTCAATGCAGGCGGACCCCACCACCACCACATGCCCTGGTAGATGGCGCCGGAATTCATGGCAAATTGGAGGATCATGCCCAGGTTGGGGATAAGCAGCGGCCCCAGCCCCAGGAGTTGGATGCCCACCGAAGCCAGGATGCCGCCCGAGAGCGCGCCCACGAAGCCGGCGGCGATGTAGGGCAGCAGGTTGGGCAGGATTTCGATGAAGATCACCTCAAAATCGTTGGCCGCCGACATTTTGGAGAGGGGGATGAACTGGCGCTCGCGCATGCTCAACGTCTGCGCGCGGATGGTCCGCGTCGGCCCGGCCCAGGCCAGGACGGCAACGATCACGGCTGTCATGGGGATGGTGACGCTGCGCAGGTAGGCGGCGATGGTGATCAAAATTGCCAGCGTGGGCACGGTCAACGCCACATCGGCGGCGCTACGAATGATGGCGTCGGCGCGCCCGCCGAAGTAGCCTGCCGTCACGCCCAACGAGGTGCCCACAATCGTGCTCAACCCACCGGCAATCACCCCCACCAGCAACGTCGGCGGGATGCCATGCACCATCAGCCCGAAGATATCGCGTCCGACATTGTCTGTACCCAGCCAGAACGCCGCCGAAGGAGGCAGATTGAAAGTGTTCGCCCCCACGCGGATCGACGCCGGGTCCACAAAAGGACGCCCAAGCAGGCTGAAGAGCAGCAATCCTAAAACGATGGCCGCACCCAGGGTGAATTTCCAATCGCGTAGCAGAGTCATTGGGATTCCTTGGCAGAATGTAGAGAGCGAATTGCGGATTGCGGATTGCGAAAAAGGCAAGGTTGTTGAGTTTAGGATGGCAGGGAGAAGGCCCTCACCCCCCGCCCCTCTCCCATAAGGTAGAGACCGAATTGCCGACTGACACGTGCCTTTGTGTTGGCAGTTTCGCCGTCTGAGCAGCCAGATGGGAGAGGGGAGCCGGAATCTTATCGACGATCTGGCTTCCCTCCCCCATCGAGGGTGGATAGAGGCGAAACAAGGGCTGTCCTATCGTTTTTATCATCACGACAATTTTGGCGACGTTATGGGAGAGGGGCGGGGGGTATCGTTCTCCCCAATCCCTAATTGTACTGACAAGTCAGGTTAGACAGGAATGGTACGGGTTCTGCTTGCTGAACCCTGTCGGCGCAGCAAGCAGCGCCCCTACGTTTGGGGCTCTCCAACCTCGCTTGTCAGTACACCTAGCCCCCGTCCCCAGTCTCCCGTCATCACCGATTCCCATGCAGAATGCGTGGATCGAGACGCGGGTTGATCAGGTCGATCACAAAGACGGCCACAGCCACAGAGAGGACGAGGATAAAGGTGATCCCCTGCACCAGGGTGTAGTCCGCGCCGCGGATGGCGTCGACGAGGATGTAGCCCATACCCGGGTAGCTGAAGAGCACTTCCACCAAAATCGCGCCGGAGACCACGTTGCCCAACGAAATCGCCAGCCCGGTGATCTCAGGCAGAATGGCGTTGCGCACGGCGTAGCGAAAGAAGATCAGCCGCTCGGGCAGCCCTTTGGCTTCGGCCAGGAAGAGATAATCTTCGCCGAGGACGGTGACCATCATGCCGCGCATACTCAGCGCCGTCCCCCCCACCGAAGCCAAAATGATAGACAACGCCGGCAAGGTGGAGTAGTAGATGGTGTCCACCAGCCACGACCACGAAAGGCCCGTCATCAAGTTGCCGATGCGGGTGGTGCCGCCGGTTGGGAACCAGCCCAGGGTAAAGGCAAAGAAAAAGAGCAACATAATTGCCAACAAGTAGTAGGGCACGGCGCTGATGCCCACCAGCAACCAGGTGACCAATTTCAACATGCGCGGGGTGCCACGCCAGGCAAAGAGCGCACCCAACACAATTGCACACACAAACGCAATCAGGGTGGATGTGATCAGCAGCCCCAACGTCCACGGCAGCGCCCGCCCAATGATCTCACCGACGGAAGCAGGGAAGTAGGTGAGCGAATAACCCAGATCAAAGGTGACAACGCTGCGCAGGTAGCGCAGGTATTGGACGAAGAGGCTGTCGTCCAGCCCGAAGCGCTCGCGGTAGCGCTCGATCATCTCCGCACTGTTGGCGATAACCTGCCCCTGCGATTCCAGTCGATCCAGGATGCCGCTGATTGGGTCACCGGGCGCCAGCCGCGGCGTGATAAAGTTGACCGTCGCCGCCAACCAGATGACGAGTAGCAGATTCAAAGCACGATTACGCAGATAACGTCGGGTCATGCGATGTGCCTCTGGGAGAGTTTGGGCGTGATTCGTGTTGCGTGATGCGTGATGCGTGATTCGTGATTCGTGTTGCGTGATTCGTGGGTTGAGAAGGATTCTTGTGTATTGGACTCTTGTGTTGTCGAGATAGTGCGTAGTCGGTTTCCACACTACGTACTTTTCTCAACCAGACTACATTCAAGAGAAGGTGCAAGAGACTCAACCCACGAATCACGAATCACGAATCACGAATCACGAATCACGAATCACGTTACTGCGCCGGCTGCACGTTCATAATCATCTGCAACGTGGACGCCCACCAGGTCGGCGGGTGGATGTAGTTGTTCTCAGCCGTGGGCCAGTTCGTCCAGTAGGTGGTGTTGAGCGGCACAATGCGCACCTGCTGGTACATGGGCAGCACGGGCAATTCGGGTAGCCAGATCTCCATCGCCTCGCGCCAGAGACTGCTTAACGCCGGATCGCCTGCGGGGAGGGTAGCCATTTCATCGACAATGGCATCGAATTCAGGGCTCGACCAGCGACCGAAGTTCATCGAAGCACGTTCGCCCAGGGGCACCACATGGCGACCGTGGAAGGCGTCCACTTCGTTGAAGGGATCGACGATGCTGTAGCAAGGAGACACAATCAGCACGTCGAAGTCGCCCATGTTGCGCATGTCGTTCAACTGCGAGCCGCTGAGGAAGTTGGCTGTGGCGTCAATGCCCACGGCCTGCCAGAAGCCCACCATCAACGGTGCAATCTGTGAGCCGGGCGGCCAGTCGGAGCTGAGGAGCAGCGTGATCTGCAAGCGTTCGCCGTCTTTGGTGAAGATGCCGTCGTTGCCGCGCACATAGCCCTTGCTCTCGAAGATCTCAATCGACTTGTCGGGGTTGAACTCGGTGACGGGATACTGATCCCACAGGTCGGCGTGTTCATCCATCAAGGCGCGCAACGGCGGGTAATCGGGGAAGGTGTAGGCAGCAGGAATCGCGCCAGGACCACCCAACTCTGCTTCACCCACGGCCTGCCGATTGAGCGCATGTGACAGCGCCCAGCGCATATCGGCGTCGTCCCACGGGGCTTTTTGCGTGTTCAGGAAGAAGGTGCGCGGGCAAGGATCGATCCAGCCGTAGGGGCGTTCGGCGAACCAGCCGATGATGTTGGGGTTACGCGATTGGATCGTCTCGAAAAGGCCCAACGGCATACGGGTGTGGGCGTCGATGTCATTAGCTTCCAACTGCGCCGCACCCCGCTCAGATGGTCCTTGCTCGACGAAGATCAGCCGTTCCGGCGCAGGCAGCGCGTGGAAGCCTGTCTCCGCGCCCCACCAATCTCCACGTCGATCATAGACGAATTCATTCTCGCTCACCTTCACCACCTGGTAAGGACCCGTCCACACCGGCCAACCCTGCGCCGGATCGTAGTTGCGGAAGGTCTCCGGATCCTGGTCGGCCCAGATGTGGGCAGGCACGATGCGCACCATACCCCAGATGCGCACAGCGAAGAAGTCGACCAAGAAGCGCGGGTACGATGTCGTCAGCGTGAAGCGCACGGTGCGCTCGTCTACGGCCTCAACGCTTTCCACCCACTGCTGCATGTCTGTGCCGTAGTTGAGGATGGGGTGTTCCTGGAGCATGTTCACTGTGAAGACAACGTCTTCGGCGGTGAAGGGCATGCCGTCACTCCAGGTGACGCCCTCGCGCAGCGTCACCGTGACTTCGGTGAAGTCGTCGTTGAATGTGTAGCTTTCAGCCTGCCAGGGGACCATCTCGCCCGTTTCATAGTTGAGGTAAAAGAGCGATTCAATCGACGCCTGATGATAGCCCTGGTTGATGCGGTTGCCCGAAATGTACGGGTTGGCCAGATCCGGAGCAGCCACCGGGCCGCCTTCGTAGGCGATGATGAGAGTGCGCTCGCGGGGAACATCTCCCGTAGCCGTGGCGGCATCTTCAGTTGAGACCACCGCGCCGGAATCGGCGGGCATTGCCGCCGGTACGGGGGCGGCACAAGCGGTAAAGACCAACATCACAGCAAGCAGCGTGAACACAAAAGACCAAACACGGAAGCGACGACACAAGCCTTGGACATGGACCCCAGGCATACTTGTCTCCTTTTTATCAGCATGGTTAACGACTAAGCTGTCAGTGTCGGCAAAGATAGTGATCCACGAAGCCACACGAAGATGCACGAAGGCAGAGTAAAGAAGAGAGAGAGGGACACGGATTGTACGGAATACAGGATTGTCAGATCCCAACAGAGGATCGGTTCTCTTTGCCGTCCGTGCAATCCTGAAATCCGTGTCCCTCTCTTCTTCACACGCCTTCGTCCAACCTCAACCTCTAGGAATCCACCAAGATGCTACAGCGTGGCGGAGCGGATGGCGCGGTCGGCTTCGGCCTTGAGCTTGCGCACACCGTCTTCGGGCGAAAGCTGCTGGAGCAGCACTTCGTTGACCACGTTGGCGGTGATGATACCGCGCACTTCGGGCAGGGCCGGGCTGGGGGCCAGGATCTGGGCGAAGCCCGACAGTTCCTGGCGCAGTTGGTTGGCCACAGGATTCGTCGCGTAGAAGGTTTGCAGCGCTTCCGTCTGCGCAGCGGATTGGGTGCTGGGGAAGTAGCTGGTCTGCTGCACCCAGCGGGCATGGATCTCGGGGTTGAGCAGATACTTGATGAACTTCCAGCCGGCCAACTGCTCGGCCTCGGAGGTGCGGGGGACGGTGTTCACCGGCCCGTAGGTTTCGGTGACGATTTCGCCGTCGTGGCGCTGCGGCGGTGTGTCGGCGGCCCAGGCGAAGTTTTCCACGGTGGTCTGGAAGCGCACCGAGTTGGCCGAGCTGTCCATGTAGTAGACGCTCTGCAACGCCTGGAAGGCGTCGCGGGCGCTTTCCGCCGGCACCGCCAGCAGACCTTCGTCGGAGAGGGCACGCCACCAGGTCATGATTTCCAGCGCTTCAGGGGCGTCGAAGTTCGATTCTTCACCGCCGTCCTTCAGCCAGGAGACGCCGTAGGTGAGCAGCGAGCTGATGAAGCGGTCACCGGCGCCGCCGATGAGCCAGCCGGCCACGCCGTCATTGGCGGCGGAGACAGCGCGCACATGATCGGGGAATTCGTCCCAACTGGCGGGGCGGCCGTCGATGCCTGCCGCCGTCAACATGTCGGCGTTGTAGAAGGTGGCGAAGCAGCTAAAGCCCTGGGTCAACGCCATGGTGTTGCCGCCGTAGATGTCGAGCTTGTGGCGGTTGAACTGATTGGGCAGGATGTCGTCGATCTCCTCCTGGGTGAAACCGTCGCCGGGGAGGGCGATGTACTCGTCCAGCGGGGCAAGCACATTGCTCAAGGTGTACTGAGTCACATCGTAGTCGTCGGCCATGAGTGCGCCGGGCAAGCCGCCGCCGGCGGCGGCGGCGCGTACTTTCTGGTTCAGATCCTGGATGCTGCCCTGGGCAATCGAGGTGACGGTGATCTGCCCGGCGTGTTCGGCGCTGAACTCAGCGGCGAAGGTCTCGAGCAACAGAGCGGAGTCGCCGCCGATGCGGTGCCAGTATTCGATTTCGACGAGGGTGTCCATGGCCGGTGCGGCGGCGCTCTCCCCGGCTGGGGCGCTGGTGGGGGCAACCGGGACGGCGCAAGCGGCCAGCAGCCCCATGCCGACAGTGGATCCGACCCCGATCAAGAATTTGCGGCGCGAAAGTTGAGCCATCGAATTGTTCTCCTTGCGTATGACAGTGATTGGTATTCGACAGAAATGTGGTGGCGGTAAATGTGGTGGCGGTAGATGAGACAAGCACAGATTGGTTTTCTATCTTGAATTTCACAGCAGCCCGCAGCGGACACACTACGGCACAATCTCTTCAGGATAGAACGCTATTTCGAGAGGCGACGTCAGCCCTTGACTCCTGTGCCGACGATGCCTGCCACGAACTGTTTTTGCACCAAGAGGAAAATCACGATGATGGGCAAAGTCACAATCAGCGACGCCGCCATCAGCACACCTCGATCCGTCAGGAACTCTTCCTGGTAGTAGATCATAGCCATCTGCACAGGACGGATGGCCTCGGTGCGGGTGACAAGCAGCGGCCAGAGCAGGCTGTTCCAGCGCCCGATGAAGCCGAAGATCGCTACGGTGAAGATAGTGGGCAAAGTGAGCGGGATCATGATCCGCCACAGGAAGGTCAAGCTGCCCGCGCCGTCGATTTGGGCTGATTCCCAGTAATCGTTGGGCACGGTCAAAAACGCCTGGCGCAAAAGGAAGATATTGAACGCGCCCACCAATCCCGGCAGGATCATGGCCCAGTAGGTGTCGTAAAGGCCGCTGCCCCCCATGCCGAAAAGGTCGTTCCCCCCCAGCAGCGGAAAGCGGCGTATGGTGACAAAATTGGGGATGAGGCTAATTTCCCCTGGGATCATGGTGGTGGCCAGCACGAGGATGAAGAGGGTGTCGCGCCCCCAGAATTTGAGGCGAGAGAAGGCGTAGGCCGCCAGCACACAGATCAGCACCTGCAAGCCCGTCCCCACCGTCGCCATGAAGACGGAATTAAAGATGTAGCGGCCAAGTGTGCCGGGTGGTCGTGTCCACGCTTCGACGTAGTTTTGCGGCACCCACACCTCGGGGAAGAGCGTGGGCGGGAAGAGGTTGCTCTCTTGAATGTTCTTGAAAGAGGTGAGCAACATCCACACAAAGGGGAAGGTGACCAGCAGCGCGCCAAGGATGATCACCGCGTAGGTGACAACCGTCCACGGTGAGAAGCCACGCCTTGCCGCCATTGTCTCGCTGTGGGTTACTACCTGAATGTCCGCCTGTGTTGCCATCGATCCCCCACCCAATTTTCTGTTCCTAACGCGACTGATCCCGAAACTCAGTAATTTACGATTATGACGCGGAGTAGGCATCCTCAGATGCCGGGTAGACCTGCACAAGCCGCATCTGAGGATGCTCTCTCCACAATTTCGCAGAGAATCGTGAACTATTGAAACTACTGATAGTGAACCCGATTGCTAAACAGCCGGAACTGCACAATCGTCAACCCCAGCACAATAAAGAAGAGCAAGAAGGCCACCGCCGCGGCATAGCCCACGGCGTTGGCCCGCTCGTAGATGTTGCGAAAGATGTAAACGGTGATCGTCAGCGTGGAATCAAGCGGACCGCCCGCCTCGCCGCGCCCCATGCCTGTCCGCCGCGTGAGGACGTAGATGGGATCAAACGCCTGAAACGCGCCGATGGTGTTGGCGATCAAGAGGAAGAAGGTCACCGGGGCCACCAGCGGCCAGATGATCCGTCGCACAATGGCAGCGGTGTCGGCGCCGTCGATCTGGGCCGCTTCCAGCACCTCTTTGGGGATGCTCGTCAGCCCGGCCAGGTAGATCACAATGTTGTAGCCCAACGACGTCCAGATACTGTAGACGATGATGACGATCATGGCGGTGCTTGGGCCGGCCGCCAGGTTGGGCCAGAAGTCCAGATTCTCCACGCCCAGGGCAAAGAGGACCCGTTTGGCAAAGGGCAGTGGGTCTTCGAGCCAGGTGAAGGTGGTCAACCCCACGCGGTCGAACAGGGCGTTGATGATGCCGATGCGGGCATCGAACATAAAACCGAAGACGAGCGCAATCGCCGCACTGTTGGTGACGTAAGGGAGAAAGTAGGCCGTGCGCAGCACTGTCCTGCCGCGGCGCACCCACATGAAGAGCAAGAACGCCAGAATGAAGGCGAGGAAGATGGTCACCGGCACCCGGCCAATGGCATAGTAGACGGTCACCAGCAGTGTGCGTGTCACCTCACCGGCGGCCAGTTCGTTGTTGTAGTCGAGGGTGATGAAGCCATCCACAAAGAGGCGGCGGAAGTTTTCCAGCCCCACAAAGCGGATCGGCCCCACGTCCCAACGCCAGAGACTGATCCACAGGTTAAAGAAGATCGGCCACACCTCGAAGATAATGAGGATGATCAGCGCAGGCAACACATAAAGCAGACCGGCAAAGCCACTTGTGCGCCGTGCATTGCGCCGAAAACGATTGAGCCATTGCCCAGAGGCAAGTTGTCCCGCCACGCCCACGCTCCATTCACAGCCGTCTTTGCACAGTGGACGCGCCAGAATTTCAACGCGCACGACCATGCAGTGCTCACGGTTATCGGAAAACGGTAAGATAGGGATACGGTAGCGGCGGCAGGTTAGCGGGGTATATTGGAGAGGTTAACCAATGATTAAGGGGGGGTAAACGATTGACAGGGGTCAAGAGCGAAAAGACGGATCTCTGTATGCCTTCACGTGATGCAACGCTTGATGTGCAGGAATTTGGGTGCGGTACGCGTGCCGAATGGCTGGATCTTCATTGCGCAGGGCAATGGTTTCGATCCAGGTATTTGCCAACGTGGTGAGGATGGCAACGCCGTCTGAATGGCCGAGGGTCTGCAATACGTGCACTGTGTGCACCAGCATCTGCACCGGTTCCACAACGCGTTGCAGCGTCTCCATTGCCGCAAAAGACAACACCTCAGCCGCCAACACCGCTGATTGCTGAGTCTCGCCCAGCGCCGTCAACGCCACCGCCAGCCCGGCCTTTGCTTCATAGCGATTGGGGTTGTCGAGCAAGTGCCAGATCTCGACGGCGGCAGTGTACATCTCCACGGCCTCGGGATGGCGTCCTAGCGCCAGCAGGCAATGCCCCAGGCGTGTACGACACAGCCCCTCCAGCCGTCGGATCTCAAGCGCCTGCAACAACGCAAGTCCCTTTTGCCCACACGAAAACGACTGCGCCAGGTTGCCCGCGTTGCGGTGGAAGAGACATAGGTTCGCGTAGAAGAGCCCCCTGGCTTCGTGATCGCCGTCCTCTTCAGCCAGCGCCAGCCCCGTCTCGGCGTGGGCAATCGCCTCAGCATACAGCCCTGCGAACCCGTAGCCCAGCCCCAAGTCGATTTCCGCGTCAATCTGCTCGAAGCGCCGGTTGTGCGTCTGGGCAAGTATTTTGGCCTCTTGGGCATAGACCAGCGCCTGCCCATAATTCCCGTAGCGGACGTTGCCCGTAACCAGCCCATGCAGGATCTCGAAGCGCAGGTTGATCGCCTTGGGATCGTCGTTCAGCAGGGTCAGGGCGTCGATCATCTGCTTGATCGCCTCGCCATAGTCACCCACGAAGTGCAGCACATGATCGATGGCCTGGTGGTACTGCGCCCGCGCCAGGAGCAGCGGATCATGGCCACGGCGCGCTGCTGCAACCAGTTGCGCATGAACCTCGGCAGCATCGCGCCAATTCCCTATCTCGAACAGCAGATTCGCCGTGCGCTGCGATAGATCGAAGCGCAAGACATCGTCTGTGGCGTAAGACAACCCCTCTTTCAGCACGCCCAACGCCGCCGGCGCGCCCTGTATCTGTCGCACCATACGGCCGATCTGGAGCAGCAGTGCCGCCGCCAGGTTACCGTCCGCCCCCGCTCGTGCCCTTTGCAGCAGAGCCATGCCGCTTTCGACTAGACCCAAGGATCGCAGCAATTCAGCAAATTCCTCACAGGCTTCGGCCAGCAGCGCGTCGTCGCGCACGTCGACAGCGTGAACCCAGGCAGCGCGGATGTTGGCCAGTTCCTGTTGCCGTAGCGGCATGTCGTGCATATGCAGGAGCCGCAAAAAGTAGGTGCGGTAGCGGCACAGCAGATCAGTCTGCGCCTCGGCTGCGCTTTGTCCCAGCTTTTGGGCGGCGAAGCTACGCACCACGGCGTGCAGCGTGTATCGCCCTGCCCCCACCAACCGCACCAACGACTTGGCCGACAGGGCCGAAAGCTCACTCAACCCGGCGTCGACAATTGTCAGAAATGCGGTGCGGCCAAACTCACCCTCGAAGACAGCAAGCTGCGCCAATGTCCACTGTTCGGCGTGGGAGAGAAGCCGCCACGAATGCTCGAAGACGACACGCAAGCTATCATGGCGAGCAACAGGTTGATCACCCTGGCGAGCAAGGAGATCGTCACGGTCGGCGATGGCATCGGCGATCTCTGTGCAGGAGAAATGTTCCGTCCACACCGCCGCCAGTTCGATCCCCAACGGCAGCCCTTCCACACGGGCGCAGATCTTGGCGATGGCCTGACGTTCGGCGTCATCGGGCGCAAAGTGGACGTTCACAGCTTCGGCGCGGCTGACAAAGAGCGCCGCCGCCGCTGCCGGATCGAGTCCACCCAGCCGGTGGACCTCTTCGCCGGGCAGGTTGAGCCGTTCCCGCGAGGTGACCAGCACTGAGACGTGCGGCGCGGCCGTCAACAGGCTGTGGAGAAAGCCGGCGGATGCCGCGATCTGTTCAAAATTATCGTGGATGAGCAAGAGTCGGCGCCGACGCAGATGACCAAAGAGGTGTTCCAGTGGGTTGCCGCTGCCTTGCAGGGGGATGCCCAACGCCGCCGCCACCGCCACCGCCAGGCGGATCTCCACATCGTCGCCGGGGTGGATCGCCTCCAGAGGCACCCACCAGACGCCGTCCCGGTACTGTTCGAGCAGCCGCTGCCCCACCGCCTGCGCCAACCTAGATTTGCCCACGCCCCCCAACCCCAACAGCGTCACCAGCCGAGTGCCGCCGGGTGCGCAGCGCGCCGCCAGCGCGTTGACCTGTTCCTCGCGCCCGACGAAGGAGGTGTTCACCACAGACAAGTTCGTGCGCGGCGGTGAGGACGTCACACTGTCTTCGCCGCGAATGCGACGTGCCAGCGCTTGCGTGCTTTCGTCCGGTTCGACGCCCAACTCCTCGGCAAGGACGGCGCAGCAGCGTTCGTACTGCGCCAGCGCTGCGGCCTGCTGTCCTCGCGCGGCGAGGGAGGCCATGAGCAGCCGATGCGCACCTTCGTGCCACGGTTCGAGGACGAGCAAGCGGTGGGCCACGTCGGCCACCTGCGTCGGGTTGCCGTGGACCTGAAAATGGGCGGCCAACTGTTGCAGCGCCGTCAACGCCTGCTGATGACAGCGTTCCTGGCGCACCACACACCACTCCTGAAAGGCAGGCGCGCCGTCCACAACGAAGCCGGCCAGAAAGTCCCCGGCGTAGAGGGCGACGGCCTTTTCCACTGTTTCCATTTGGAAGACGGTGGTGCTTTGGCTTTGTGCAAGCAGTTCGGCGAAAGCAAGCAGATCTACCTGTCCTGGCGCGGGGTGAAAAGCGACATCGTGGCGCGTGATCACCAGCGGTTGGGGGTCCACCGCGTCGAAAATCGTACGCAAATTCGAGAGGACGTTGCGCAGGTTGGCCCGCGCCGCCGACTCAGGCAGATCAGGCCAGAACAGATCGGCCAAAGCCTGGCGACGGTGGACCTGTCCACGCTCGGCGGCGAGGAAAGCCAGCAGCGCCCTGGCCCTGTCCGAGCGAAAGGTGGAGGCCGGCTCCCCGTCGACACTCAGATCAAATGTACCGAAAAGCGTCAGATAGAAGTTGGACATCGATGCCGTGCTCCGGGGATTGCGGTCTACAAGTCAGGCCTGCCCATTTTGGCACAGTTCGGGGTCATTGTCATCTGGGATAACAGAACGCGGTGATAGAACGCGGATTGGGCGGATTGAGCGGATTGAGCGGATCTGGGCGAATTTTTAGGAGATTTCAGAGTCTCAGGCAAATCCAGAGAAATGATGATCCACAAAGGCACACAAAAAAAACACGAAGAAGATAGGACACGGATTTCAGGATTATCAGGACGGAAGACAGAACAGACCTGATGCCTTGCTCTGCGGCTCCTGAGAATCCGAGCAATCCGTGTCCTTGTCTACTTGCTTTTCTCTGTCTTCGTGTATCTTCGTGTGCCTTCGTGGATCGTTCTTTCTGGATTCACTTTGTAGTTTTATCCGCTTGATCCGCCCGATCCGCGTTCTATTCCCCCCCCCTGTCGATACGATCTCGATACGTTCGGCGGCTAAAGTATCCACATGATCACACCAAACAGAAACGAAATGACCGACAACTACCACGCCTTCCTTGTGCGCCTCTGGCGAGAGGACGAGTCCGCCGCCTGGCGTATCCGCGTGCAGTGCGTGCAAGGCGAGCAGACGCTTCTCTTCGCCAACGTCGAGGAACTCACCCTCTTTTTGAACCGCATCACCCAACCCGGCACCACGACCCATTTCCACCTGGAGGAGCAACCATGAAGCATCGTTTTCTCGCGCCCATCCTGATTGTCTTTGGCCTGTGGCTGACGCTTGCCATCGCCCAACCCGTCTCGGCACAGGACGGCGCACAGCCGCGGCCTACCCCCACACCGACAGCAGAATCGGATCTCGCCCCCCGCGTCATCGGCGGCGAGCAGGCCACAGCAGGCGAGTTCCCAGGGATCGCCTTTATGAAATTCTCGGGTGCGTTCTTCATGGGCAGCGATTGCGACGCTACGCTGATCCACCCCAAGTGGGTGCTCACCGCAGCCCACTGTTTCTACGATGACAACGATGTCTACAGCGACAGTTTCATCGATCTGCGCCTGGGCGAACACAACGCCGCCGCTGTGGAAGGTCCTGAGCAATTCCTCACACGCAGCGACATCGAGCAGGTGATCCTGCATCCCAGCTTTGCCGCGCCCAACTACTGGACACATGATCTGGCGCTCATCGAACTAAAGACGCCGGTCACCCTCACCGCGCGCATCGACATTATGCACCTGAACGAATCCCCGGCAGGCAGCGGATTGGAAACTGTGGGCCAGAACGCCACCGTCAGCGGATGGGGACTCACATCGGATGGTGGCGACGGCTCCAACATTCTGAAAAAGCTGACCTACACCATCACCAACTCCCATCCCGATTGCAACGACGCCAACAAGATCTGCATGGCCACGGTGAGCGGCACCGGCAACTGCAACGGCGACAGCGGCGGCCCCCTAATGGCCCAGGCCGGCGACGGTTCCTGGCGGCAGATCGGCATCGTCAGCTATGGCACGGGTAGTTGCGGCACGGGGACCGACGTTTACATGCGTGTCTCCGCCTACCGGGATTGGATCCAACAGGTCACCGGCAACGCGCTAGGACCTGTCTACGCCGCGCCCAGCGCCACGGGCAGCGGCTCGTGCGACAGTTGGGCCAACGCCTGCACCCTGCAAACCGCGCTGGACACAGCCACCAGCGGCATGGAAATCTGGGTGAAAGAAGGCTTACACGTCCCCGGCGCGGCGGTGACAGAGACCTTCAAGCTGAACCCCGGCGTGGCGCTCTACGGCGGCTTCGCAGGGACGGAAACCAGCCGAGATCAGCGTGATTGGGCGGCCAATCCCACCGTCCTCAGCGGCGATGTGGGCGGCGACGATATCAATACCGACGGCAACAACATCGCCGAATCCCGCGCGGACATCCGCGGCTTCAACGCCTGGCACGTCCTCTATTTGGACGGGACGAACGGGTTGCCCATCGGCCCAAGCACCGTGGTAGACGGCTTCATCGTCACCGCGGGGGAGGCGATGGGCGTCTTCTACCCCAGTTCGGTGGGCGGCGGGCTTTTCTGCGACGGCAACGGCAGCGGCAGCCAATGCAGCCCCACCATCCGCAACGTCCTCTTTAGCGCCAACCGCGCCAACAACGGCGGCGCCATCTTCGTTGACGGGCAGAATGGCGGCGTCGGTAGCCCGGTCCTCAGCAATGTGGCCTTCGTGGGCAACGCCGCGGACGCCGGGGGCGGCGCACTCTATACCTGGGCCACGGGCGGCAACAGCATTCCCATTCTGATCAACGTCACCTTTGGCGGCAACGTTGCCAACACCGGGGGCGGCATCTACAGCGTGGACAGCAAGCCTCGCCTGACCAATGCCATCCTCTGGGGAAACACGGCAAACAGTCAAGCGGCCCAGATTGCCCTCGTAGGCGCATCCAATCTAGAAATCTCGCACAGCCTGGTAGACGGAGGCTTGAATGGCAGCGGCGTGGTCAACTTTGGCACCGGCACCGTGTCGGACGTTGGCGGCAATATCGCCGGGGATCCCCTCTTCGTCAACATGGCCGGGGGCAATCTGCGCCTGCTTGGCCTTTCACCGGCCATTGACGCCGGCGACAACGCACCGGTTCCTGTGGAGAAAGACCTGGACGGCACCCCCCGCCGGGTAGACAGCCCCTTGGTGGCGGACAAGGGCACAGGTTCCGCCCCACTGGTGGATCTGGGGGCCTACGAGAATCAAGCCGTCGCCTGCCCCCAGACCAGCGTAGGCCGTGTGGATCCTAATGCCGGCGGGGACGGCAGCGGATCGAGCTGGGCTAACGCCTTCACCAGCTTACAGATCGCGCTGGCCTACGCCAGAGCCTGCCCGGATCTGCGCGAAATTTGGGTGAAAGGGGCGAAGTACGTTCCCGGTACGGAACAGGATAACACCTTCAACATCCCGCCCGGCCTGGCTCTCTACGGCGGCTTCGCAGGGACAGAGACGGCGCGCGAGCAACGTGATTGGACAGCCAACCCCACCATCCTCAGCGGTGACGTGGGCGGTGATGACACGGTGAATACAGGGGGTGTGGTCACCGACGCAGCCGACATCGTAGGGGCGAACACACGAAGCGTTCTCTTCCTGGACGGCACCCTGGGTCAGATCATCACCCAGACAACGGTGATTGACGGCTTCACCATCACCGGGGGGCAGGCCCTGGGCGAAGAGGGGGGGCCACAGATGGGCGGGGGTGGCCTCCATTGCAAGGGTTCCGGCAGTGGCAGCGAGTGTAGCCCCGTCATCCGCAACGTTCGCTTCAGCGGCAACCGGGCCAATGAGGGCGGTGGGATGTTCGCAATGGGCCTTGACGGGGGCAAAAGTAACCCCAGTTTGGAGAATGTCACCTTCACCGGCAACCACGCTACAAGTTCTGGTGGCGGCATGTATACGCTGGCCAGCTCCCCAGTCCTGCAGGATGTGTTCTTCGTCGTGAATAAGGCGAAGAACGGCGGCGGCATGTTTAGCCTATCGGGCGACGTCAGCTTGACCGATGTTCAGTTCTGGGGAAATGAGTCCACTGAAAGCGGCGGCGGCATGTATGGAGCGAACCGAGCCAAATTGACCAACGTCCTCTTCAGCGACAACGTGGCCGGAACGAATGGCGGCGGCGTGTACAGCCCATTGGCTGCTATCCCTGCGCTGGAAAGTGTGCTCTTTCAGAGAAACAAGGCGAATTTGGGCGGCGGCATGTTCAGTTTCAGCTCGCTGGCAAGCATAACGAATGCTCGCTTCTTGGGAAATGAAGCCACGCTACACGGCGGCGGCATGTACATCGACCTCGTAGGCCCCAGTTTGACCAACGTGCTCTTTAGCAGCAATGTCGCAGGTGGAAACGGCGGTGGTCTGTTCAACCAAGCAATAAATTTCGACTTAATCCTAATCAATGCGACGATCACGGGCAACCGGGCAGGCACGTCTGGCGGCGGGATGTACAACTCGGATCACAGCGAACCGATCATCCGCAACACTATCGTCTGGGGCAACCAGGACAGTAGCGGCACGGGCACTGCCGGCGCCTCCATCTTCCATACGACGCTACCTGGGGTCGTTGGTAAACCAGTGATTGAGCATAGCCTGGTACAAGGGCAGAACCCGTCCGGCACGGGAAATCTGGACGGCACACTGGCGGGAAACAATCCACGCTTTGTCTTCCCCGATGATCCGGCCAACGCACCGACCCTTGGGGGAAATCTGAGACTACGGAACGACTCCCCGGCGCTGAACGCAGGGGACAGCAGCGCCAACAGCGTCGCCACCGACCTGGACGGCAACCCGCGCGTAGTCGGTGCGGCCATCGACCTGGGCGGCTATGAGAACCAGCCGACGCCGACACCCACGCCCACCATGACATCGACGCCGACAGCCACGCCGTCCCAAACGCCGACGGTTACGCCGGTTCCGACCCACACATCAACGGTTACACCGACGCCGACCGAAACGTCGACCGCTACGCCCGTGCCAACGAACACACCCATGCCACCAACACCAACACCCACAACCAATCCTGGCGGCGGCGCAACGGTGACAGGATCACTTTTCAACGATCTCAACGGCAACCGTGTGCAAGACGAAGGCGAGCCGAGCATTGCCGGCGCCGAGGTCACCGCCAACGACGCCACGCGCAGCGCCGATGACTTCGTGCGCAGCGTCGTCACCGACGCCAACGGCGTCTACACCTTCACCAACGTCCCCGTTGGGCAGTATGTGCTCACGGTCTCCTTGCCGCCGGGGCAGGAAGCGGTCAACGTGCCGCCGATCAACGTGGCTGTCACCAACGAAGAGGCGGTTACCGTACCGTCCACTGCGATGACGGTGCAACAGTTGCTCTATCTGCCGTCGGTGCAGCGGTAGTGCCGTAGGGGTATGCGTGGGGAGGACGCGGCGTCCACCCCACGCATACCCCTACAGGATCTGTACAGTTACAGAGAGGTAACGATTCAACATCGCTACGTTATCGCTACGCTTGCCTGCTATCATCAGGCCGTTCCCTGGCGTCGTTATCCATCTCTTCACCGTTCAACGAAAAGGTTCTTTACCCAAATGGAAGCACACACCTCTCTCGACCTTCAACCTCGCGTCCTCCGATTGTGGCGCCGGTCTCTGCTGTTGCTCTGCCTGTGCGCGCTGATGTGGCCGGTAGGCGCCGCCCATGCCGTCATCGACCACGCGCCGGTGCAGCAGTCGCCGCCGCAGTTAACACCCGACAGCGCCACCACACTGGAGGACACGCCCATCACCATTGATGTGCTCGAAAACGATGTAGACCCGAACAACAGTGGGCTGATCCTGGTGGCGGTGGGCGCGCCCGATTCGGGGACGGCGCAGATCGTGGACAACAAAATCGTCTACACGCCCGCGCCGAATTTTCACGGCGTCGCCACCTTTTTCTACAGTGCGCACAACGGCGATGTGGGCAACACGCGCCAGACCACCGTCGACGTCGAAATCGAAGCAGTGAACGATGCCCCCACCAACATCCTCTTGAGTGTGACCAGCATCAGCGAGGCAACGGCGGTAGATGCGCTGGTGGCCGACTTGACGGCGGTTGATCCCGATGGCGAGAATCCAAACTTCTTTGTCTTCAGCCTCACCGGCGAGGACAACGACAACGCATACTTCGCAATTGTCGGCGCACAACTCTTCCTGGCGGCGGCTGTCGATTTCGAGGAAAAGTCCAGCCTCACCATTCGCGTCAATGTGCGGGATCGGGCCGGCGTCGACTTTGCCAAAGACATTGTTGTCACCGTTACGGACGCCAATGATCCGCCCACAGCTATCCGCCTGAGCAACAGCCGCATCGACGAGAATCAGGCCGCAGGCGCCACCGTGGGTACGTTAAGTTCAGACGATCCCAACACAGGTGACAGCCACACCTACGCCCTGGTGGAAGGATCGGGCAGCGACGACAACGACTCTTTCCGCATTGAGGGCACAACGCTAAAGACCGATACCCTGCTCGATTTTGAGGACAAACCAACCTACAGCATCCGCGTGAGCAGCACCGATAACCAGGGCGCAAGTATTGAGCAGATCCTACGTGTCAATCTCAATAACCTGCCCTCGCCGCCCGATGCGCCGCCGCCCAATACGCTCTCCTTCTGTTCGGGTGACTCGATCACGCTGTTGAACAATCGGTTGAGTGGCAGCAGGCAGGTGTTGATCAGCATCAGCAACGTCTCCATCACCAACAAAACCAGCAATAGCTGCACGGTGAACGGGCGCATCTCGATCCGCAGCAACGGCAGCACGGTCAGCAATTTGAGCTTCCGCGGCGATGTGAATTCTCGCAATCAATTTCGCACCAGTTCGATCCCCGATTTCACCATCAATGTGGCCGGGGTGACGCTGCTCGCTCGTAACGTCGTCATTGCCTACAACCGAGAGCGCGCCCACCTGCACATTACCCGTCCGTTCTTGCAGATGCCCAGGGAATTTGGCGGTCTGTCGGCGCTGCTCTCGGTGCCGACCTTGATCGACAGCGGCGGCGTCCGCTTCGGTTCAGGACGCATCAACCTGCCCACCATCACCACCAGCAGCGGCTTCGAGATGAGCCTGAGCGGCAGACTTGTGCCAGTCGGCGGTGGCTTTGAGATCACCGCCGACGGGGAAATCGCGATCCCCAACATCGGCAAGAAGAAGAGCCCCGGCTCACGCGGACAAACCTGTTCGATCCGTGCCGGGGTGACCATTCTCGCCAACGCCCAGCGCGAGACGGTGATGTTGATCGACACCGGCGATGACGATTTCGAGAAGATAGCAGGCCCCTTCCTCGACAACGTCGCCCCGGCAGTGGTAATGGCCCCCGAAGATATTGACGCCTTGCGCTTGAGCAAGGTACGCGCCGGCGCCAGTTGTAGCCCTGGGCTGCCGATTGGGTCGACCGGTCTCTTCCTCACCGGAATCCGTGGGGAGATCACGCTGATCCCCGGCCGCGAGCGTGTGGACGTCGTGGTATCCATCGAAGCGGGCAAGAGCCTGCCCGTGATCGGGCCGGTGGTGGCGATGGAAGGCAGCATGGGCTTCCAACCCCGTCCCTTTGAACTGGATTTGGGCGTGGCACTGTCGGTGCTTTCTGTGGACGTCGCCAGGGCCAACGCAGCCATCACCACACGAAGTTTTAGGACCAGTGTACGCTTCCAGGCGCTCTTCTATAACGGCAGCGTTTCGATCACAGCCTTTACCCGCAATGGACGTTCGACCTTCACCGGCTCCGGTCGATTGGCTATCGAAATCAAGAAAGGGTCGATTGTCGAAAGCAAGTGTACCCGCTTCATCTTCCGCATCTGTTCACCTGCAATCCCGCCCTTTAGCGTCGGCCCGTTGGCCAGCTTTGGCGCAGATGTAGGCGAATTTACCAACGGACGTTTCGGCTTCAAAGGGTCTGTGCGCGTGCTCTTCTTCGGCACGCATGGCTTTTTCGTAGATGATCGCGGACGGCTGACCTTCCGCAATGTCAACCGCTTCAACCTGGTCTCCGGGCCGAGGGTGGCTGAGGCACGCGCTGCCTGGGCAATGGCACGCGCCAATGGCGAAACCGTGGATGCAGCCGCCAACAACGAGTTCATCTTCCTAGAAAACGTAGACGGCAGCGGCCAGGACGGTGTGATCATCCGCTCGCCGCTGCACAAACCCGCCGTGGATCCCGCTCAGATCCAGGCCGCCGACGCCATCACCCAGGTCAATCTGATCCGCCACGGCGATGTGATCTTCAACCTCACGGCATCGGCGCCGTTGACGTTCACCTTGATCACACCGCAGGCGAAGGAAGTGACGCCGACCAACTTCGCCGATAGCCAGACCCTGAACTACACGATTGAGTACACCCAAAGCGTCAGCTACCAACGCCTTGACGATCAGGCGGCGGACATCGACGCCGATCCAACCGACGAGACGTCGGCCCAGTTGCTCTTCACGCCACTGGCGTCGGCTGGGTGGCTCAACAACGTGGATCTGCGCATCGACGGCGTCACCGTCTACTTCGATATGGACTTCCTCGACGCCACCCGCTGGCTGAAGCCCTTCCCCCTGGCCCCCGGTAGCCACACTGTGGAACTGGTGACACACGGCACCAACAATGTGGTGCGTAGTGCCACGATCAACGTGAACAGCAATACCCACTACAGCCTGATCAGCGTAGGCGGACCCGCCGCCGACTTTGTGACGGTGACGGACAACAAAGACGCCCCAGCGACGTTGGGCAAGGCCAAGGTCCGCTTCTTCAACGGCGCCGCTGCCGGGCTGACACTGTTTGCCGACGGCGCACCGATCTTCAATAACGTCGGCTACAAAACCGCGTCGGACTACGTGCTCATCGACCCCGGCGTCAAGAACATTGAACTGCGCGACGGCCTATACAGCTCAGTGGTGATGGCTTCCCGGCCCTTCACTGTGACCGACGGCGGCGTCTACACCTTCCTCGGCACCGATTACACGGCCAATGGCGATTCCGTTGCCCTGATTCAACGCCAGGATGCACGTCACATTGCCACTTACCTCACCTACTATAGCGTCGATCAAGCACAGATGGGCGAAGAATGGCAGATGAAATTGGTGGGCGATACAGACAACATCGACTATGAACTCGCCGTGTGGGGACCGGACAGCGCGCCGATCCTCGGATCGGTGGCGGTGGATGCGAGCAATTTGGCCGCCACCCAGGTGAACTGGCAGTTGACCTCAGATACCAGCCCCACCCGCGTCTCAATCTACGCCAACCCTGGGGAGATCAGCACGTCGGTGGTGGTGACCGAGGCCAATGGCGTCGTCATTACGGAGACCGTCCCCGTCTTCGAGGGGCTACTGGTGGCGGAGTTTGAGATCACCGAACCGGCGGAACTGGGCGGTCAACTAGTCAACAAAGTGGTTGACCTGAGCAAGCTGCCGTCGGGCACCTATCACATCTGGGTGCGCGCCGATGACGGCTTCAACACGCCGGTGAGCGTCTACGCCGCCACACCATCACAGTTAGCCGCACGCGGCACGCAGAGCGTCTACGGCATCAATGCGATCTGGATCGGCCGCAACGACTTCACCCCGCTGGCCCAGTATGCCGATGCCACACCCATTGTGATCGATCATGTGGACAACTTCCCCATCAACTGGACGGCGACCATCAGCCACACCTTCGACGCCGCCACCCGCTCTCTCTACGTCGAGTGGCGCATCAACTCGCACCCGGATGCGGATAACTACAGGCTGCTCTTTGGGCGTACGCCGCTCAGCCCTACCGAAGTGATCACCGTGGGCAACTCGATTGCAGAGATCGGGCCTGATGGGGAGGCAACCGGTGTCGAAGTCGGCTTTGTCACCCTGGAAAACATCCTGCCCGATGTGCCCTACTATCTCTCCATCGAAGCGGTTGACACGTCACGCGACCGATCCGTCCGCTCGCAGGAGGAGATGTTTACCGTGGCGTCGACGCCGTTTGTGCTGACATCTGCGCAGCCCACTGTAAACGTAATCGCCGGCAACACGGTGACCGTGCCGGTGACGTTGAATACCGAGCAGGCGCTCTTCTTCCCCAACGTCTGGCTTTCCACCGACCTGGGGGATGCCGCCGCCGGGATCACCGCCGGGTTTGCCGGTGATCTGGACGGGTTCAATGAGTTGAACGCCAACCTCTTGACACGTCAGTTCGAGATCAACGTAGACGCCGGTGTGCCCAGCGGCACCTATCCGCTGGTCATTACCGGCTACAACGGCGAGGCAAAGGAGATCCTGACCCTTCAGCTTGTGGTGGAAGGGTTGCCCAGTACGATCTATTTGCCTGCGGTGCAGCGGTAAAATGCAAGGAGGGGCGACCGTTGGTCGCCCCTCCTTATTCACCCAAGCAGACGGCCTCACTGTTAACGAGAGCGTTTCGCCAGGCGCGGGGATGGTCCGCTGCGGGGGATGGTTCTGTGGTTGAAATCGTCGCCGAGATGCGTCATAATGTGACAAACGTCGGCTTTGCATAAGAATGAGCGGCCCATGACCAGCCTATATTTAAACATCCGAACCATAATTGTGTAGTGACTGAATCCGCAGAAAAGCAGGACTTATGCCGGCCAGAGATATACATCATGATGCGGTTCGAGAAGCGTTGAGGAAGGATGGTTGGACCATCACACACGATCCGCTTCGTGTTCTGTGGCAAGAGAAAGCTCTCTTTGTGGATCTGGGCGCCGAACGCATTTTGACGGCAGAAAGAGGGCAAGAAAAGATTGCCGTGGAGATCAAGACGTTCGTGGATGCCGATGCCGTACACGAAATTCATTCGGCGGCAGGTCAGTACGTTTTCTACCGCGCTGTCTTAAAACGGCTGCATCCTGGAAGAGTACTGCACTTGGCAATTCCTCTTGAAGCGTTTGAATCCCTGTTTGCTAAGGGGCGCGTTGGTGAAGTGTTAGTGACAGATGAAGAGATTCGACTGCTCGTGTTTGATGTGGAGAAAAGGGAGATTCGACAATGGCTGGAACCATAGAGCGCTATCGGCAAGTTGTACAACAACTTTTGAAGGAGTACGCTCAGATTCCCTATGCCCACGATTGTCTCACTGACGAAACGATTTTTGATCGGCAGGCGGACCGTTACCTGCTTGTCACTGTTGGTTGGCAGGGGCGAAAGCGCATCCACACAACGATTCTGCACTTGGATATTCGAGAGAGTCAAGTGTGGGTTCAGTGCAACAACACCGATCAAGATATTGTGGCAGAGTTGGTGGATCGTGGTGTCGCAGAAGAGGATATTGTCGTGCCTACTTCTGCTACAACAGAGCCCAAATCTCATCCTGTAGCAGATGCACTTGCAACAGTATAGTTTGCAAATTCAAGGTATGTCCATCATAAGCGCTCGCAAAGCTGATGCGGGTGAACAAAGAGCCTTTGATTATCCCGATATCGCAGCAATCTTCCCCACCTCAGAAGCGGTGAATGAAGCGCTGCGCGTATTAGCGATGACGGCTCAGAATCCACCACACATTACACCGCAACGTCCCCCACACACCCCGTAAGACTGGTACTTTTCCGATCACATTCTGCAACCATGCAAACTCAATCAGCGTGCCGTCCTCTCCGGGGTCAGCCACTGCCATTCCATCAAAGGCGAAGACTCAGCTCCATCAATGACAGGGTCGGAATGGTCTAAGAAAACAGTCGGTATATGAGGTTGTTAAAAAAGCGTTCCATGAAAGATGGGGTCGGAACGCTCATGATTACCCTGCTGATCGAAAAAACCGAGCCGGTTTGTGTACACCAAGCTGTGGTTGAGATGGGAGCTTCCTCAACCGTGTAGACAGCACCGGATGCCGAGGTGCGGACGCGTTGATCTGAACCAGTGAGAATGCCTGTGCGCGTCTGATGGATGACTTCGACTTCCTCGGCGAGAAATTGTGGCGTTATGATTGGGTAAGAGCCTTCAGGTGTCCTCCGCGGCGGCGTAATATGAAAACCGAGAATAGCCTTGGTCTCTTCCTCGGAAAGCGATGTCAACGCGCTGCGGATCTCCGAAAACGCGGCATCCGTTGGCGCCCATACTGTCTTGTCGGATAGTTCAGCGTCAGAGAGAATTGCAAAACCTTCAGGATCATATTGGCTGAAGAGGTTAAGGAACGTGTTGTGCTCTCCTGTCGCTTGAAGAACGTCAACAATGCTAAGGCCAAGTCCATTGTTCTCACAGACGAACTCATACGCTTCGCCATTCATCTGTGCTTCTACTTGTTCTTGAGTTTGGTTGCTCTGATCAACGGGTTGGTTCCCTTCACCACAAGAAGCAACAAAAAAGGCAACCGAAAACAGGAGTGCGAAGCCAAGTAAGAACTTCGTAATTCTCGTTCCAGGGCAGTCAAACTTAAATACCGACTGCTGAGCCGTTTCAAACGGTCGGCAGTTGGCAGGCGCTACAATGCGTTTCAAATTTGCGATATCGGTCTGCTGCGGCATGAATCCTCCACTATCGAGTTGGTCTGCTCACATGGAACTATGACAGAGAGTAATAAAAGGCCAACCAGTTTAACACGGCAACCACCAACCAAAAGGGTGTAAAGACGATGCCCACATTTTTGCCAATTGGCGACACCTTGGGGTGATTCCCTAAAAACGGAATCCCAGCATGGTTCGCATTCACAAGCATCATCAACACAGCAACCACGCCGAAAAATGGCAGCACCCAGTTCACAATCCAACGAGCTTGCATTGGAAGCAACGCCTCAATACCATGAATTGTAACAGGTACGATGGAGAGAATGAGTCCGATACTGGAAATAAGCATTTCGTTTTGCACAATGATAGCCCTCTCCTGCCCCCGGTTAGTTAACTGTGATTAGATGGTTTTGCGTGTGCGACCATTGACCGCGCACGTTGCAATAAACCGGAAGGTACAATTCAGGTGCCACGCGCCGACCATAACCGAATATGAGTTTCGGGTCTTCTCCTGGCCGGTACGTCGCACCTGAAGCTGAATCGTTATTCAAACCCGAACATACCGTTGTCGTTGGCCAAACCCTCTGTCGGAATCGCCTGGATCACATCCCAATGCTCGGCCACTTTGCCGTCTTCAAAGCGCAGCAAATCATAGAAGACGGAGTGAACGCCCTTCGCTGTGCCTTCGGAAATGGAAAGAACAAAGTTGCCTTCGCCTAGAATAATATGGTTGACATCATAGACCCATTCTTCTACGCCAAAGGCTTCAAAGATGGCGGGGACACCATCGGCGACGGTTGGGCTATGTTGCTTGTAATCAGGGAGAAAGTTTTCTGTGACAACTGCACCGACTTCTTCCGGAGTGCCGTTGATGATGGTATCAAAAATCTGAGCGACTATGGCCTTGTTCGCTTCGGTTTTGTCCAAATCAGTAATCTCTGTTGCGCCATCGGTTAACGTTCTGCCCGACGGATTTGGTGGCGTGTTGGGCATCAACGCATCCCAGTGTTCGGCGAGCAATCCATTCTCGTCGATACGAAAGACATCAAAAGTCACCACTTCTTCGGCGCCAAAGGGGGCGGCATTCTCCCAGAAATTGTGGGCGACCACATAATTGCCGTCCTGAATCAAGCGGATCGGGGTTACTTTGGTGTTGTTCTCGGCAAGCACGGGGAACAGGCTCAAGAGTGCATCCGGACCATCCGGAATGAAGGGGTTGTGCTGAATGTAGTCGGACATTAGCGCCCTGGCTGTCTCGGCGTCATTCGAGCTTACGGCACTCAGAAATGACCGAACTGTTTCTTTGTTCACTTGAATCTCTTCTTGTTCGTCTGCAGTTTCGTCTGCAGTTTGCTCTACGGCCTGTACAGCCTGGTCCAGTTTCGTCACGTCCACCACACCTGTACAGCCGACAAGGGTGGTCGCAAGGGAAAAGGCAACGAAAAAAACGAAAGATTTGACGATAGTCATGCCATGGCTCCTGTTGGTTGATTTGGGTTGGAATTGTTTTGCATGGGCGGTCGATGCTCTGAACGTGCATGTTTAAAGAAGGAGCGAAGGGTTAGGCGGATACGCCGCCCAACACACCTTCCAGTTGCATCTCCTTCAGCATGTTATCCTGAATAGGCTGGGTCAGGCGGTTGATCTCATCTACGCCCCAACTGATGCCGACCTGCGTCCGCATAGGACGCTTGCCGGCGGGCGTTTCGGCAAGGGCCAAGTAGGCGTCGACCACCCATTGCGGATCAGGGGCGCCGTCGCTTGACAGCATCTGGGCGAATTGCGCGCCCATGGCGGTTGGCACTCCGGCCAGTTCGCCATAGGAGGCAAGCACATCACCAAGGGCAGGTGGCCGGCCCGATGCCAGAAGGCTGGTGCCGAATGGGCCTGGCTCGACCATGGCAATGTCTACACCAAAGGGCGCCACCTCATAGCGCAGGGCTTGCGAGTAGCCTTCCAGCGCGTGTTTGGTGGCAGTGTAGGTTCCGAAGAAGGGCGGCGAGATGCGACCAACGAGCGAGCTGCAGTTGATGATCAAGCCGCTGCCCGCTTTACGCATCGCGGGCAGAACTGCCTGCATAGTCCGAATGACGCTGTAGTAGTTGGCGTTCATCTGCTCATGGGCCTGTTCGACGCTGAAGGCCTCGGTGATGCCGAGAAACATGATGCCGGCATTGTTGATCAGGACATCCACTTTTCCTTCTGTGGCAATGATGCCGCCGATGGCTTGTTGAACCGAAGCATCGTCGGTTACGTCCATATCGACCACGGTGATATGGGCAGAATGGCCTTCTAGTTCTGCCTTTTTGTTAGCGTTTTTCCCATCTGGGTTGCGCATGGTGGCAAATACTTTGTAGCCTTTGTCGGCAAAGTCTTTAGCAGCCTTTAGGCCGAATCCGCTGCTGCTACCTGTGATGATGATGTTTTTCAATTGAATCTCCGCCTTTCTGTAAGAACACCCCAGGGTGCATATTTACGTACCTATTGGTATCATATTAGGGCGTTCAATCATTGTCAAATTAAAATACCAGTTGGTACAAAATCAATGTTTCTACTTCAACAGTGCGGTCTTAACACAATCACAGGAAGCAGCAGGTTGTAGATTTACGTACCTTCTGGTATCATATTGTGAAATCCAACCCTTGTCAAATTAAAATACCATACGGTACTAAATTATGGCTTCTAATGCAAAGATGGCAAAAAAAACATCAAGAGGTCGCCCCAAAACGATGGATCGCGAACAAACATTGGCTGTGGCGATGCAAGCGTACTGGAGTGAAGACGTTGACAGCATCTCGTTGAACGAGATTTGTCGGCGCGCGGAAGTCTCAAAACCAGCTCTTTACCGTGAATTCGGCAATGAAGACGGGATGATGAAAGCGGTCCTTGTTGCTTACCAGAAACAGGTGCTTGCACCGGTGTACCAGTTGATCGCCGCCGACGCGCCGTTTCGTGCGACACTCGATAGCCTCGTGTCCATTGTAACGAGGAGCAGTGATGCACAATTTTTTAGTGAAGATCAAGCGGTGCCTGCGGGGTGCTTGTTTGTAAAAATGCGCGAATCCTATCGGCATTTGGGGGAAGAGACACGCGTAGAAGTTGATCATGCCAAGGAAGAAGCATTAACCGTGTATGAAGATTGGGTGGAACGTGCGAGAGCAAAAGGGGAGTTTACCGGGGAGATGCCTTCACGATTCGCCGCTATCTACATCGATGCTCAGTTAAGTAATGCGCTGTCGTTACTTGCGCGCGGCGAACCAAATGATGAGGTGAAGCAGATCCTGACTGTGGCTTTTTCTATGCTGGGGTAAGGATGCCGGGAAATCCAACGTTCCGCCGCGATTGAGTACGTTGTTGACAACCGGATCATAGGGTGAATCATGGCTGTTCAAGAATACTGGAACCCTCTCGTTCCCGAATTGACAGTGGCAAATCTCGCTGTATCGCTGCACTTCTACGCCGCCGCCGGCTTTCGCGTGCGGTTTCAGCGCGAGGATCCGCCGTTCGCCTATATAGAGTTGGGTCAGGCACAATTGATGCTTGAACAACAACATGCCGACGGCTGGAACGTTGAACCCTTAGACCGTCCACTTGGGCGCGGCATCAACTTTCAAATCGAAGTGCCCCACGTCGAGACAGTTCGCACTTCACTAGCCCAAATCGGTGCCGTCCCCTTTCGCGAAATGAAGGAGACATGGTATCAGGTCTCTACTTCCGACGAGGAGGGGCAACGGGAATTTCTGATTCAAGATCCTGACGGTTACCTTTTGCGGTTTGCAGAGTATCTTGGGCGGCGTAGCGCCGAGTAACTTCTCCATCAAGTTTACATCCCCTGTTCGACTTCGTGGCAAAACTGAAGATTTTTGGCAGATTCCCCCATTCACCCAAGCGGACGATAACCTCATCCTCAACATAGGCCGTTACCAAAGAGGACTCCGATCATGCATGTCGAACTCAAGTTGTGTACGGAACATGATGCATACATCATCAAGAACTTGTGGCCCCTCTACCAACATGACGTATCTGAATTTGACGCAAGCAAGCCAAACAGGCATGGCCTTTTTGGTGTTGATGACAGTGTGATCACATTGGCGGAGCATTCTAAATCGTTGGATGGCTGGTGGAAAGATCCACAAGCGCTATTCCCTTACTTAATTCTCGCAGACGGATGTCCAGCCGGATTCAATCTGGTTGCAGCACGATCACGTCTTCCGGCAAGCATAGAGGCAGACTTTGTGGTGCATGAGTTCTTTGTGTTGCACGCTTACCGGGGCAAGGGCATTGGCGAAATGGCTGCGGTTGATGGCTTTGCCATGCACAGAGGGAAGTGGGAGATCGTCACCTATCCCAATCATGCGCGAGCCATCGGATTTTGGCGCAGGGTCATTCATGGCTACAGCAAAGCCGAGTACGCGGAGAATGAGATGGATCACCCTTGGGGAAGAAGGGTGGTCTTCGGCTTTGACAGTAGAGAAAGCAGCTAGATTTTGGTAATCCAAAGTGAAGCTACGTTGAAACCCATAGTTCGGCCAGCGCCGGTCGAGCCTGTCGAAACCTAGCGAGCCGGCGAGACCAGCTCCTCTGTAGACCCCCTACTCATTCCCCGTTTTCTTCTCCAATGCCTGTAGATAATCCACAAGATCGGCAATGCTCCGAAAGCCAAATTGCTCGTCGGTGGCGGTGCAGTGAAGCGAAGCCCGCCAGGAAGCACGCGCTCCGTCGCGCCATAGACGCAACAGATAGGAGCGGTAGTAAATCTCTTGCTCAGGGTTTTTATCTTTCGTCATTTCCGTCTGCTTTCACCCAAAAACTGGCTGTTGTCGTTGCGCCTATATTAGCAGGCGACTATCAAGAGATCATCAACAGAGTGGCTCACTTTTCGAGCGTTGACAATTTGTTGATAGTTGCCGGCTACCCTGAATGGCAGGTACGCCGAACAATTCCATTTGGGGAGGGCAGAACGATGCTACGTTTTTCGATGCGCCGAGGGACAATCAGTGCCGAACGCGAGATGACAGGTGGCGGCGTACAAGGTTGGTTCCAATCTCTGCCGCCGTGCTGGGTGGTCTATGCCTTAACGTTAACCGAGACCGTTGGGGCAGGGGTGCTTGCGCTCCCCATTGCCATTGCCACAGTGGGGGCAATCCCGGGTGTTGCCATTCTGATCGGATTGGGGCTGATCAACGTGCTGACCATGGCGGCGATGGCTTCGGCCATCGGCGGCAGCACCACGGTGCGTCAGCCGAACGCCTTCCTGGGGCGGATCGTGGCCGAGTATCTGGGGCAGGCCGGGGCCGGGTTACTTTCGGTGGTGCTGCTGATACGGGGCGTCATCGTGCTGATGGCCTACTACATCGGCCTCTCCACCCACCTGGCAGGCAACAGCCCCATCCCAGCGCCGGTGTGGACGGTACTGATCTTTGTGCTTGGCATTTACATGGTACGGCGCAAGGATCTGGCGGCGGTGGCTGGGGCGGCGTTGATTGTCGGCATTGTCAACGTTAGTTTGATCCTTCTCCTCTCGGCCCTGGCGCTTTCGCAGATGCAGGTGGCCAACCTCCAGTATATGGCGGTGCCGTTTGCCGGCGGCCAATCAATGGAGGCACTTGACCTGCGCATGATTTTCGGCGTGGTGCAAAGCGCCTTTTTCGGCCACCTTTCCGTTGGGAACAGCGCCCGCCTCGTGCTGTCGCGGCCCGAGGGCGGACGGGCGCTGCTACGGGGAGGCATCGCCGCCCAATTGACGGCTATTGTGATCTACACCATTTGGGTGATCGCCATGACCGGCGCAGTCGATCCCGTGCGTTTGGCAAACGAGCAGGGGACGGCGCTCGCACCGCTTTCGGCACAGGCGGGGCCGGTGGTACAGGTGTTGGGTACTGTCCTTGCTGTGTTGGCGCTTGGCATGGCATCGTTTCACGTCAGCTACAGCCTCTACCACCTGATCCGAGAACGCCTGCCACTGCTGACGGTTCAATCTGACGGACAAGGTATGTCGACATGGCAGTCGGTTGTGCGCTTCGTGCGTGCGCCCATGTCGCACAGTTGGTTTCGGTTTGCCCTTGCCGTCAGCCCCATCTTCCTCACGTTCCTCGCCGCCGAACGTCTGCTGCTTACTAACGCCGGATCGTTTGCCAGTCTGCTCTGTTTTTCGGGGACGGCGGCTTCGTCTATGCTGGCCGGGGTCTATCCACTGCTCATGTTTGCCGCATCACGCAGACAAAAGCAGCATGAGGGCCACCTCCAACGGATGCTGCGCAACTGGTTCCTCTTGACGATCCTCTATCTTTTCTTCGTGGCCAATCTCTTCCTGCATGGCCTCGTCCTTTGGGACGTGCTCTGGATGCAGATCAGCGTGGTGGTGCTGGGCGTCCTGGTGGTTGGCCTGACATTACACGTGGCGCGCCGCGGCATCTTCAACCGACGCGACAGCGGACCTAATGACCTGGCTGGGGAACTGAGCATTAGTTCGCCGTGAGGATGTGTTTCAATCTAGAGGCCACAACCTTCCGGGAAGGGGTCAAGACGGCTACGTTATCCACCGCGACTTGTTGACCCGTTCACGGAAGGTCAATCTGGCCGCAACGAGAAATACACCCTCACAGTGAAAGTAGATGGACAGCGCCGACTGTTTCCAATTACAATGACGCCTACACCGCTCTCTCTTTCCCGTGGCGTCATCGCTCTCTGCATTCGTCAGATCGCGCCAACGGAACTCATCGTACAGGTTAGCGTACAGGCAATGAGTCTCAGGCTCCTCTTTCTCGGCGCGTTTCAAGTTGTACACAACGATACCCCTATCGCCTCGTTCCGGTCCGTCAACATTCAGGCGCTGTTGACCTACCTGGCTATGGAGAGCGACCGTCCCCATCCCCGCGATGCGTTGATCCAACTCTTCTGGCCCGACGAACCAGCCGACGTGGCCCGGCACAACCTCAGCCAGTCGCTCTATCTGCTGCGCAAGGCCGTAGACGCAGACAAGCAGGGTTCGCCGCGTCTGCTTGTCACCCGGCAGACGATCCAATTTAACCCAGCAAGTGACTACGCTCTCGATGTGGCCGATTTCCTCGCAGCGTTGGATGCCGGTCACCTGGCCGACGCCGTGGCGCTCTATCGCGGCGCATTTCTCGACGGCATCTACACCGGCAGTGTGCTCTTCGAAGAATGGCTTTTTCATCAGCGCGAGCGGCTACAGCGGCGCATGCTCACCGCCCTGGGGGAACTGGCCCAGCAACATCTGGAGCAGGGCGACTTTGAAGAAACTGTACGCTACATTCAGCGGCAGCTTGTCCTGATGCCCTGGCGCGAGGAAGCACACCGCCAGCTCATGCGCGTGCTTGTGCAGAATGGCGAACGAGAGACAGCGCTGGCCCAATATGAGATCTGCCGTCGAGTGCTCATGGACGAACTGGGCGTGGAACCCGACGCAGAGACCACCGCACTCTACGATCAGATCCGGCTAGGCCCACAATCACTAACCAGATCAGCCGGCGCGCCTTCTTTCTCGTCCCCTATCCGCGATTGGGGTGGCGCGCCCTACACAACCACGTTACACGGGCGACAGGCAGAACTGAACCGTCTGCGCTCGTGGCTCGTCGGGGATGGCTGCAGACTGGTGGGGGTGTTGGGCATGGGTGGCATCGGCAAGACGGCGCTCACCGTGCGGTTGGCGCAAGAGGTGGCCGATGGCTTCGACGGCGTCATCTGGCGTTCGCTGATCAACTCACCGCCGCCCACAGAGATCCTACGGACCTGGCTTCAGATCCTGTCGGGTGAGCATCTGGTGGAGTTGCCGACATCGGTGGATGCGCAGTTCGATCTGCTCTTCGATTACCTGCGCAGGCAGCGTACACTGCTGATCCTAGACAACGTAGAGAGTGTCCTGGAGGATAGGGAGCGCAGCGGCGCCTACCGCCCCGGCTATGATCTGTACGACACATTGTTGCAACGATTCGGTGCGGTGGATCACCGTAGTTGTCTCATCCTCACCAGTCGCGAACGTCCACGTGGACTGGAGCGGCTGGAACGAGAGATGCCGTGGGTGCGCTGGCTGGATCTGGAGGGGCTGGACCGTGCCGCCGGGGAAGCGATCCTCGCCGACCAGGGCGTGACCATCCACGGCGACAAGGAAGCAGATCTCGTGGGCCGCTACTCGGGCAATCCGCTTGCACTTCGGTTGGTGGCCGAGGTGGTACAGGATCTCTTTCTTGGCGATGTAGGCGCCTTCCTCTCAGAAGAAACCCCTCTCTTTGACGACATCCGCGACGTATTGGCGCAGCAGTTCGCCCGTCTCTCAGCGCTTGAACAGGAAGTGCTGCTCTGGCTGGCCATCGAGCGCGAACCAATCTCCCTCTCCAGCCTTGAAAAAAACTTGCTCAACCCGGTACAGCGCGGCAATCTGCTGGCTGCCATCCGTTCGCTCCAACGCCGCTCCCTGCTAGAAGGAACCCACAACCGATTCGGCCTGCAAAATGTGGTGATGGAATATGCCACAAGCTATCTGGTTGAATCCATTTGCCAGGAGATCGAAGCATGCCGCCCTCATGATTTGCGCCGTTTCGCCCTGCTCAAGACCAATGCCCGTGAGTATGTGCGCCGCAGCCAGGAGCGGATCTTCCTTGCGCCTGTGAGCGAACGATTGCTGACCAGAATGGGGCGGGCTCGCCTGGAACGGGATGTGCAAAGCCTGCTGGCGCGACTGCGTGCAGAAGCACCGCTGGCCCCAGGCTACACGGCGGGCAACCTCCTCAACCTGCTGCTCCACCTGGAATCGGATCTGCGTGGATACGATTTTTCTCATCTGGCCGTTTGGCAAGCCGATCTGCGCAATCGCGAGGTATTCGGCGTCGATTTCAGCGGCGCCGATCTCACCGGCTCAGTCTTTAGCGATACCTTTGCCTACATTCCCACCCTGGCCTGGCATCCCAACGGTCATCTGCTGGCGGCGGGCACCATGGCCGGAGAGATTCGCCTCTGGCGCGAGGAAGACGACCAGCCGGCCGGCACCTTTGTTGGACATGCCGGGCCTGTCTATGGCGTTGCCTTCACGCCGGACGGGCAGACACTGGTCAGCGGCGGCGAGGACGGGATCGTGCGGCTGTGGGATGTAAACAATGGGACCCTTCGCCACGAGTTGCACAGGCAGGCAGGGCAAAGCCCTACCGTGACACGATCCGCGATCTGGGACATTGCAGTGGATGCCACCGGCACCTTGGCCGGTAGCGGCAGCGAGGACGGCAGCGTCAGCCTGTGGTACTTGCGCCAAGACATTGTCGCAGAGCAGAGCGCGTTGCACAGTGTCCTGGCAATGGATGGTTGGGTGCGCGCCGTGGCTTTCAGCCCAGACGGTAAGATCCTCGCCGCCGGCGACGACAGCGGCATCGTGCGCCTGTGGGATCCAGCTTCGGGTGAGCGGCTGTGCGATCTGCAAGATCACAGCAGCGGTATCTGGTCAATCACCTTTTCGGCAGACGGCGCCCTGCTGGCCGGCAGCAGCCTGGACGGCACCATCCGCATCTGGGATCTACAACGGCAAACCCTCTTGCATACCCTGAGCGAACATGGGGCCTGGGTGCGCAGTGTCGCCTTTCACCCGTCCGCTGATCTACTGGCCAGCGGCGGCAGCGATCACATGGTGCGGCTGTGGGACGTGAAAAACGGCGAGCTGCGACGCACGCTTCCAGGTCACGAATCACGGGTGTGGGCTGTGGCCTTTCACCCCAAAGGCCATAGACTTGCCAGCAGCGGCCCCGATCAAACCGTACGTTTGTGGGACGTAGCCAGCGGCCAATTACATCACACGCTGATTGGGCGAACAGCGCGCGTCTGGGCAGTGGCCTTCAGCCCCGACGGCGTCACCGCGGCCGGCGGTGGCGAAGACGACACAGTACGGCTGTGGGATGTGGCGGCGATGCAACGCCAGGAGGCTATGTCCGTCCACAGTGGCTTGCGGCAAAGCCTGCGCGACCACACAAACTGGATCTTCTGCCTGGCCTTCGATAACCGTGGCGAACGCCTGGCCAGTGTCAGCGGTGATCTAACTGTCCGCCTGTGGGACGTTGCCACGGGAAAATGTTTGCACGTGTTGCGTGAACACCACAACCGCATTTGCAGTGTTGCCTTCAGCCCCGACGGCAGGCGCGTCCTCAGCGGCGGTGAAGATGGCAAGCTCTGCCTTTGGGATGTACACAGTAGCCGGCAAATTTGGAGGGCACAAGCCAATTTCATCTTTTCCGTCCTCTTTCACCCCACCGAGCCGATTGTGGCAAGCGCCGGCGCCGACGGCGTCATCAGCTTATGGGATGCCGAAAGCGGCAGGCAGCTTCGCACCCTGGCCCGCCTGCCCGATCACGCCTACGCCATCGCCGTCAGCCCAGACGGCAACCTTTTGGTGGGTAGTTGTGGCGACAAGCATATTCGTGTGTGGTCGTTTTCGTCGGGTCAAGTGATCCACGTCTTCCCCACCCAGTCTGCTTGGGTCCGCGCTGTAGCCTATCATCCCCAGGGGACGTTGGTGGCCGCAGCAGACGGGGCGTCTGTCCACCTCTTGGATGTTGCCGGCGGGACGATACAACAGACATTGAATGGACACACTGCACCGGTGATGAGCATCGCCTTCAGCCCTAGCAGCGCCCACCTGCTCACAGGCAGTTTCGACGGCACCCTCCGCCTTTGGGATGTGCAAACAGGGGCAACATTGGCAAGTGTAAAACCACCGGGTCCTTACGCAGGGGTGCAGATCAGCGGCGCAACAGGGTTGACAAGCAGTCAGCAGGCAGCGTTACGCACATTGGGGGCAAAAGTTTTGTAAGTGGCTCAATGCTACCTATCGCGCCGCGGATCAAGGACATCGCGCAGCCAGTCGCCTAGCAGGTTCATGCCCAGCGCCGTAATGGCAATGGCAACGCCGGGGTAGACGGCGATCCAGGGGTAGATGTTAAGGTATTGACGGCCCTGGGTGAGCATGTTGCCCCAACTTGGTACACTGGGGGGCACACTCAGGCCGAGGAAGCTAAGCCCTGCTTCATAGAAGATCATGGCCGACATCTCGAAGGTGGCCAGCGTCACCAGCGGGCCAATGAGATTGGGCAAGATGTGACGCAACAGGACACGACTGTCCCGCGCGCCGATGCTGTGTGCGGCTTCCACATAGCCGGATTGGCGGAGGCGCAACACCTCACCACGAGTGACACGGGCAAAAATGGGCGATCCCGTCACGCCGAACAGCAGGATCACATTCAGCAGGCTGCGGCCCAACACAGCCGCCGCCACCACAACGAGCACCACATAGGGCACAGCCAGCAGCAAGTTGACCAGACCGCTGATCAAAGCGTCGACGCGGCCCCCGAAGTAGCCCGCCAGCAGCCCCGCCGCCATCCCCAAACTCAACGCAATCAAGACGCCGAAGAAGCCCACCGTCACCGAGACGCGGCTGCCGTACACAATGCGGCTAAACATATCGCGCCCCAGGTTGTCTGTACCCAACAGGTGCGACCAGTTGCCTTCCGCCGTCCATGCCGGGGGCAG
>WGMT01000035.1 GCA_016124945.1 bacterium | reverse complement strand
ATCCCGCTAATCCTGAAATCCGTGTCCAAACCCGCCCATCCCGCTAATCCTGAAATCCGTGTCCAAACCCGCCCATCCCGCTAATCCTGAAATCCGTGTCCAAACCCGCCCATCCCGCTAATCCTGAAATCCGTGTCCAAAGCTTAACAGTCTCTTACCTCGGCAGCGTGAAGTAGAAACGTGCGCCCTGTCCAGGGGTGCTTTCGACGCCGATCTGGCCGCCGTGGGCCTCGATAATGCTTTTAGAGATAGTGAGACCAAGCCCGGTGCCGCCGGTGGCACGGTTGCGCGATTGTTCGGCGCGGTAGAATTGCTCGAAGACACGCGCCACGCTTTCGGCCGGAATGCCTTCGCCGCTGTCACATACCTCCACGAGGACAGTCTGCGCGTCGTGCACCGAGGCTTGTACCTCGATGTGCCCCCCCGCCGGCGTATGACGGATGGCATTGCCCACCAAATTCGAGAGGACACGCCCCACCTGTCGTGCGTCTATGCGCACAGGATCGACTCCACTGGCGGCCTGCCCGGAGAGGTAGACGCCCTTTTCCTGGGCTAAGGCCGAAAATCCTTCCAACGTATCCGAAATCAGATCGACGACGGAATTGGCGCGCTTGTCTAGCTGCATCCCGCCGGCGTCGATCTGCGCCATTTCAAAGAGATCGTCAATGAGTGTGGAGAGCGATTGAATGTCGCGTTGGGCGGTAAGCAGGTAGCGCTTGACGGTGGCCGGTTCGGTGACCACGCCATCGGCCAGTGCTTCGAGGATGGCCCGCATCGAGGCCAAGGGTGTACGCAGATCGTGGCCCACCCAGGCGATCAAGTCGCGGCGCAGCCGGTCGAGTTCGCGCTGTTTGCGGTTGGTTTCTTCAAGACGCTCAATCATCTTGTTGAAGGTGTCGGCCAATTGGGAGATCTCGTCGCTACCGCCCGCTGCGACACGCACAGAGAGGTCACCTTCAGCGATGATGTTGGCGGCGCGGGTCAGGGTGCTGATCTTGTCTGTCACCGCGGAGGAGAGGAAGTAACCCAGCACCATGGCAATGCCCGCAGCGAAGGCCAGCAACACCGTAGCCAGCAGAAGATCGTGTTCGCTGGCGAACATCAGGCGCGCCGTCACAAAGACGTTGAGGAAGGTGAGCAAGCTCGAAAGCGCATAACCACCGAGCAGCGTCCAACTCAACCGTGGGGAACGGTGAATCCAACCGGAGCGGTAGAATCCGTAGCCCGTCACCATAGAAATTAAAGCTGTAATGGACAGAAAAAACGCCATGGCGCGCAGATCGGCCATGGGCGGGTTCATAATCGCGAAGAAGAGCGCCAACGCGCCCAACACCACCGCCACAACCCCCAACGCAAAGCGCAGCGCCAACAACCACGACCGTCGATTGTCCATCAAAATCGTCTTCTGCGTTACTTCGTTCATCGTCACTTACCTGGCTTTTGCGTATCTAATTTGTGATTCCCCCAATCCCTGTCCACCAAAATCTGGTCAAGGATCGAAGCGGTAGCCCACACCCCAGATCGTCTGGATATGTTTGGGATCCGACGGATCGGTCTCGATCTTCTCGCGCAACCGCCGCACGTGGACGGTCACGGTACTGGGGTCCACATATTCGGTGACGCCCCACACGAGATCGAGCAGTTGATCACGGTTGAAGACCTGTCGCGGGTGGGTGGCGAGTGTCCAGAGGAGATCAAACTCCTTCACCGTGAGCGACACCTCGCTCCCCTGCACAAGGACCTGCCGTGTGTTCGGATCCACGCGCACATTGCCGAAGGTCAGCGCCTGAGGGCGGCTGTCGGCAGGGGTTGAGTTTACACGGCGTAGCACCGCTTTGACGCGACTCACCAGTTCGCGCGGGCTGAAGGGCTTCACTACATAGTCGTCGGCCCCCATCTCCAGCCCCACGATGCGGTCTGTCTCTTCTTTGCGGGCGGTGAGCATAATAATCGGCGTGTTGCCGCCGGAACGCAGTCGGCGTGTGATCTCCAGGCCATCCACCTTGGGCAACATCAGATCGAGGACAACCAGATCCGGCTGGTCGCGTGCCAACGCATCCAGCGCTGCCTGTCCATCGCGCGCCACAGTCACCCGATAGCCGGCCTGTTCCAGATAAAGGCTCACCACCTCACTGATGCTTGGTTCATCGTCTACAACCAGAATTTTGCTGCCGTTCATTGTTCGTCCTCTCGCATTATCCCACTGTCTCATTATCCCACTGTCTCATTATCCCACTGTCTTAGTATCTCATCGATCTATTACAAAACTCTTTCCTCACCCAGCCGTTTGCAAGGCCGTAAGAGTCTGTTAACCATTTCGTTCGACTATTGTAACCGCAGATGGCTAGAGTTCAAGCAAGGCAGCGAACGGCGCTGCTAATCACATCCAAATCCCCAAAAGGAGATGCACCAATGAAGACGAAGACGACAATCCTGGCGATTTTCTTGATGACGGCGCTGGTGTTGGGCGCGTGTACGATTCCGATCCCCGCCACAATGCCCGCCGGGGGTGACATGCAGGGCGAGATGATGGAAGATGACGGGATGATGGAAGGCGAGGCCATGCCGACGGAAGAGGCGATGGCTGAAGAAGATGAGATGATGGAAGATGACAAGATGATGGAAGATGACAAGATGATGGAAGATGGCATGATGGGCATGGAAACCACCTTCCGAGTACGCATCGAGCATGTGTCGAGCGAGGATATGTCGGCATCGCCATTTGCACCTGGTGTTTGGGTATTGCACAGCGAAGCCGGGCCCATCTTCGTGACAGGTGAAGCAGATCGTGGGAAAGGACTGGAAGCACTGGCTGAGGATGGTGCAGCCACCAGCTTAAAAGAATCGCTGGCTGGCATGGGTGCCGTTGCCGGTATTTTCAACACCCCTGTGGGCGCGGATGCCCCCGGTCCATTGCGGCCAGGAAATGCCTATGAATTTGAGTTCACCGCCACGGCGGAGACACCTTACCTTTCCTTTGTCTCGATGCTTGTACAGTCCAACGATCTCTTTATCGGCCCCAATGAAAACGGGATTGCCCTCTTCGGCATGGACGGTCACGCCATTGGCGGTGACGTCACTGCTCAGGTATTCTTGTGGGATGCAGGCACCGAAGCCAACGAAGAACCCGGCGTCGGCGAAAATCAGGCACCGCGCCAGTCTGCGCCCAACACCGGCCCCGCCGACGAAGACACCAGTGTGCGTCTGGTTAACGACATGTACAGCCACCCGGCAGTAGGCGAGTTGGTGAAAGTCACGATTGAGGTTGTGGAGTAAATTTCACTTCCCCAAAATGAATGCCTTAAAGCGCTCGATTTCGCTGCGCACATCGGTATCCGATGGCGGCGAATCGGGCGCTTTCACTGTTTTTGTGGGGACAGGCGTCGGTTCCGGCTGATCTTGATGGGTGCGGCAGTAGGTGGAACCGTACACAGCGCTGTTCTTACATTGCGAGCCCGATTGTGTCTTGGCCTGGCAACGTCGACGTTCATCGCTCATGCTTCACTCCGATCTTTGAGCATGAAAATTTACTATCCGAACCCAATATACCATAAGTTCAGAGGAAGCAGACAGATTTTGGTAAAGTAGGGGTGTCATCCCAGTTGGGTTGAACAGTGCCAGGCACGGGCCAAACCCGCATGCTTTGACAGGTAATACACTGGCCCATGCCTGGCACTGTTCAACCCAAAACCCAAGGTTGCAGTACGCTCACAAAGCAGGCAGGGTTAAGCACAAGAGAACCCTTACCTGCAAAGGTGAAGATTGTGTTCTCACTCCAGACACAGGGTAAAATGTGTTTGTTGTGACGTGGTTTTTTGTTGGAGAGGACCCTCTTTCGATGTTCAAACGTTGGTTGCTTTTGGCCGGAATGCTTCTCATCGTTCTTGTCGGCGGCTATTTTGCGTGGGCACAGGGCACCTTTGGCAGCAACACCCATCAGTGGGAAGCCGCAGATCTGCGTGTGCTGCGTTCGCTTTCGCTGGATGCCCTGCCCCCGCTGCCCCCTGATCCTTCAAATGCGGTGAGCGACGATCCACGCGCCGCTGCACTCGGGCAAGTGCTATTCAGCGACACCCAGTTTAGCGCCAACGGTCAGTTTTCGTGCGCCACCTGTCACCAGCCCGACAAATTCTTTACCGATGGATTGCCCAAAGGCCAGGCCATGGGGACAACCCCGCGCCATACGCCAACCATTGTCGGCGTGGCCTACGACCCCTGGTTCTACTGGGACGGACGGCGCGATAGCCAATGGGCACAGGCGTTGACCCCACTGGAAGCCGCCGCCGAACATGGCACAAACCGCACACGTGTCGCCCACACCGTCGCCGAGTTCTACGCCGACAAATACGAAGCAATCTTCGGCCCGCTCCCCGAACTCAGCCGCCTCCCCGGCGAGGCCGGGCCTGTGGTGGATCCTATCACCCGTGCCGCCTGGGACAGCATGAGCGAAACCGACCAGCACGCCGTCAACCGTATCTTCGCCAATGTGGGGAAAGTCCTCGCCGCTTATCAGCGCCAGATCATGCCGGGGCGCAGCCGCTTCGACGACTACGTCACCGCGGCGGTGGCCGGCGATCAAAGCGCCATGTCTGATCTGTTCAACGCCGACGAGGTGGCCGGGTTGCGCATCTTCATGGGCGCGGGCAACTGTACCCAATGTCACAACGGGCCGCTCTTCACCAATGCATCTTTTCACAACAATGGGATTCCTGCCGAGGCAGGGGTGAATTTCGACATGGGGCGCGTTGACGGCGTTCTACAAGCGTTGGCCGATCCATTCAACTGCCTGGGTGCCTACAGCGACGCCGATCCCAGCGACTGTGCCGAAACCCGCTTCGCCAAAACCGACGGAGACGAGATCATCGGCGCCTTCAAAACGCCGACACTGCGCAATGTGGCCAACACGGCGCCCTACATGCACAAAGGCACCTTCGCCGACCTTGATGCTGTGCTCAATCACTACAACCTGGCCCCTGCCGCCTTCCCTGGTCACAGCGATCTGCTGCCGCTGGAGCTGACAGATCAAGAAATCGCTCAGCTAAAAGCATTTCTCTTCACCTTGAGTGCCGATGCAGAAATAAGCATGAATGATGAATAAAGATTGGGTCTACGATGTCACTTCCGCATGGGGAAGTGACATCGTAGACCCAATCTTTATTCATCATTCATTTCTTTCATCACTTTCACCCCATCCCCCACCTGTATCACACCTTCCTGCACCACTTTTACGGTGATACCGCCGTGGCCGCGCATGGCGTTGTAGCCACCAGGGCCGAGTGCTTCTTCCATGCGCGAGCAGGGGTGGCAGAGCCCCGTGTACTCGAAGACGGCGTCGCCGACGCGAAAACGCTTGTCTTTCAGCGCCAACAAGTTGATCCCCCGCACCACGATGTTACGCCGGGTGAGCGCCGGGTTGATGGCATCTTCTCCTAGCATGGAGCCTACGGCCGCCAGATGTTCCGCTTGGATCAAAGTGACCTGGCGCTTGCTGTCGGCGCGGCCAAGGTAACGGTCACCTTCCAGGCCGGTACCGATGCGCGCATGGACAGTCAAGACTACCTGCACAGCTTCGCGCCGCCCAGGACGTACGCCGATCCATTTGACTTCGCCCACCTGTGGCAGTCTGTTTAAAAGCTGGGCGAGTAGGCTGCCTTCTTCGTGCGAACGCATAGCGACTCCTCTTTATCCCCAATAAACCTTGCCGGCCACGCCATCCACCGTAATCCGTTGGCCATCGGGGATACGTCGCGTGGCCCCGTAGACACTGGTCACAGCGGGCAGACCGTATTCACGGGCAACAATGGCGCCCTGTGAAAGCTGACCGCCGGTTTCGAGCACAATCCCCTTGATGATGGAAAAAAGTGGCGTCCAGCTAGGATCCAGGGCGCGGGTCACCAGAATATCGCCTGGGTTCAGCTTATGCGCGTCCTTGAGCGAGAGGACGACACGGGCAACTCCAGTGGCGCGCCCACTGCTGGCCGCCACGCCGTCAACGATCTGTTTGTCACCGATAGCGCTGATTAGCGACAGGGGTTTGCCATCAGGGTTGACGGCGACAGGTGATTCAGGATGCATCAACCAATAACGCCAGGCACCACGGCGCGTTTCGATGAGTTGATCCAGCCTTAGCTGCTGCACAGCCCCTTCGCCATCTACCAAAATCGCCTCAATATCGGGCACTGTCAAAAAGTAGATGTCATCGGGATTAGCTAACCAGCCTCTAGCCACCCAACGCACAGCCAGCGTGGCGAAGATGAGACGCAGTGGCAATAGTAACTTCGATAGGTAATGCTGCCCGTTATCGCGGACCTGAATTAGTTTGTGCAACTGTCCAAGCAGACGGTGGAAGGAGATACGCTGCAGCGGGTTCAACTGCGCATCTAGCACATCGGTTGCATCGAGGCGTTCCTGTTGTTGGCGGCGCTCGGCTTCGTGGGGGTTAAAAGCGGATCCGGAACGCAAATAGTTGGCGATTTGAGAAAACACAAACGACGGATCTTCGATCCAGCGTGGGTGGCTCCACTCGGCGTCGCTGCTGCTACGATGCCCATGCCGTGCGAGAAAGGTGCGTACAGCGTCCAGTACCGGGGCGGCATCGCGCCGTGCAACCAGGTGTTCCATGATCCTATCCGGCGCCGTCTCCAAAAAAAATTCGTCTAGTTCATGCCGATTGACGAGATGGGCCAGTGACCATAGGTCTGAAAGGATTTCCGTCTGAATCAGGCCGGCAAGCCCGGTGACCAACGATTGCAGAACGGATGAAGGCTTCCCCCACCGTTCAAGTTGTTCCTCAACTTCGCCGTAAGTCTGCATCGCCGACGACGCTGCCGAAGTGTGGTAGCCGGTATAGGTAGTCAGCCGTCGCAGCCAGACGCCTCGTGCCTGCGCCCAAAGCGCCTCATCACTTTCCGTTTTTAGGTCTTTCCTCAGAAATTCAGCAACCCAGCGGTCGATTTGCGAAAAATCTCGCTCAAACCGCTTGATCTGATCTTCCCACTCATGCACCTGGCGCAGAATATGCGGTGACCGCTGGATGAGCGTAACCCATCGCCAATTGTGGAAGCGGTTGGCAACGTCGGGGAGTGTGCCGACACTGTCGGAGAGGGTCTTGGCGGGTACACCGAAGCCTTCATGTAAGACGTAGGCCAATGCACCTTCGTTAAAATAGATGCGCCCATAAATTCGCTTTACCCACTGAATGTGCTCGAGATAATCATCCTTCAGGTTAGCAAAGGTTGCTTCCATGTTGTGCTGCAACACAGGCGCCCATGTCGACCAGGTGAGGGGCGTCACCGGCTCGGGCCAGCGTTCGCCGGACTCTGAGAGTGTCCACAAATCGTAGGGATGTGGTTCTTTCTGAGTGGTCGGCGGCCAGACATCGTCGCCGGGGACGTGTAACGAGAGGAAACCGGTGTTGCCCGTAATCGGGCGTGATTGGAGGATATAGAGCCGGCTGTTGAGGATGGCCCACTCAACGTCCTGCGGGGCGCCGAATGCCTTTACCAGTTGACGCCCAAGCGCGACGATGGCGGATACGTGTAGCTCGGAGAGCGAGGGTTTATGGCGCTCACTGGGATCGACATAGACGTCGCGCAGTCGTCCCCCTTCGATTGTCACCATAATCTGCTTCGTGGCGATCTTCTCTTCGAGGATTTCGCCAGTGGCGCTGTTGACGACAAAGGTATCGGGCGTGCCCTGTCCGTCCATCAGCATCGTAGACAGCCCAAAAACCGAGTTGATGATCGCCTGCTCAGGGTCACCGGTGACGGGGTTGATGGTGAACAGCCCGCCCGACATGCGCGCCGGGATCATCAACTGCACCATGACGCCCATACTCACCTGTGCTGGCGCAATGTTGTGCTGAACACGGTAGGCAATGGCACGGGTGCTCCATAGGCTCGACCAGCAGCGCGCCACGGCATCGACGATGGCCTGTTCGCCAATGACGTTGAGATGTGCTTCATGCAACCCGGCAAAAGACCGATCGGCGTAGCCCTTGACAAAAGGCGATGAGCGTACCACCACCGTTTCTTCCATGGTGATACGCTCATTGTAGGCATAACGAATGGGGTTGGAGATTTCGGGCGGCAACTTTGCCTGACCAAACAAAGAGCGGATCTGCTTGGATGCGGCTTCGAAAGTGGCCAGATTGTTGGAATCAATACGGGCCCAAATGGCCTCGATGACCAGATTCAGCCGATTACTGTGGACAAAATGTGAATATGCCTCGGTTGTCACCACGAAGGCTTTGGGCACGCGGAAGCCGGCGCGCTGCAATCGCGAAAGCGTTGCCGCTTTGTCTCCAGCCAGTTCCGGTGTCAGCGATCCGTCGTCAAGAGGGAGTACATACGTGGTCATGCCGGCTGCACTTCTAGCCTAAGGCTGGGGTAAATTCAACGGGGGCAGTGGGTGCTCTGCCTCCAAATCCGGGGCGGGTGTGTACTCAAGCGCGGGCAGCCCAAGACGATGCAGCGCCATGGCTGCGGCCGATTGAGCCGCTTCCTGCTTGCTACGACCCCGGCCAATGCCGTAGGGATGCTTGTCGGCTGTCACCTGTACAGTGAAGACACGAGCGTGGTCGGGGCCTTGTGTAACGATTGTCTTGTAACGCGGTGTGACACCAAGTTCGCTCTGAATCCATTCTTGCAGGCGACTCTTGGGATCTTTGGCCAGTGCCACCACGGCAACCCGTTCCAGTTCGTCCTCGAGGCGTGGCGCCAGAAATTCTCGCACAGCAGAAAGCCCAGCGTCGATGTAGACTGCACCGATCACGGCTTCGAATGTGGCGCAGAGGGTGGCAGGGCGGGTGCGACCACCGCTGTCCTCTTCGCCGTGGCCCAGCAACAGAAAATCGCCCACCTTCAACTCGCCGGCGAAACGGGCCAGCGTTTCACGGCGCACCAGGGCCGCACGCAGATTGGTCAATTCCCCTTCGCTCAGGTTGGGGAAGAGACGGTAAAGCATCTCACTGGTGACAAAGCCCAGTACCGCATCGCCCAGAAACTCTAGCCGCTCATTGTCGGTGAGTTCGGTCTCTTCCTCGATTTCGTTCATAAAACTGCGGTGGACAAAGGCACTTTGAAGATAGCGCTTGTCGTTAAAATGAAGACCGGCAATGGTCTCGAATTCTGCCACATCACGTACTTCGGCAGACATGGAAACTCCTTCACTACACTCGGATCAAATACAACAATTATTTGGTATTCTAAATCGCTCTTTAGTAGGTCGGCAACTTCTTGAGGCCCAGCCCGGTCAAATTGACCACCACGGTTTCGCCTGGTTGAATGTGGGGGCGCAGGTGATTTAAAGCCGCCGCCGCCGTGGCGCTGGTCGGTTCAACAAAGAGACCTTGTTCGGCCAGTTGTTGGTGGGCCTGGGTAATTTCGTCGTTGCTCACGGCGATTGCCGTGCCGCTGGAGTGGCGCAACGCCGAAAGGATGGAACGAGCGCGCACAGGTTGTTCCACGGCGATGCCGTCGGCCAGCGATTTCGGCCCGATGGTGCGCCTAGGACGCACCGTCTCCCATCCTTCGTGAAATGCATCGACCACTGGGGTAATGGGTTCCGCCTGTACCGCCACCATACGCGGTAAATGGTCGATGATACCACAGTCGTACAGGCGTTGGAAACCACGCCACGCCCCCAAAAACAAGCCACCATAGCCACATGGCGTTACATACCAGTCGGGGATGCGGCGGCCCAGTTGCTCCCAGATTTCCCAGGCGTTGGTCATAAAGCCGAGCAGACAGGCCGGATTCCAGGCATGTGAAGCGTAGATGGCGTCACCGTCTTGGGCGGCCTCGGCAGCCTGTGTGGCCACCGAACGAGGACCGGGGACCTCGATCAGTTCTGCTCCGTAGACGGCAATCTGCGCTTTTTTAGGTTCCGGCGCCGACTCAGGCACAAAGATACGCGCCGAGAGGCCTGCACGGGCGGCGTAGCAGGCCAGGCTGGCGCCGGCATTGCCGCTGGAATCGTCCATGACAGTGCTGACGCCACGGGCCAATAGCCAGTTGATCATGACGCTGATGCCGCGGTCTTTGTAACTGCCCGACGGCATCAAGCCTTCAAATTTCCATTGGACGGGTAGCCCATTCCATCCATCTTCGATCAAGGGTGTCCACCCTTCGCCGAGCGTCACACGCCTGTGCTCAGGCGACACCACAGGCAGCATGGCTGCATAGCGCCAATGCCCAGGCTGATCAGCGTCGATCAACGCCGGGTCGAACGTGGGTAGATTACCGAATTCCAGTGGTTCGCCAGTAACCGGACAGCGCAGCGGCGCTTCTTCGGCAGGCACCACAAATCGGCTTCGGGGGCAGTAGGCAATCAAACGGTTGATCCTCTAGGTGGAAAGGGGAAGGGGGATTAGGGACTGGGGATCGGGGACTGAGGGTAGCTAATTGATAGCCATATAGCACTTAGATCTGGGTAAACAAATCGCCGCATGTATGTATCGATGCCTGTGCGTAACCCGATCCCTGTCCCCGATCCCTGGTCCCCCATCACTACTCTGATAAACTTTGCAGAAACGCATAAAGCACAGACAGGCCGGAAGGGCTGACCGCCGAAGGGCCGAAGACATGTTCGGCGCCCAATTCGCCGGATTTGCCTGTACGTACGACACTATCAAATTCTGTCGATGTCAGGGTTAAGCCGGTCAAGGCGCTGCCTTTGTCGGCAACACCTTCGCCCTGCGGCCCATGACAATCGGCGCATCGGTTGTTGTAGATGGTCTGACCACGGGTCAGGTCAACAGACGCTGTAGGCGTTGTGGCGGGTGTGCCTACTGCGATGCTACTTGTTGTATCAGTGTACACCTGTTGGGCAACGGCTGTAAATCGCGCAGCAGGCATAGTGGGCACAGGCTGATCCGTCGGGCGTGACACAGAGGCTGCAGACGGGTCATCTGGCTCGCCGCCACAGGCCACCAATACGATGGCAAGCAGAATCAAAGAGAGAAGACGAGGCCACTTTACAGAGGTGCTATGCTGCGTCATTTTGTTGTCCTTGGCTATAAAATCTTCCTGTTGAGAATCTTTCGGGTCAAACTCTGCTAGGTCAAACTCTGCTAGGTCAAACTCTACTAGGTCAAACTCTACTAGGTCAAACTCTTGCTGGGTGGTATGTCCATTGAAAATCAGCGTGTGAGTTTGGGGTCAAGCGCGTCACGTAGCCCATCTCCCACGAACGAAAAACCCAGCATTGAAAGCGCGATGGCCAGTGTGGGGAAAAGCGCCATGTGCCACGAGACACGCACATACGCGCCTGAAACGCCCACCATCTTGCCCCAGCTTGGAATTGGATCGTTGATGCCGATCCCCAAAAAGCTAAGACCGGCCTCGCCGAAGATCGCCGCCGGAATGCCGAAGCTCACCGCCACCAGGATCGGCGACATTGCATTGGGCAGAAGGTGACGGAAGATAATGCCCCGTTGGGTGACACCCAGGGCGCGGGCTGCTTCAACATACTCTTTCTCGCGCAAAGAGAGGATCTGTGCACGCGTCAAGCGGGCGATGCCAATCCAACTCGTGACACTTAAGGCAAAGATCACCATCGCCGTACCGCCGCCGAATAGCGTAATCACCAGAATTGCGAAGATCAGACCAGGGAAAGCCGTCATAATGTCGATCAAACGCGATACAACAAAGTCCGCTTTGCCGCCCAGATAACCGGCCAGCCCCCCCAGCGGAATACCAATGATCAGGGCAATCAGTTGAATCGTGATCCCCACTGTCATCGAAGTACGCGCTCCATAAATCAAGCGGCTCAGGTAGTCGCGTCCTACCTCGTCGGTGCCTAGGGGATACTGGGGATTGACGCCGGGCAAAATACGCACCTGTGTGAAGTCGACACGGTCATAGGGGTAGGGTGCCAGAAAATCGGCGAAGATGGCCATGAACAGGAACGTGGCCACGATGACAAGACCGAAAACGGCCAGTCGATTGCGAAAGAAACGGTTGGCCGCATCTTGCCACAGGGTACGGTGTTTCCGCAGGCTTGGAATCGGCGCAGCGACCGAAGTTGGTTGCATTTCTCCAGATTTCGAGGCCACAGTTACTGCCCTTCCTTTGCGCCGAGGCGGACACGGGGATCAATCCAGGTGTAGAGGAGATCAGTGAACAAGTAAACCAGCCCCCAGAGGACGGCGATCAACAACACAGTCGCCATCACCATGGGGTAATCTCGGTTAAAGGTACTGGTGACGAAATACTTGCCCAACCCCGGAATGCGGAAAATCGACTCAATGAAGATACTGCCTGTCATCAGGTCGGGGATGATCGGCCCCATCACCGTCACCATGGGAATCAGGGCATTGCGCATCACATGCCGGATCATGATCGAGGTCTCGTTGAGTCCTTTGGCACGGGCGGTGCGCACGAAATCGGCATTCAAGTACTCAATCACGCTGGAACGGGTGTAGCGGGCAATCACAGCCAGCGGCGCCAGCGAATAGGCGAACACCGGCAAGATCCAATCTTTGCAGAAGTAGTTGCCTACCAGACAGCCTGTCTGCCCCCATCCGCCCATTGGCATCCACCCCAGGTAGACCGAAAAGAACAGGATCGACAAAGTACCGATAACGAAATTCGGCATGATGAAGCCAGATGTAGACAAGAAGGTAACGACGGTATCTATCCACGAATTTTGATTGTAGCCGGCTACGATGCCGAGCGTTAAGCCCATCGTGAATGCAAAAATAATGGTAACGAGGCCAACCTGTGCCGTGACCTTCCAGGTGCTTGCGATCAATTCAGCGACGGTTGTTGTCGGCTGCTGATAAGGAATCCCAAAATCGAAGCGCACAGCGTTGGACATGTAGTTAAGGTACTGCTGCCACACCGGCTGATCCAGGCCATACTTGCGTAGAATGTTCTCTTTGGCAGCCGGTGGCAGTGGTTGGTTCAGTTCGTCGAAGGGGCCACCAGGGACGGCATGCATCAAGCTAAAGGTGATCATCGAAACCGCAATGACAACAAACACCAGCGAGATCAGGCGGCCCAGTACATATCGGGTCATGAGCGTTAAACCTTGTAGACGGAGAACGACTTACTTGAAGGTGCACGGTGACGACTAGACAATGGTCGAAGCGACAGCGCTTCGACCATTGTCTAGTGTAGAGATCCGTCGGAGTTGGTTTAGATCACAACTCGACTACGCTCGTTATTCCTGGGCGGCGATGTAGACATCACCAGACACCCAGTCATTGCCCCAGTGCCAGGCGGCAATCCCGTTGGAATCCGGCGTGCGGAAACCATCACCCAGGTAGTAGGGCTGGAAGAGATCACCCTGCCAGCGGTGGTTGATGAAGATACCACCGACATCGTCCACCAGGATGCGTTCGGCATCGCGGAACATCTGATCGCGGGCTTCGGGATCACCGACCAGCGGGGTTGCTTCGCTGATCAGGCGGTCGAATTCTTCGTTGCGCCACGAGTGGCGACCGGTGGAGACCCAGATACCCAACAGGTTCGAGGGATCAAGGTAGTCCATACCGTAGGAGACAGCGCCGAATTGAAGCTGTGTCGGCTTGGCGTTAAGTGCATCCATGTAGACCTTGCCGTCTTTATTGGAGACTTCAATGTCAATGTCGAGGCAGGTTGAGATGGAAGCAGCCACCGCCTGGAAGACAGCCTGTAGCGCCGGTCCTTCGCCACGCAGCCACATTTCCAAAGACGGGAAGCCCTCGCCCCCTTCGTAGCCGGCATCGGTCAGGTACTGGTTGGCCAGTTCACAGTCGTACATCTGGTACTCTTTGAGATCACCCGTCACATCTGAAGCAGGGAAGCCAGGCATAAGCATGGCGTAGGCGGGCATCGCCTTGATCTCACCGTAAACGTTGGTGACAATGCTTTCGCGATCCACGGCGTGGGCGAAGGCCTTGCGCACATTCAGGTCGTTAAACGGTTCAGTGTAGGTATCAAAGAGCAGGTAGTCGGTGCGGAAGTCGCCAAAGTGGCGCAGGTAGTTCTCGCTCAACACCGGGTCGGCCAGGATCAGATCAAAGTCGGCAGGAGAGAGCGCCTCATAGCCCACGCGGTCGATTTCGCCATTCTGGAAGGCGGCGAACATGGTGCTGGGGTCCATGTAGATGAACTCTTTGCGCGTGAGGTAAGGTGGATTCGGGCCTTGGTACTTCTCGTTGGCCTCAAGCACGATGCGGTTGCCGGGTTGGAACTCAACCAGTTTGAAACGGCCCGAAGAGACAGAAGTTTCCGGGTCGTTGTTGTAGTAGGGACCATGTTCGGCCAGCGCCGCGGCCTGCAACGGCCAGGCAAAGTGCATCATACCAGGCAGTGGCGGGAAGGGGTTGTAGGTGGTGATCTGCAAGGTGAGATCGTCTATGGCAACGACGCCCAATTCCTCAACTGGCAGTTCGCCCGCAATGATTTCGTCCCAGTTCTGGATCACACCGGCGTAGAACCAGGCGAAGTCCCAAGCATGCTCAGGATCGGCGGCATAGCGGTAGGTGGCAACCCAGTCGTTGGCGGTGACCGGTGTGTCGTCAGACCAGATCATGCCGGGGCGCAGGTTGAAGGTCCAGGTCACATTGTCTTCCGCCACAGACCAGCTTTCGGCGGCCATGGGGATGACGTTGAAATCTTTGTCCAGGTCGACCAGCGCCAACGAGAAGGTGCTGTCACCGGCGCAGTAGCGCTGGTAGACCGCAACCATGAAGTCGAACGTCGTCTGATTGGCGGTGTTGGAGCAGGCTTCGCGCGAAATCTGCTGGTCGTACGGCACAGCACCTTCGGGCAACATTTCGCCGAAGACGGTCATCATTGGGTCAACTTCTTCGGCAGCGGCTTCTTCAGCGGGTGCTTCTGTGGCAGCAGGCTCGGCGGCGGCTTCAGTCGGCTCTTCGGCAGTGGGGGCTGGGGCAGCCGGTGCACATGCCTGAATTGCCAACATCAACACCAGCATCAATCCTACTACCCCTACGTACTTCAGCGAACGATACCAGGGGCCAGTTTGCATGGACGTCTCCTCCTGTGTGGTAAAAACAAGAAATGTGGATTTTTTGGCCAGTCGGCCTTGAAGAATGCCTTGACGCCGGGGGGATCGGAGCCGTGGTGCAGCGTGATAAAGTTTAGATCAACAGGTCTACTTGTGGCAAACTAAAGAAAGGCATTGGGGGCAATTGATAGAGCGGAAAACCACTTGGTGACACGGTGTAGCAATGTTATAATGTTCAGTCGTTGCCTGTCACCGGCCAGTACGTGCCCAAACGGAGGACAAATCAGTTGTTTAGAAAGCTATTCAACAAAGAAGAAGACAAGACTCAAGACGAACTGCGCCTGGAACAGAGCCTGCAGAAGACGCGCAGCAGCTTGTTTGGCCGCATCGGTTCGCTCTTTCAAGAAAACGAAATCACCGACGAACTCTGGGATGAACTGGAAGAGTCGCTGATTATGGCCGATGTCGGCGTCGAAACCACCACCGAACTGGTGGCGCAGACACGCGAGCGCGTCGAAGACGAGGGCATCAAGAGCACACGCGACGCCTACACCGTCCTGAAGCAAGAGATGGTGCGCCTGCTCAAAGCCGAAGAACCGCTGCGTATCGAAGAGCAGCGGATCTTGACCGTTGTGCTGGTGGTTGGTGTCAACGGTTCAGGCAAGACCACCACTATCGGAAAGTTGGCCCACCGCTACAAAAACCGGGGCAAAAAGGTGGTCCTCGCCGCAGGGGACACGTTCCGCGCCGCCGCTATTGAGCAGCTTCAAGTGTGGGGCGAACGCGCCGGTGTTGAGGTGATCGCCCAGGCCCCCGGCTCGGATCCAGCCGCCGTCCTCTTTGACGCCATGCGCGCCAGCCAGGAAAGCCGCCACGCCGACATTCTGATTGCCGACACGGCAGGGCGCTTGCAGAATAAAGTAAACCTGATGCAAGAATTGGAAAAGATGCGCCGTGTCGCCGGGCGGCAGGTCCACCGGGCGCCCCACGAAATCCTGCTTGTGCTTGATGCTTCCACCGGCCAAAATGCCATTCTACAGGCTAAAGGCTTTAAAGAGACGGCGGGCGTCACCGGCATCGTCCTCACTAAGCTCGACGGCACCAGCAAAGGCGGCGCCGTCCTCAGCATTAAGAAACAACTGGGCGTCCCCGTTCGCTTTATCGGTACCGGCGAAAAGCTCGAAGACCTCGCCGAGTTTGATCCCGTCGCATTTGTAGAAGGGTTGCTTGGGGATTAGGGAGAACGGGGCGGCACCCCAGCGGTTGAAACCGCCGTCTGACATGGGAAACACGATAAATCGTGTTCCCAGAACCGGCTTCAGCTGGTTTCCCGTATCAGACGCCGAATTCATTCGGCGAGTGTGATTACCAGAATGATTTCTAAAGGTTCAACCAGCGTGACGGGCGTGCACAACGAGATCACCCACCATACCACCCAATCACCAATCACCAGTCACCAATCACCATCTTGAGGATAGACGAACCATGAGCACCGAACTAGAAAACCGCTTGAACCGGCTCGTAGAGCGGGTGGACTCGATCAGGGGGCGTCTTTGACGTCGGGACGAAGAAGGAACGTGTGGCTGAGCTCGAACAGGAGAGCATAGGCCCCGACTTTTGGGACGATCAACAGGCAGCCCAGCGCAAAATGCAAGAGATGAACAGCTTGCAAGAGCAGGTGCGCGTTTGGGACACACTGTTGCGCCGCGCCGGCGATGCCCAGGAACTCCAACTCATGGCCGAGGACGATCCCGGCCTGCTCACTGAGTTGGAGACGGAAGCCAAAGCGCTGGAAGACGAAATCGCAAAACGCGAGTTCGAGCTGGCGCTCAGCGGCAAATACGACAGCGGCTCGGCGATCTTTAGCATCCATGCCGGCGCCGGCGGCACCGAGGCCCAAGACTGGGCGCAGATGTTGCTGCGCATGTACTTACGCTGGGCCGAACGACGCGGCTTCAAAACCGAAATCACCGACTTGACCCAAGGCGAAGAAGCAGGCGTCAAGAGCGTCACCGTACAGGTGAATGGTCCATTCGCCTACGGTTTCCTGCGCTCCGAAAAGGGGACACATCGCCTTGTGCGTATCAGCCCCTTCGATTCCAGCAGTCGTCGCCACACCAGCTTCGCCAAAGTCGAAGTGATCCCCGTCATCGATCAAGACATTGAAATCGAGATCAACCCAAACGAGATCCGCATGGATGTCTTCTTGAGCAGTGGCGCCGGCGGCCAAAATGTGCAGAAGAACGCCACCGCCGTACGTCTCTACCACGAACCGACAGGGATCGTTATCACCTGCCAGAACGAGCGCAGCCAGACGCAGAACCGTGAAACTGCGCTCAAGATCCTGCGCGGCAAGCTCTACGAAATCGAGCAGGAAAAGCTCGATGCTGAGCGTTCTCGCATGAAAGGCGAAAACGTGGCTGCCGACTTCGGCACACAGATCCGCAGCTACGTGCTGCACCCGTATCAGATGGTCAAAGATCTGCGCACCGATGTAGAAACCGGCAACCCCCAATCGGTACTCGACGGCGAACTCGACCTCTTTATGGAAGCGTGGCTCAAGCAACAGGTGGGAGAGTAGCCTCATGCTGACCCTCATCCCCGTAAGGCAGCAGGTAGCGGCTGAATGTGTAGACGATGTTGCTGCGGCTGTGCGCCGTGGCCTTGCCGATCTGTCATTGCAGGATCGGATCAAGCCCGGCATGTCGGTAGCTGTTGCGGTGGGCAGCCGTGGCATTTCGTCCATTGGCGAGGTGGTGAGTACTACCGTCGATGCGCTGTCGGCGCTGGGCGCAAAGCCTTTTCTGGTGCCGGCAATGGGTAGCCACGGCGGCGGGACGGCGGCGGGTCAGAAAGAGGTGCTCGAAGGCTACGGGTTGGGTGAAGACGCGCTGGGCGTGCCCATCCGCAGCAGCCTGGAGACAGTCGTCCTTGGGCAGACGGAGGCGGGGATGCCTGTCTACTTCGACGCCAACGCGGCCCAGGCCGACGCCATTATCGCCGTCAACCGCATTAAGCCGCACACGTCGTTCCGCTGCCGCTGGGAAAGCGGACTCTTCAAGATCATTGCTGTAGGCCTGGGCAAGCAGCGTGGGGCCGAAGCGATCCACGCCGCTGGCATCGAAGAAGCCATGCCTGCGGCAGCGCGTCTCATTTTGGCGCGTATGCCCATCGTCGCTGGGATCGGGCTTGTGGAAAATGGCTATCATCAGGCAGCGCACGTCGCCGTCCTCGCCGCCGAGCAGATTGAAGAGGCGGAACCGGCGCTGCTGGAGACAGCCAAAGCCTACCTGCCCCGTGTGCCGCTGTCGCCCCTCGATCTTATGATCGTCGATGAAATCGGCAAAAACATTAGCGGCACCGGCATGGATCTCAACATCGTCGGCATGTGGCGACGCAACGGCGGCCCCGTGGATCCGCCCATTCGGCGGCTGGCTGTACTTGATCTCAGTGAAGCCAGCCACGGCAACGCCACCGGTATCGGCTACGCCGACCTGATCCCCGAGCGGCTGCACCGCAAAGTCGATTGGCAGGCCACCTACATGAACTGCCTCACGGCAGGCAACTATGCAGGCGCCAAACAGCCTGTCACCTTGCCCAGCGATCAGGCCGTTCTTGAGACTGGCTTGGCAATGCTCGATCCTGAAACGGCCCGTGTCGTCTTCATTCGCAATACGCTTGATCTCGAAACGTTCTGGGTATCGCCTGCATTGCGGCGCGAAGTCGATGAGCACCCAATGTTACAGATTATCGGTGGTGAGGAAACCGTCCACTTTGACGCGGCGGGCAACTTGGTGCGTCCTTGGGCGGGGGGGAGTGTCAACCACTAACGGCTCGACCACAATGCCAGGCACGGGCCAAAATCACCCGTATGGACGAGCGACTCCTTGGCCCGCGCCTGGCACTGTTTGACCCCGGCGTGTAACGGCCCCAACGCCGGTCGAAAATTGTACAAAAACGCGAGTACATGGTACGATTTTTACTCGGTCGGGCAGTTTGGCCAAACAAATAGGGAGAGGTCGCATAGTCCGGTTGAGTGCGCGCGTCTCGAAAACGCGTAGGGGTCAAACCCTCGTGGGTTCAAATCCCACCCTCTCCGCCTCCCAAAACGCTCCAGCAAATTGCTGGAGCGTTTTTGTTTTTCCGGTGTAATGTCAGTGCATAGCAATCTACAATAAATCACTTATGCACTGTGCCCTCGCCCTACCCGATATAGACAATAGAAGCAGGATTGCGCTTAGTTTCACAATTCGATACATACGCTTGATAGGACAGACGAATGGACTGAAATTGTTAGCTGGCCATCGTATACATTCGTAAGGGCAGGAAATCACTTCGTTGCTCCCCTCACTGCCGTCCTGGTTCTTATGAGTCAACGGATTACCGCCTTATTCATAAGGCAATCTGACAGTGGCACAGCTCCCTACCTTATCGCCAAGGAGCTTGCAGAATGAACATTCGCATCAAATTGCTTGTGCCTGTGCTGGCGCTTGTCGCCGTCGCCATTGCACTGCTAACCACGATTAACATTTTTGCCCAGAATCAGGCCCTTACCAACCACGAAGAAGAGCGACTCCAGACACTGGGCGCCATCTTCAACGAACAACTTGACGCGCAGGAAGAAATTGCCGTACTCCTCGCCACGGCCTATGCCGAAATGCCTGCTGTACAAGAAGCATTCGCCCAACAGGATCGTGAATCGCTCATTGCGCTGCTACACGACAGCTATCTAGCCGCCGATGCCGCCATGGGGGTGCCGCAGGCACAATTCCATCTGGCGCCGGCCACCTCTTTCTTGCGCCTGCACGCAGTGGACAAATTCGGTGATGATCTTTCCAGCTTCCGCAACACGGTCCTCGTGGCGAACGAAACAAGCGCCAACGTGAGCGGACTGGAAAAGGGCAAGGGCGGCTTTGGTGTTCGCGGCGTTGTCCCTGTGCGCTACGAGGGCAAGGCCGTGGGCACCTTTGAGATCGGCATGAATTTTGATCAGCAGTTGCTGGATCTACTAAAGGCCAATTTCGGGGCAGACTTCAGCATCTTCTTGCAGCAAGAAGAGAGCAAAGTAGAAAGTTTCAACGAAGAAGAGAGCACAGGGGCACAGGATGAAAAATATCTCCCCTACATTTCCACGCTGGGCGAACCACTCGTCATCGACGATGCTGTGCGCGATCGGGTCTACGTCGACGGTGAAGGGACGTACAAGCGTCTCGCCCAAGCGAATGGCAACTTCGCCGTGCTGGTATTGCCGATCCGCGACTATGCCGACGATGTGATTGCGCTCGTGGAAATCAGCCTGTCGCGTGACACGGCGTTGGCAGCCATTCAGCAAAACCGTAACCAGGCGATTGTCGTTGGCGTTGTCCTGATGTTGATTGTGGCGGCGCTCGTCTGGTTCATCTTTGATCTGCTGGTGGTCCGTCCCCTGCGGAGTATGGCGCAAGTAGCAGAGCATGTGGCCGATGGAGAAATCGACGGCGAGGTCGAGAACAGCAACCGCAACGACGAAGTCGGCATGCTGGCCAAGGCGTTTGAGAAAATGATGGTATATCTACGCGAATCGGCGGGGATCGCCAACAGCCTTGCCGCCGGCGACCTAACTGTGGAAGCTCGTCAACGCACGGCACAAGATGTGCTTGGCAATTCCTTCGGTAAAATGATCCCGATGATCCGCTCCTTTGTACAGGGCATTCAACAGAGCGCCGGCGCGTTGACACAAGCCGGCAGTGATCTGAGCCACGGTGCGTCACACTCGGGCATGGCCACAACCAACATTGCAGACACCATCGAGGCCATGAGTATCGCCACAGGGCAGCAAGGTGACAATATCCAGCAGATGCTGCAAATGATCAACAGCCAGAACGAGACCATTGTCGAGATTGCACATGTCACTGAAAAACATCTCGCCGAAGCTGCCAAGACCGGCGCCGAACTTGATGAACGTATGGCAGGCGCGCTGCGGCAGGTGCAAGAGGCAACCGACGAAAGCCGCCGCGTGGTCAGCCGCACCCATGCCGTCACCGAATCCGGCGCAGAATCGGTTGGGCGCACGATTGGCCGCATGCAATCCATTGTCAAGTCAACCAGTGGCGTGGCGGCGCGGGTCGGCGAAATGGGGCGGCGTTCTGAAGAGATCGGCCACATTGTGCAGACGATTGAGGGCATCGCCGAGCAGACCAATCTCCTGGCGTTAAATGCAGCCATTGAAGCGGCCCGCGCCGGCGAACACGGTAAGGGCTTTGCTGTGGTGGCAGATGAAGTCCGTAAACTGGCTGAGCGTGCAGGTCGTTCGGCGCAGGAGATCGGCCATTTGGTCACGGCGGTACAGCATACGTCAGCGGAGGCTGTCTCTGCCATGTCGGAGAGCGACAAAGAGATGAGCGCCGGGCTGGCCATGGCCGCCGAAGCAGAAGAGGCGTTACACCAAATCCGCCAGACCGTCGAAGCCGTTTCTCAGCAGATGACACGCCTGAGCGGCACCATCGGCGAAATGGACGAGAGCGGCAAGGCTATGCGGAAGACCTTGCGCCAGATGATGGATGTGATGCAAGGCAGTCACATCGCCGCCACAGAACTGGCCACAGACAGCCAGGGCATCCTCGATGTGATCACCCATTTGTCGGCGATTAGCGAAGAAAACAATGCCGCCATTGAAGAAGTGTCGCAGAGTGCACGCAGCGTTAGCGATCAGGTGGCCGAAACGGTCTCGGCGGCGGAGCAACTGGCAGACATGGCCACCTTCCTCAGCGAGTTGACCCAACAGTTTAAGGTGGAAGCAGTCACAGCGCCGGTGACGCATGAGACGGTATTTACACCACCGCAACCGCTGCCATCGCAACGGGTGGCTCTAGAAGGCAACATTGTCCACGGTCACCGCATCAGCGGACAAATGAGCGGAAGCAACGGCCGTCAAAACGGCAACGGTCACAAGCACTGAACAAACAATCGCCCCAGTCGTCGACTGGGGCGATTGTTTTTGGTGCGGTGTAGGCAGCGTCCTAGCGCGAGAGGAGCGGCAGGTGGACGAAATCTGTGGCCATAAAGGCAGTGATTTTGACCTCGTACAGGCCGGCGTGGCCGTTGAGCACATACCCACGTTCTCCCTGTACAATCAGCTCAAATCCGCCAAAGCTACTGAATGTACCCACCACAGCGGGATTGCTTGTATCACGCACATCGACAGCCATGAGGCCGTTTGATGTGCCTACGTGCAGAATGTCTCCTTGCCGAACAGCTTGCCCAAACAGTATCTGTGGCAAAGAAACGGTTGTAAGTGCCACTGGTGCAACGGGATTGGCGAGATCGATCAAGGAAAAAGCCTGGGAAGTACCTGAAAAGAGCAAAGAACCGCATAGCGACAAAGTGCCGCCATTCGGTAACTCGTAGCTTCCCACAATTTGAGGTGTACTCGGATTGCTAATATCAAAAATCTGCATGGGACCAGCGTTGACAATATAGAGATAGTTGCCGTAGACGATGGCATCAGCGGCGTTTTGAAGAGTCACATCAGTCAATTTAGCCGGTTGTGCGGGGTTGGTAACATCGAAAACATGAAGTTTGGTGAAGTATAGGGCGTAAAGCGCATTCCCACTCAAGTAGAGAGAGCGGATTCCCTCTCCATTTCCAGCCGAAACAGAGGTAATCAACTGTGGCGCAGCAGGATTAGACAGGTTCAACACATCAACCACGCTGTCTCCACGCAGTATGTATGCGTGTACGCCATCTGTGGCAAGATCGACGTAGTCTGTCCCCTGCGGTGAACGAACAATGCCGGTGGACGTTGGGCTGAGCGGCAAATCTGCCGAGAGGAGATAGAAATCGCCACCGGCTAGCACGTACAAGTAGGGGTCAACCAGTACAGCGGTATTGACGAAGCCTATGGCGGCATAGATTCCAGCCTTGGCAGCCGCCCCCCCGATGGGAAAATCGACAATCTCCACATCATTGTAGACAGCCCCAGAAAGGAAGATCACCTTACCCGCTGCTGCGTGTAGGTCAGCGAAAAAGGCAAAGCCATCGGCGGCATTGTGTGTCAGAAGCAACTCTGGCGAGGTGGGGTTGGCAAGCGAGTAAGCCTGCACGGAATGTGTTCCAGAGTTAGAGACAGCCACGTAAAGTGTCCCCTCGGCGACGAACAGCCCTACGGCCCGGGGCGGGATGGATGCCCAGGCAGAAACCAAGGAGGGTGTCGCCGGGTTGCTGAAATCCAATATGTAAAGAGATTTGGCGTAGTCCGCCACGTAGGCGTAACCATTGTGCACAACCACATCGTAGATGAACGCGGACGGCTCCGTCCACGAAGCGAGCAGTACCGGCGCGGCAGGGTTGGAAACGTCCACAATACGCAGATAGCTCTCACAGCCAGGAGATCCGGCAGAACAGTTGTTTTGAACAACAGGAAAGAGCAATAAGTTACCAGCCAGGTGAAGGCTGTTGAAAGGGGTGTAGGCGTCGGTATACGTACCCAACAGAAGAGGCGTCGCCGGATTGGCTATATCTAGAATGTCGATATGCGAACCAGATCTGAGATACGCACGGCTGCCGCTAACGGTCAGCAGTGAGATAGCCTTACGCTCGCTCCACGTCCCGACCACCACAGGACCACCCGCGCGCCACACATCGATGATCTGTAGCCCATGATCGACAGTCCCGATATAGGCCAACCCATCCTCAAAGTCAACTGCGATGCCCCGACTTGGGAGTTGCACAGAGAAAAGCTTCGCCGGATTTGCGCCCTCGGCAATATCCACAACGTCGAATGTAGGACCGGCCACAAGGTAGACATAGCTGCCATCGACAGCGATGTCGTAGATAGAGCCCCCAAAGTAGCCGCTATGCTCTAGCGCAACCACCGGCTTAACTTTACCACCGCTTACCACCTGCGCGTGTGCAGAACCCGACAGAAGCCCCTCACACACCCAGCTCCCCACCATCGCCAATAGGAAAACAACCACTCGGTGCAGACGGCTCACGTTTTTACTCCTTCCCCAACTGTGATATGGTGAAATAGACTGACGTAATGGCCCAAACCGCCTCACGATCCACCTTTGAGTAACCAAGAATAGGCACACGCAAAAGCACAGAAACCCCTCTTTGGCCAACCGCATGTGATGAGACTTGCCGATATCCGCCAATTTGCGGATAGAGCGTAAGTATAACCGGGGTAGGCACTTGTGTAAAAATTGCATAAAAATTGCATAAAAATTTCATAAACTGTGTTGAGAACAACTACACCTACCAAACCTTACATTGAAAAATCCATCCTGAAACCGGCCGCTGCTGTCGGTTTGCTGACGTTGGCATGGTTTCTGGCCACAGCACCGTTGACGTTGGTTGCCTTGCTGGTGTTCGGCATAGGTGCAACTCTGGTTGTGGTGCGCTTTCCATGGCTGGCGTGGGTGGGATTGGCTGCCGTTTTACCCTTCAGCAGCGCCGTGGAGATTGGCCCCCTCAGCGCCACCGATCTCCTGTTGGCCGCTGTGCTGGCGATCTGGTTTGCAGACGGCGTACGGCGACGGTCCCTGCAACTGAATCCAGGTATGTTGCCAGGATTGGTCACCATCTACCTGGCCGCACTGTTGACATCGTCTTTGGGCGCGGTTGATTTGGCCGAAGCCGCCGCCGAAGTGATAAAATGGACCGAAGTGCTTGTCGTCGTTTGGGTTGCGGGGCAGTCTCTTACCGGCGAGCAGAAACGCTGGGTGGCGCTGGGTTTGTTGGCCGGCGGCGCGCTACAGGGGCTCCTCGGACTTTACCAATTTGTCTTTCGTGTGGGGCCGGATGCATTTGTCCTCTTTGAGCGGTTCATGCGCGCCGCGGGGACCTTCGGACAGCCCAATCCCTACGCTGGCTACCTGGGATTGACCTTGCCTGTTGCCGTCAGCCTGACCATCTGGGCATGGCAGCGGACGACGACGCTCAGCCCCCTGGAACAAGGACGGCTTTACGCCCTACGCTGGTTGATCGTTTCAGCCGGGGCGACGGCGCTTATCGGTGTCGGATTGTTGGCCAGTTGGTCGCGTGGGGGGTGGTTGGGGGCGCTGGCCAGCGTGGGCTTTGTGATCGCCTTCCGCAGCCGCCGCGCCTTAATTGCCGCCCTGATTGGCGGCGTTGTGCTGTTGACGGCGGTGGCGCTGGGCGGCGTCAACCCGGCGCTGATCCCGGCGCCGATTGCCCAGCGTGTGGCCGATGTACCCGCCTATTTCGGCATCGGCCTCGCGGACGTGATCAATCAACCCATCACCGACGAAAATTTCTCTGTGATCGAACGGCTGGCCCACTGGATCGCCGCCTTGCGCATGTGGGAAAGCGCCCCCTGGCTTGGCATAGGCCCTGGCAATTACAACGCCGTTTACCCCGAGGTGCGCCTGCCGCGCTGGGAAAGTCCACTGGGCCATGCACACAATATCTATCTCAATGTGCTCGCCGAAAGCGGCCTGCTTGGGCTGACGGCCTATCTTCTCTTTTGGACACTGGCAATCGGCCGGCTGTGGCGACAAATCCGGTGTTTGCCGGCAGAAAGCTGGGAGGCTGCACTGCACATCGGCGTTTTAGGCGTGATCGCCCACCTGACCGTCCACAATTTCTTCGACAACCTTTACGTGCAAGGCATCTTTCTACACCTGGCGCTCTGGCTTTCTCTTTGCGACAGCCCGACAAAGACGTGCACTCAACGCAACACTTTCCATCCGAGTTCTGGAGCCAAGGATTGAACTTTTCACACGTGATTCCGCTAAAAGGCCGTAGCCGCAAAGAAGCAAAGCGCTTCGTTAAATTCGCCAGTGTTGGTGCACTGGGCGCCATCACCGATTTTGCCGTCCTCAACGGGCTAATCCAGTTTTTCGGTATGCTCGAAGAAGCAGCCAACATGGTCAGTTTCTCCGCCGCGGTGGCCCAAAACTTTACACTCAATCGGCTGTGGACCTTCCCAGAGAGTCAGAATCGCAGCCTGCGCCGTCAAATGCTGCAATTCCTGCTGGTAAGCCTGGTTGGGCTGGGGATCAACACACTGATTTTCTCGCTGATCCACCGTTCACTCGAACCCCACTGGATCACCTGGTTGGCCGACGAAAAGATTGGCCACCTGATTAGCTACAACTTCGCCAAACTCTTCGCTATCGGCGTGGTACTCTTTTGGAACTTCACCGCCAACCGTCTGTGGACCTACCGCGGGCTCTAAATCTGCGCCATGCCCACAATTGCAATTGACTACACCCCCGCCGTGCGCCAACAAGCCGGCATCGGCCGCATTATTCGAGGACAGGTCGAGGCGCTGATCGAGGAGAAGCCACCTTTCGATCTGCGCCTCTTCGTTGCCGGGCGCATCGACGCCGCCACCCGTCATGTCGCACCCCTGCCGCTACACAGCACCCCCTACCTCAGCGAACGAAATCTGGTGCGCATCTGGCATCGGCTCGACATTCCCTTCCCACGGGTGGAATGGCTCGTCGGCGGCAAGATCGATCTGCTCCACGCCACCGACTTTGTGCTGGCCCCCTCGCAGGCGCGGCGCAAAGTTGTAACCGTACACGATCTCGCCTTCCTCCACTACCCCGAAGCGGCCATGCCCAGCCTGCACCACTACCTCAACACTGTGGTGCCGCGCAGCGTACGCCGCGCCGATCACCTCCTGGCCGACAGCCGGCACACCGCCAAAGATTTGCAAGAACGCTGGCAGATCCCGGCGCAGCGGATCAGCGTGGTACAGGGCGGCGTTGATCACAACCGCTTCCGCCCCATCACCGCCGAGGACGAACTTGCCCGGGTACGCGGCAAATATGGCATCGGCGAAGATCCTTTCGTCCTCGGGCTGAGCAAACTGGAGCCGCGCAAGAATTTTGCCCGCCTGATCCGGGCCTTTCACCAAGCGCGACAGGACGCGCAGATCCCCCATCGGCTGGTGATTGGCGGCAGCAAAGGCTGGCTCTTCGACGAAATCTTTGCCACGGTGCAGCAGCTCGGCCTCACCGACCACGTCCTCTTTCCCGGTTTTATTGACGACGCCGATCTGCCTGCCCTCTACTCAGCCGCCGATTTCTTCGCCTACCCATCGCTATACGAAGGGTTTGGCCTCCCGATCATCGAAGCGTTGGCCTGCAATACCCCCGTCCTCACCGGCGACAACTCGTGTCTGCCCGAAGCCGCCGGTCCTGGCGCACTCTATGTGAACGCCGAGTCGGTGGAGAGCATCGCCGATGCCATTGTTCGCCTCGCCCAAGACGCCGATCTCCGCCAATCCCTGCGCAATGCCGGTCGCCGTCATGCGGCTCAGTTCACCTGGCAACGCAGCGCCCAACAACTCCTCGCCGCCTACCACAAGGCCTTCAATGCTTAACGGATAGCAGGATTTTCAGGTTTCGTAGAGAAAAGAGAGTTGGCGGTTTCACTAAGCCCCGCCGTAGGGCCCAAGAAAACGCTCACCATTGAAATGAATCAGATGAGAAGGTGTATCCGCAACCCAAACCTCGGTTTCCCATGCGATTTCGCTCAGATAGCGCCCCATCGTCGTGCGGTTTGGGAAAGCGGTCACGTAGACCAATCCGGCAGGTGTATCGAATTGCCGATGACAACTCAATTGCGCTCCTCTCCGGTGAGGTGGGGACGTGAATAAAGCGCTCTGGGTCATCTGGAAACACGATCCGATCAAACGGGTAGTCGCGCTGTGAAAGGTCAATAAAGGTGTCATCGGTCGAAGTTGAAATCGTCACAGCCACCTGCCGCCCGTCGCGCTCTAGCAGGATGATGATGTTCTCCTGCAGCACATCGTCATCTTTGAACGCCTTGGTGCGGGACGCAAACAGGTGCATGTGTCGGATAGCCGCCCGCTCAAGAATGAAATCGCGGAATGGCCGGTAGTATGGTCCATTGCAGAAACTGCGTGGAATGATCGCCACAATCTGCCCACCCGGTGCGGTCATGGCAGTGGCAAGCGCCACAAACGCCGAATAGAGATTCACCGTCTCAATGCCGACACGACGCAAAGCCAACCGGTGAGCAGAATTGCTGTTGATCTTCTTGTAGGGTGGATTGAGAATCACATGTGTATATGGCTCTAGTGGATTCGCAAAGAAACTGCCAGACAGTGATTCGACTGCCGCCAGCACAAAATCCTCGGCGTAGATATTGCCCACAAAGTCGTTCCGCTGATCGTATGCGTCAAGTGTCTGCGCCAAGTGACCCACCAAAGCACCATCCAGCTCAAAAGCATCCAACTCCACCCGAGAAAAGTGAAAGCCACCCGTCCGCCAGCGCGACAAAAAGGCAGCAGACAGTGAGCCGATGCCTGCGCCTGCGTCCAAGAGACGACATTTCCCCGTACCATCTTGGAAAAGACCCGCCATAAACGCTGCTGTGCTTCCAGGCGTAAAGAACTGACCAAGCAGCGATTTTTTCTGTGACGCAGTGCTCCTGGAAAGGAGCAGCCTTTTCTTTTCAACAGATGATAACAAGCGGTACCTCCGCACTATCTAGCAATGCGTGACTGAACGGTTCTTGCCTGGCGCCATTAAAACAGAAAAAACTGGGCAGGCTCTACCCAGTTGCATGTCCCCAGTTCATTTATCGCGTGGATTGTGCGTCAACCGTTCAGCAGAAAATGAGCGGACAACGTGACACCGGGTTGACCGCCACCCCCACACAACGAGGACGGCGTCGCTGGTTTTGTGTTGTACTGGGTGGGGGTTCACGTCACTCTATCGCCACCACAGTATCGTACAATCCGTAGTGGGTTAATTTGGGATAGCCGATGCCGGGGTGAAGACCTTGCCGTGGTCGGCCACACGTTGTTTGGATTTGACGTAGTTCATGGTTGATTTAATAGTGGCTCAAGTTGCAATATTTCTGCTGCTTCAGGACTGTTCATCGCGTGCCAAAGATCCCAATCCTGCTGCAAACCCAGCCAGAAATCTGGGGACATGCCTAGAACGCGTGCAAACCGAAGCGCCGTATCGGGCGTGACAGACCTTCGCCCTTTTACGATTTCATTCAACCGCGGATAAGAGACGTCAAGGCGGCGCGCAAACTCGGCCTGTGAGATATGGAGAGGTTTCAAAAACTCTTCCAAAAGCATTTCGCCGGGGTGGGTTGGTGGCCGGTGCGTAGGCAGCCGACGGCCAGGATGATCTTTAGTGGTAATCGATGATTTCGACTTCGTAGGCATGGCCTTCCTCCCAAATAAAACAGACAACACTTCCTGGCGGTCTGTGAAGACAAACCTTCAAAAATGTCTTCTGTGCCACAATCTCGGAATGACTGGATCATGGGTTAAATTATAACGCATACCGTTATAGATCTCACGCCACACTCGCATGTATTGGATGATCGCCATGCCCCTGAATTCAAAACTGTAGCGACGGGTCGCCGTTTGCATTTGCCTTGCTACACAACTCGTATGCCAGTGTCCAGTATCTCTTTTGCCAGTGGGTTGCTTGGTGTGAAATCTCTCGGATTAAAAGGTAAGACCTCTAAATCTGTACTGATCGCAATCGTGATTTTGCGAATTTTGTTCTTGTCTATGAAACGAATACCCTCAAATTCGTCAGAAACCAAGGCCAAATCAATGTCGCTCCATTGATTTGCCTGGCCGCTGGCATAGCTACCAAACAAGAATGCATCCTGAATTTGAAATCCATGCTCCTTGAGCGAATTCAGGTATTGCGAAATTATTCGTTGAATGTGATTTGGGATGTCAGCCATGAGGCAAACTCCTTGATTTTACCGAAATACCCCTCCGCAAACTCTTTAGTGCAGAACTTGTAAAACTCGTTGCGATATTCGGGGTATCTCGTTTCCAGGTTAAAGTCGTTGACTTCATCCAAAAAGAGCTTTTGGTCTTCTGTGAGAGGCAAATCAGATGCTTCCGCCAATTTGAGCAGGTTGTGAGTTTTCGGCGGGATCTTGCTATCATTTTTGTACACAAAGAAGGCTTTGAGCGTTTTCTCTGTCACCAAATGACCGATAAACAAGCACCAATCATACTTTTCTGCCAAGAAAAGTTCCTCAGCAGCGCCTAGATCATTGTCAGCGGATTCAAGCCAGTACTGGACATGCTCTTGAATGTTCATATTGTCAATTATAGTGTTGCACCACAGACAAGTCTAGGACGCAATAAAGCAATTTTGCCACATCCCACTCATACACAAATACACAAGGCACGGGGGTGACATCACTCCCCGACTCGCGACCAACGCTCGTACACAATACCGTTGTCGTCCAGGAAGGATTGAAGTGCGGCCGCGGCGTCTCCTGAGAAGAGATCCTGGAGGGCGGCCAAGAGGCCGTCGTCACAGGCGAGGGCCAGTTTCAGTGTCCTCACCGCCGACGGGTGGACGGTCCAAACCCATTCATACTCTATCAGGCCGGAGCCTAAGACGCCTTCTACACCAGGCCCGATGTCCTGCCCTTCGATGACGAGTGTGCCGTCCTCTTTCAGGGTGGCGCTCAAGTGTCGACTGCCGCCTTCGTCGCGGGTGTCGCGCAGGGTGACATGGTTGACCATCTCAAACCCCCATCGTGTTGTGGCGTTGAGGTCGCATTCTCGGTGGCACGAGCGCAGATTGTCTATGCTTGCGGTGCTCTGTTGAACAAACGGTAGAGGAGATAAACAAGGGAAATTACGACCCACGGTAAATACCACATAAGGAATGTCCACGTACTACCAATATCGTAACTGAAGAAGTTAATCTCGAAGATGATACGCGTCACATTCGCGAGATCCGCAACACATACTACGACAAAGAGCCAGATAAGCGGAACCGATAAGCCAAGACGTCGCCACACCGCATAGGCAGCAAGTAGTGCCGTAACCCCAGACAGATAATCGCCCCAGGCCATCTGTGCCAGGGCATCCTGTGGCATGGCTGCGTCTGCCTGCCCCCCTACCAGCAGAGTCAAGCCCGTAAATCGATACGCTTGCAACAACAACATTGGCAAAACTGCCCGTTCGAAGGGCAATTTTGCAAGGCGTGGCTGCAGATACTCGAAAAATATGAGCGCTGCGGCCAGGGCCGATACACTGAATTGTAGCCCTAAAATAACCCAGTTGTTCATGAGATTTTCCTTCGTGTTATGGTCTGTTGTCATGAGTCAGAATCGCTACCGATATTTTCTGACTGTGTGCTGATTGTGTGTAACAATTGGCATTTTACAACGAACAGTGTAAAATACCAATTGTTACATCCAGTCAACGATAGCGCATCACGGAGAAAAGGAATTTCGATGAACAATTGGATTATTTTGGGTGGTCAGAGCACCATCGGATTATTTGTCTATGCATTGGTGTTTTTCTGGTACGTGCAACCGGCCCTCTCAAAGCTATCCTTTGAAAAGGCGATTGCGCCAATGCTGTTGTTGCACGTTTTTCGGTTCACGGGATTCACCTTGCTGGCGGTTGGACAAGTAGATCCCTCAATCCCACGCGAGGCGCTGTCCGCAATCGCATTTGGCGACTTACTTGCCGGCCTTAGCGCGCTGATCGCCGTTCTTGCCCTGCGCAGTCGGTCTAGTTTGGCAGTGCCTTTGATCTGGCTCTTTACACTCATCGGGCTTGCAGATCTGGCGAATGTAGGGCGCATCGCCGTCAATCTCGATCTGTTCAACCACTCTGTTGGCGTAATGTGGTTGGTCGCCATCTGGTATTTCCCGACCATTCTTATCGCACACGTTTATATTGTGTATCGCCTCCTCAACAAAGGGAGTAGTGATCTCAAAACGAGTGCGATCAGAACCTAATCACAGCTTAGACCCCGCAGTTCCACACAAATAGACTCTGTAGTGGGTAGCTTTATCGCCCACACACCTGATTGCTCATACGTTAGGAAAAACCATGAAATTGTCTCAAAAACGCATCGTCGTCACGGGCGGCGGTTCAGGGATTGGGTTGGTGATGGCGCTGGCACTGGCCGCGGAAGGTGCGCACGTTGTGATCACCGGTCGCGGGGAAGCCAAGCTCGCTGAGGCGTCATCTCAGCATACGAATATTTCGCCATACGTCTGTGATGTGACAGACGAGGCCGCGGTTGTGGCACTACGCGATGCAATGGATGCCGCGGGCGGCACTGATGTGTTGATCAACAATGCGGGGGTGATGCATCGGTTTGATGTTACGAAGGGGTTCCCGCTAGAGAAACAACTGCAAGAAATTGACATCGACGTGTCTGGACCGGTGCGCCTGATCCACCATTTTTTGCCCGGGATGTTGCAGCGTGAATCCGTCATTGTCAATGTCAGCTCCGGCTTGGCCTATGTCCCCTATGCTGCGGCCCCGGTTTACAGTGCCAGTAAAGCCTTCCTGCATTCGTACACGCTAGGCTTGCGAGCACAGTTGGCGGGCACTTCGGTTCGGGTGGTTGAACTGTTACCCCCCGTGGTTGATACCGAGATGGCCGCCCAGTTGGATCCGTCATTCGCCCGCATGGCGCCGGAGAAACTCGTTGCAGCATTCATCAAGGGGCTAAAAAACAATGCGGATGAGATCACCCCTGGTCAGTCGGCACAACTGAAGCTGATGAGCCGCCTTGCGCCCAGATTTATCTTTCAACAGCTCAACAAGAACCCAAGGGGCTAACCGTAGAATTTTACAACTATGATGCGGGGGGATTGGGTTCCTGATGCTTTTAACTGAACGCTGCAGAACAGTATCTGGCCCATGTCTTGCGCTGGATTGAGCGGGCCGAGGCATCCTGAACCGGTGCTTGAGCGCTCGATTTGCGTTGACAAAAATGCTACCTGTTATCCGGCTTCACCCGTTCCAGACCGTAGCCAAATGACAGGTTACAAATCGACGGGAGAATGCGAATACCAAAACAATCATGCAATTTCAGATGCGTCCCGATATGAGCCAACTCTTACTCTGTAAGAGCTACCATATGCACCAGAACATACCAAACACAATTTTCCCCATCATCACATTGACCATCGCAACAGGTATTGCCCTTTATAGCTGGCGGCGGTCGCGGGCTGTGGCAATCGTCGCGGTGGGTTGGGCTATCCTCAGCCTGTTTATGGCACGGATTCCGTTCTTCCAAACCCTTGATCGTTGGTCAGATGGGGATTTCCTCGGCTTTCTCGCGTTCAGTGCCGTTTTTGCAACGCCTCTCCTACTACTCTTGATCGAATTACGGCGCTCAGCCACTTTTCAAAAATTCATGGATGACACCCCGACCTGGGTTTTGACCGTGACACAGATCTATCGTCTAACGGGTACCAGCTTTTTGATCCTGTATGTACAAGGTCAACTTCCCGCCGCGATCGGGCTATCCAACGGGCTACAGGATTTCATCATCGGCATCACCGCGTTGCCTCTGGCCTGGATGCTTTATCGCGGTTTCTCTTGGAGCCGCAATTGGGCAATCGTCTGGAACCTTGCCGGTCTGTTTGACCTAATAAGCGCAGTTACGGTGCTCACGCTGTCGATTAGCGGCCTGATCGAACTTGTCCCTGCGCCGTCACGCATGGGGATCTATCCATTATCTCTGATATCGATCTATCAGGTCGTCATCGCGATGTTTATTCATATCTACCTACTTCGCCGCCTGCTTGGCAGCGACAAGACAGCATCCCTTCAAGCAAGTAGATGATTTATTGATAAGCGATTACAAATCGACTGATGCCAGGCCGTTACCGCTTTTTAGTGCTTGTAGCTGTACGTTAAGTTGACCAAGCGCGAGCTCGACAAAGTCAACGAGTACTGCTACTGAGACAGGCGCACGTGCAAGCACAAATGCGCCGACAAAGGTGCCGACAAGGCTGTGCGCTAGCTTATCGATGAGCGGCGTGGGAATTGCAAATCCGTCCAACTCGTTGGTTAAGGCACTGTGAAACGCAGACTGAACTCGCGTCAAGTACCCCTGTAAAATTGGCTGAACGTTTGGTGACTCCCCAATGGGTTCCCGTAGAGAATTACAGGCGAGGCAACCATATTGCCCCATCTCTGTTTGAGAATGCGCTACAATGAACTCGAAAGCGGAAACAATCTCAGGGAAAGCCGCTCCCTCTGATTCGGTAAAGAGGATGTGTCTTGCGCTACCGGTTTCGATAAACCGTTGAAGGGCAACAACGAATAGCCCCTCTTTGTCGCCAAAAGTGTTATAAAGCCCTTTGCGATCCACCCCGGTGGCTTTTTCAAGCGCGCTGAGGCTGGTCGCCTCGTATCCTCGTTCAAGAAAGGAAAACATTGCTCGGGTTACAACTTCTTGTTCATCAAAACTTTTTGAACGTGCCATGATACCAGCTTACACAAAAACCGCGCCGGCGGCAACTCCGTGCGGCTGATGGGGTCTAATTCAAAGCTGGGGCGAACAGTGCCTGGCACGGGCCAAACGCACAAACACTGTCGACGAGCGCGCGCCCCGAAATTACCCCCACACGCCACTTCACACGCCCCCGCGCAAGGATAGACACACACAACACCAACTGTATATCACCGCAAAGGCCTTTGTTATGCTCCTAAATCCAACCCTGCGGCGACGCGTTGCCGCTTTCGTTATCGTCTTGCGTGCCCCCGTCCTCTTTGTCGACGTCTCCACCGCCCTGGCCCAGGAGACGGTCGTCAACATGCTTTGTTTCGTTCCCCACCAGATCGAGCATGGTGTCGGCGACCACGCCGACACGCTGTTTTGATTTGACGTAGTCTGTGGGGCGATTCATTTTTGTACAATGCTTCTTAGGGGATCTATCTATCGGGGACTAGCCTGGATAGTTCAGTCAATTAATGATTTCTCCTTTGTTGCCGGCCAACCTTTCCCGCCACTTTTGCACTTCTTCCGGCGTTTGTCTCACCCAATCGGTGACTTCGCCAACGATGTTTAAGGGTGCGTGGGAGCGATAGGAGCGGGTCGGGTTTCCTGGGAATTTCTTGTCTGTAACATTCGGGTCGTTTTCGAAGCTGCCTGTCGGCTCAATTACATAAACCCGTTCAGGGTTATCGCCTTTTGCCAATGCAGCAGCCAGCCCGGCCGCATTTACAAGGGCGGTAAAATAGATGTGATTCATTTTGAGTTCAGCTTTGTAATTAGAATCACCCCCGGGTGTCAGCAAATCGCCAACCTGCAAATCTGCTTTCGTCCCATGATAAAAGGGACCTTTGTCCGCGGGTTTGTCCTGAAACAAAGCTGCCAATTCGTGATTCTGTTTTGCTTTGTCAGGGTCGTTTAAATCCTCGTAGCATTGGGCAATCTTTGAATACAGAGCAGGGAAAGCACTTTTTACGGTGTCGTCATCTAGTTTCAATGCAAAGTGCAAAGCCGTTTCGAGCCACTTTAGCCTGTCGGAAGCATTGTCTTGATAGCGTGCGACATAGTGAGCCGAAAGGAATTTTTCATGGTCGTTTGCCGCTTCACTCCAGGCTTGCAGAAAGAGTCTGCTTGCTTCTTCGGGTTTGCCTGCTTCTTCCATGCCCATCCCTTGAAGACAGAGTTTCACAACATTGTTGTTTGGGCTGAACGTCATCATTGATTTACCTCTCAGCTTTTTTGCCTCCCAAGTATCGGAAGATCTATCGGGGTGATTGGATCATGATTACATTATAACGTGTGTCATCAACGATCCGAAGCCATACGTACACAGCCAATTCACACGGAACACCAACCGCCCTTCACCGCAAAGGCGCCAAGGACGCAAAGAGGAGAGGAGAGGAGAGAGGACACGGATTTCAGGATTTTGCAGGAAGGGAAGATGATGATGATCAAGCATAAGTACATCCCTCTTCTGTGAATCCCTTTCTGCATCCTGTTCATCCTGAAATCCGTGTCCTCTCCTCTCCTCTCCTCTCCTCTCCTCTCCTCTCCTCTCCTCTTTGCGCTCTTTGCGCTCTTTGCGGTAAATCTCTTGCTCCGCGTCTACCCTTCGCCGTGCAGAATCCGCGTCGCCGCGTCGCACAGGATCGCCACGCCTTGGGGTAGGCAGGCTTCGTCGATGTCGAAGCGGGGGTTGTGGTGCGGGGCGTTGATGCCCTTTTCGTCGTTGCGTGCGCCGAGGAAGAAGTAGTTGCCCGGCACCCGCGCCAGGACGGCGGAGAAGTCCTCGCCGCCGGTGGTGCGGAAGTCCATGGACACGTTGTCCGCGCCCAACAGCGCGCGGGCGGCGTCGGCCATCACTAGGGTGGGCGCTTCGGCGTTGACGGTGGCGTCGATGCCTTCGCTGATTTCCACTGTCACCGTGGCGCCAAGGGCGGCGGCGGTCATTTCGGCGATTTCGGGGACACGCCGACGCAGCAGAGCCTTGGTCTCGGCGGTGAAACTGCGAATCGTCCCCTGCATGACGGCGGATTCGGCGATGACGTTGCCCGCTTCGCCTGCGTGGATGCTGCCAATGGTGACGACGCCGATGTCTTCGGGATCGACGTTGCGGGCCATGATCGTCTGCAACATGTTGACAATCTGTGAGGCCACCACCACAGCGTCCACCGTCTGGTGGGGCATGGCGCCGTGACCACCCTTGCCGTGCACGGTGATGGTGAGGCGCGCACCCGCGGCCATCATCGGGCCGACGCGCATGGCCGCGGTGCCCAGCGGATGCTGCGACGACACATGCAGCCCGATGGCGCGATCGGCGGGCGGGCCGATACGGTCGATCACGCCGTCTTCGATCATGGCCAGTGCGCCGCCCAGACCTTCCTCGGCGGGTTGGAACATGAGCTTGATGGTGCCGGGCAGTTGATCCTTGTGCTTCGCCAGCACATCGGCCACACCCAGGCCGATGGCGACGTGGGCGTCGTGGCCGCAGGCGTGCATCACACCGGGCGTCTGCGAGCGGTAGGGCACGTCGTTGGCCTCTTCGATGGGCAACGCGTCCATATCAAAGCGCAAGAGGACGGTGCGGTCGCCGGGTTGCCCGCCTTGCAGCAGCCCCACGACGCCGGTCTTGCCCACACCGGCCACCACTTCGTAGCCTAGGCCGTTGAGGCGATCCGCCACAATGCCGGCGGTGCGCACTTCCTCAAAGCCCATTTCGGGGTGCATGTGCAGGTCGCGGCGGGTGGCGGTAAGTTCTTGGGCCAGCGCCTCAGCGTCGGCGAGATAGGGGTGGGACATGGGTTGCTCCTTCAGTAATGGATTAACAAGTGAGATCACAAGAATTTTAACAGCGGCGCGTAGAGATCCTTGAGCGTCTGCCGCTGCGCAGGGGACGGATTGTGCACGGTCCAGTGGATCTGGGCGTCGTGCGCTTCGAGGCTGTAGTTGCCCGGCATGAACTCGGCGAGCAGGGCGAGGTATTCCTCAAGCTGACCTGCGATCTCGGCGTCCGCGGGCAGAACGACGACGAAGTGATCGTCCGCGTCTTTGGCCGAGATGGCAGCGCTGCGCACGAGACGGGACAACTCGTTCAATCGCAGCAGTGGACCGTCATCATGGCCGGCAATCTGGTCGAGGAAAGGGAAGTCGTTCGGCGTCAGGTGCAGGCGCGCCAGCGGGCGCAGTTGCTCTCGGCACACCCACTCGTTCGACGGCAAATCGCCGAACAGCATCAAGCGGGTAAAGCGATCACGCGGCAAAAAGTAGAGTGCGCCGTCGCAGTAAGGACGTTCCGCCAATTGGTGCTGGTTGATCGAGAAATTGTAGGCGGCCAACTCGTCTCCGGCGCGGTTCTGGAAGTGGCTGACGCCGTTGCGAATGCTGCCCTGTAGCTGTCCACGATTTACCACACCGAAGAACATCGACCAGAGGCCGTCATGGGTGGCGTAAATGCCCTGCTGGTTGCCGCGTCCGGTTTCATCGCGCAGTTCCACCGATTTGCGCACAGGCTCGAAGACCTCGATATCGTCGCGATTGGAACTATGAAAGAGCACCACATCCTGCGCCATGACGTACTGGATGAATTCATGCTTGGGGTAATGCAGGCGGTCATCGATCCAGTCGATCTCACCGGCCAGAATATCGGCCAGCAGCGCTGCGAACGCCGCCTCTTTTGCCGCGTCCAGGTGCAGCGGTGGGGCCAACAGGCGCGGAGTGGAAGGTGCGTCATCTGCCGTCCGGCTTATGAAGAAAGGCCCTACCTGAAAGCCGCTGACACCGTCCTCGGCCAGCATCGCTTCGAGGACAGCGCCACGAAAGGGACCACTTTCCATGCGAAAGAGACGTTCTTCGAGCGGCGTCAGCACGATTTCGTAGCCCGCCGGCACACCGGGCACTGCGGCCAGCAATTCACCGTCGCCGGCAGTGATGTCGAAGGTAAAACCAAAGGCCTCGAATCGTCCTGTATAGTGGTGCAGCATCACGCTATGTCCTCTCAGTGGATTGTCGTGTCGTCACCATTTGCTCGCCGGATTGTACCGAGAGCGAAAGCAGAAGGCAAGCAGGGAGCAGAAGGCATTTTTGCCTTTTGACTTTTGCCCTGTACAATCCCATCACGCCGGGACCACACGCGTAGCCAAGAGAGGACGTGCATGGGCAACAACAAATGGCACAGATCAGCGCTTACCCTGATGCTCCTACCCTATGTCGTGGGATTGGTGGGGCTGATCCTTGTGCCGTCGGCGCTGTCGATTGTCCTTGCCTTTGCACGTTTCGATGCCCTAACCGCGCCGACGTGGATCGGTTCGGGCAACGTTGAGCGTCTCTTCAGCGACCGTCTTTTCGGCATTGCGCTGGGCAACACGCTGGTCTACCTCGTGCTTGCGGTGCTGTTTCGTATCCTCGGCGCGCTGGGGCTTGCCCTCCTCTTGCAACGGACCGGGCGCATGGAAACGTGGACGCGTAGCGCCGTCTTCAGCCCCACCGTCATCCCCGATGTGGCCTATGCGCTGGTCTGGCTCGTGGCGTTCAACCCGCGGTACGGCCCAGTGAATCTTGTGTTGGGGTTGCTCGGTCTGCCCACACCGGCCTGGATCGTTGAGCCGGGGGCGGCAATGTTGGCGCTGGTGATCATGGCGACGTGGCAGTTGGGCGAAGGATTCGTGGTGCTGCTCGCCTCGTTAAACGAGATCCCCGCCGGGTTGATGGAAGCGGGCGCGCTGGACGGAGCGAGCGCCTGGCAACGCTTCCGGCACATCACCTTTCCGCTGCTGCTGCCACGCCTGCTGCTCTTAACGGCCCGCGATCTGATCGTCAACTTGCAGGCCAGTTTCGTGCCCACGCTGCTCGTCACCCGCGGCGGGCCGGGGTATGCCACGCTGCTGCTGCCGCTCTATAGCTACCAGCTCGCCTTCGATGATCTGCGTTTCGGCTATGCAGCCACCGTGGTGTGGGCACTGTATCTGATTACAGTGCTCGTCATCGTGGTGCAGTCGCTGCTCAGCCGACGCCTGCGCTACGAAGGGAGCTTTGGTCCATCCTTATGAACGGTTCAACGTGGCAGCAGACAGTGCGCTTCGTGCTCTACAGCGTCACGGCGCTTCTTTTTCTGGCGCCTGCAATCTGGCTCTTGTTGGGGTCGTTTTGGCCCGCCGACACCTCGGTGGTGGAACTGGCGCGCAATCCGCTGGCCTTGCAACCCACGGTGGAAAACTACGGGGTGGCCGCCACCCTTGTGCCGATGGCGCGCTTTGCGTTCAACTCGCTGCGCGTGGTGATGATTGCGGTGCCACTATCGCTGCTAGTGGCGTCGTGGGCAGCCTTTGCCATGACACAGATGCCGGCGCAGGCGCGCGCGATCATGCTACGGCTGTCTATTGCGGCGCTGTTGGCGCCGCCCACGGCGCTCTGGCTGGCGCGCTTCCCCATCTTCCGCGCACTAGGATGGATCGACACACCGCTGCCGTTGATTGCACCGGCATTGCTGGGCGGCAGCCCGCTTTTCGTATTGTTGTTCTACTGGAGTTTTCAGCGTCTGTCTGCAGATCTGCTCGACGCCGCCCGTATGGACGGCGCCGGCATCTGGCGCACCTGGTGGTCGGTGGTGTTGCCGTCCGCCAGCGGCACCGTCATCGGTGTCACGGTGTTGAGCACGGTCCTCTTTTGGAGCAATTTCACCGATCCCCTGCTCTACCTGCGCTCACAGGATCAGTTCACGTTACCGGTGGGTGTGCGGCTGCTGGCGCAACTGGATCCCACACAGTGGCCCGTGCTCTTGGCGGGGGGTGTCCTCTTGACGGCGCCGGTGTTGATCCTGGCGGGGCTGGGGTTGAAGAGATTGAGGGATTAGAGAGTGGGGCATAGGCGCTAACTTAAGCAAGTGCCGGGGACTTTTCGCCGCAGCGAGACGAAATATCCACTCCTGGCGACACGTTGGACGTGTCGCCAGCCGGATTGTTGTCCAAATCAGCGCCGGCCACCGCCTACACAAACCAGTCGAAGGTGCCCCCGGCGGCGGCTTGGGCACAGTTGGTGTCTAAGAACGCCTGCGTCAGGGTGAAACTACTGCTATTTGAGGCAGGCGACCGGCAGATTTCAATTTGGTACTAAGGCCCAAATAGGCTTGCTCGAACTCGATGGCGGCGGTGCGCTTGATGCACACCCAGTTTTCCAGGCGAGGCAAGACACGCAAAGATGGCACGGCGTCGAGCCAGATGTGCGTGCCGGCCGGCGCCTGTGTGGGATCGAGGTAGACTTCGCTGTTGGCCACCGCCATCAACGAGGGGACGGTCCGGCCCAGCCGAGCGGCGGGTTCCCGGCCGGCTGGGCTCATGGCGAATTCAATGAAGGGCCAGGCGGCTTCTTTGATCTGCGAGGCGGCGGTAGTGCCGGAGAAGGCGAGAGGCCCATGAGCAGAGCAGGGGGCGTGGTATAAAATTTCAACGCGCCTTGCTCCTTTTACATCCATATGCTATACTCCACACACCTCGCCGATCTCTTTAGAAGACAACACCTAATACTACCAGCGACTATTGTTCCGACGGGACTGTTAACCTTATATCAGGGTTGACTCCGCTTATCTTTGTGTGATGGATATGCATCAGATGAACGGAGAATCACCAAAGGGGGTTGCTTTGGCAAGCATTGCCAAGAGTGCATCAACACGCCCGCCAAAGGGGGTCGCGCGCGGTATTTCGCGGCAGACGCTGCGTCGTAACCTTGATGGTTGGCTCTTTGCTTCACCGTGGATTCTAGGATTTTTCTTGTGGACGTTGGGGCCGATGCTGGCCTCGTTGGTCATCTCTTTTACCAACTGGGATCTGATCACCACGCCCACCTTTGTGGGTGGACAGAATTTCCAGGTGATGTTCGAGGACAATCTCTTCTGGAAATCGTTAGAAGTCACCACGGTGTATGCGGTTGTGAGTGTGCCGCTGCATATCATTGTGGGGATGGGGCTTGCGCTCCTGCTCAATGCCCGTATCGGCGGTCTCCGCTTGTACCGCACAGCCTTTTACCTGCCTTCTGTCCTCTCGGGCGTGGCGGTGGCGCTGCTCTGGCGCTGGCTTTTCTCCACTGAATTTGGCCTTTTTAACACAATCCTGTCACAGTTCGGCATTCGTGGCCCGTCCTGGTTGGGTGACGCGCAGTGGGCGCTGCCTTCTTTGATCCTGATGAGCCTGTGGGGCGTCGGCGCGGGGGCGATCATCTATCTGGCCGGCTTGCAGGGGATCCCAACCGATCTATACGAAGCCGCCGAAGTGGACGGCGCCACCAACTGGACACGGCTCTGGCACATTACCCTCCCCATGATGACGCCGGTGCTCTTTTTTCAACTGATTACCGGCTTTATTTCAGCGCTACAGGTCTTTACCCAGGCGTTCATCATGACGTCTGGTGGGCCGAACAATGCCACACTCTTCTACCTGCTCTACCTCTACCGCAACGCTTTTGAATACTTCCGCATGGGCTATGCCAGCGCCCTCGCCTGGATTCTCTTTATCTACATTTTGGTGCTGACCCTCGTCTTCTACCGCACATCGGACATTTGGGTCTACTACGAAGGCGACGACCGAAAGGAATAGCCATGTCGACGATTGAACGTTCTGTGCGCCCGGTGCAGCCCGAATCGACGATGTTGACCCAGCGACAGCGCCACATCGTGAGCAGTTTGCTCGTCCACGCGGCGTTGCTCAGCGGCGTCTTCCTGATGTTCATCCCCCTGGCGTGGACGCTTTCCACATCACTCAAAACGCCAGGTGAAGTCTACATCTTCCCGCCCACGTGGATCCCAACGCAGATCATGTGGAGCAACTACGCCAAGGCCGTAACGGCGATCCCCTTTTGGGACTACCTGTGGAACACTAGTTTGATCACCTTCTTGAGCATCGTGGGCAAGGTGATTTCGATTACTCTGGTGGCCTTTTCCTTTTCGCGGCTGCGTTGGTGGGGGCGCGATTTCGTCTTCTTGATTATGCTTTCAACGATGATGCTGCCACCGCACATCACACTGATCCCCCAATTTATTTTGTTTAAGTGGCTGGGGTGGATCGACACCTTCTTGCCCTTGATTGTGCCCACCTTCTTTGGCGGACCGTGGCTCACCTTTCTGGTGCGCCAATACCTGATGACCTTGCCACGCGAACTGGACGATGCCGCTCGCATCGACGGCTGTTCCAGCTTTGGCGTCTACTGGCGCATTATCATGCCACTGGCCAAACCGGCGATTTTGATCGTGGTGATCTTCGTCTTCAACGGCACGTGGAACGAATTCCTATTGCCGTTGATCTTCCTGCAAAGCGCAGACAACTTCACGCTGGCGCTGGGGCTGCGCATGTTCCAGGGCGAAGCCAGCACCAGTTGGAATCTGCTCATGGCGGCGTCGCTGTTGACCATGCTGCCGGTGATTATTCTCTTCTTTGTGTCACAGCGCTACTTTATGCAAGGGATTGTCTTCACCGGCGTGAAGGCATAACCCGCTGCTCCGCCCCCACCGGAGTTGCGTTCTTCGATGCTGTCGTCAAGGACAGCCTATTCATAGCCTTAAAGTAGACGAATACGAAGCAAGAGGACGGCACGCGCTTGACCGCGCGCCAATCGCCATTCCAACGAAAATGGAGGAAGATAGATGAAGGACCAATTGATAAGCCGTCGTGCGTTTTTGCGCAACAGCGCCTTTGCCACTGCCATGATGACCGGGCTGGCTGCCTGTGCACCGGCTGCGCCCCAAACATCTACCGGTGGAAGCGGTGGTGAGGGCGGCTCGCCTGCCACCGAACAGGTGACAATCACCTTTGTGGTCGACACCATCAACGAAGGCCACGTGCAGGTGCGCAACAAGTGGGCGGATGACTTCTCTGCCGCCAACCCTGGCATTCAGGTAGAGCATCAGCCCATCCCCGGCGCCGACTACAATACCAAAATTCAGACGCTGCAAGCCGCCGGCACGCCTGCCGATGTCTACCGTTACCTGCAAGAGATCACGCCGATTGTCACCGTGGCGGCGAAGAACGTCCATGTGCAACTCGACGACTACATCGCCCGCGACGCCTATGATCTTGCCGACTTCCGCCCCGACGCCGTAGAACTCTACCGATGGGACGGCAAGACCTATGCCCTGCCACGTGACTACGGCAACCAAAATCTCTTCTACAATGTCGATATCTTCGAAGCCGCCGGCGTCGATGTGCCGCCCGCCGATTGGGAAAACACTGATTTCACCTTTGACGTCTTCCTCGACATGCTGCTGCAGTTGACCCAGCGCGACGGCAATCGGGTAACCCAATGGGGCTTCCTCGTCAACCGCGGCCAGCGCCCGTGGGCGTCTTGGGTCTACTCCAACGGCGGCGCGTTGGTGCACAAGAACGACAGCGGCATGGCCACCGAATCGGCCATGGCCGACGAGTCCACCGTCGAGGCGCTGCAATTCCTACAAGACCTGATGTACGTACACGAAGTGTCACCTCGCCCCGATCTGGAATCGGAACTGGGTGGTGTCGATCTCTTCGCCACCGGGCGCGTCGCCGTCATGTTGACAAACCCATCCGCGGTGAATCAATTCCGCTCCATCGAAGCCTTCCGCTGGGACGTGGGCACGATCCCGCTGGGCAATTCCGAGCGACGCGGCACCGGCGGCGGCGGCACCGGCTGGGCCATCTCCGGCGGCAGCGCCAATCCCGATGCAGCATGGGAATTCCTCAAACATATCACCTCTGAGCAGGCCCAACTCGACGAAGTGGGCGTGGGCGCAACAACGCCGTCGCGTGTTTCGGTTGTCTTCTCAGAGGCATTCCTCAACCCCAATCTGCCGCCGACCAACGCCGCAGCCTTTGCCCAGGCGCAGGAGTATGTGGTGCGTGATCCCGTACACGTCAACTGGCCGGAGATTACACAGCGCATCTACAACCCCACAATGGATCTGTTGTGGAGCGGCGCAGAAGATGCTGCCACCGTCGGCGCCCGGATTGCGGAAGAGTCGGCGTCATTGTTTGCGCAGAGCTAACGTCAAGGTGGTGTACCCGTCTTAGGCGCCGTAGGCTTCACTGGTATTTTTGGGGTACGGCACTGCAGAGAGCATCGCCACGCTGAAGATAGAGTGGAAAGCACGCCCACGTGTAAGTGATACCTCAATGTCACCTACACGTGGGCGTGTTTTCCACGCATTTGGTAAGAATTCAGCCACGAACTTACGCCCTTGTGGACTCGACCTTGGCAGGAATTTGGGTGCATTTCACGTTGGCTGCGCGCCCCGAAATTGAGATACACCCCAGGAATTTTCGTTCTTGTGAAATCGACTACCATAGATCATACTAACCTAGGCAAAAATCGATAACTGCCAATGTCTACACAATTTTCTCATTAGGAAGAGAGACCGTTTCGATGAACACGCTCAATACGCCGTCGCCTTTACGGTCCGTAGTGCTATCAGAGACACCTTCCCCTGCATTTACCCCCACAGCGGAAACACAGACAGCAATGGAACAACAGACAGCAATGGAACAACAGGCAGCAATGGAACAAGAGACGGACAAAGCGTACCACCGTCCTGTATTGCGCGACGAAGGAAGCATCAGCCATCTAACACATGGTATCATCGACGAACCGCTCTACTAGTTGATTATGATGACTAACCAATTCCCTGCACCAAAATACCGATTATCATCGGATATATTGGCCGAACAATTGGATGATGAAACAGTCTTTCTTCATCTTGCCAACGAGCGGTACTACACACTCGACGATGTGGGGACGCGCATGCTTGCCGTTCTGATTGAGACACAGGACATGACTGCGTCTATTCATCAAGTGGCCGGCGAATATGGTATCGGCCCAAAGCAGGTAGCAGAAGATTTTACCTATATTGTCAACGAACTGATTGCAGCGAAGATCTTGGTTGTCTAACAATCACCCAACAGGCATACCACCCATACCAACTTAGTAGGAGCGAACGGTCCATGAGCAACCCCAACTTGGCGTCATCTTCATTGTCCGCAATGCCTTCAGAAACACCTACCCCCACAGTCGAGACAAAGACAACAACCGAACAGCAGACAGGCAACGCGTACCACCGTCCTGTCTTACGCGACGAAGGAAGCATCAGCCATCTGACACATGGCATCATCGACGAACCAGAATCCTGGTAAGCTGCATGTGGCAGTATCACCTTTACAACGCGCTGCTCACATCCGATCTGGCACTGCCCTATCTGGATCTGCACCCTATTGCAGGTGACGAGTGGCCGGTAGCGGTGACAATGGCCGAAAGCGCTCCCACCCCCACCACATGGGCAGACGGAGCCTGGCAAGATTATCCATTGCGTGTGCCAAACGCGGCATTTCATGTTTGGCGCGCCCAGGCAGCGACAGGATGGGCCTTCCGCCTTGGCTACGGCAACCCGGATTACCAGGCCCACTTCACGATTCGAAACGACAGGCAGGCCGTTTGGGTGGAATGGCAAGCACGTGCCGTTGACAGCGCCGACGCGTTTGTATTGGCATGTCGTCTTCTAGCTGGGCCGGTTATTCCCTATGTGCTGCGCCTGGCAGGGCAATGCGCCCTTCACGGCTCAGTCGTGGACACGCCCAGAGGCAGTATTGCCTTTGTCGGCCCTGCCGGCTTGGGGAAATCCACCCTCGCCACCACCTGCGCCCAACGTGGATGGCCCACCGTGGCCGACGATGTGGTTGTGCTGACGACGAAGGAAGATCACTTTCTCGCACAACCCGGCCCCCCCACACGCCATCTTTGGCCCACGACGTTAGCCACATTGCAAGAGGAAAGCGACCGCCATCCGGCCATACATCCTCGCACAGTCAAGCGCCATGTGGAAGCGCAGGCGTCCACCGCACTCGGGCCGACAACATTTTCTCGAAAAGCACAAAGACTACACGCAATTTTTCTACTCGATCCCTTCGTTGATGCCAAAGATGTTACACAGATAGAGGTATTACCAGCTGCGGCGGCGCTCCCGGCGCTACTGCGCAACCGCTACGGCCTGGTAGATACACCGCCCGAAGCACGCGCCCATGAACTGCGGCAGCTTGCCGCACTGCTGAAACAGATCACCGTCTACCGCATGGTGCGGCCCAACCACCCCGATACCCACCTCGAAGTCGTCGATCTGATTCAGGAGATGCTCAGACAATGACCACTGCGCCACTGGTCACTGTGCTCACTGTCACCTACAACGGTGGACGGTACCTGGCCGCCACCATTGAAAGCGTGCTTGGGCAGACGTTCACCGACTTTGAGTACCTCATTGTGGACAACGCCTCTACCGACCACAGCCGGCAGATCGTGGAAGCATACGCAGCACGCGATAGGCGGGTACGTCTCATCGAGAGCCCTGTCAATTGTGGACCTGCCGGTGGGCTGAATTTGGGGCTTCAAGCAGCGCGGGGGAAGTATGTGGCCAACCTTGATCACGACGATCTGGCTGCTGCACACCGTTTGGCAGTTCAGATTGATGTATTGGAATCCAACCCGGATGTCGGCTTTGTGGGCGGTTGGATGCGCTTCATCGACGAAGATGGGCAGCTCCTCTTCACCTACGAACACGCACTGAGCCACGAACAGATCCACTGGTCTTTGATGACCCATTGTGAACTGTCCCATTCAGCCACCACATTCCGGCGCGATGTGGTGACGGCAAGCGGCGGCTATTCACAGAACCACCACCTGCTCTGCGATTACGAACTATTTTCTCGTCTGCGCGATCGCACCCGCTTTTTGAACATCGCGGATTATCTTGTCGATTATCGTTATTTCAGCGGGCAAAGCTCAAGACGCTACCGGCAAGCACAACATTTGCAGATCCTAATGCTGTGGGCGTCCATTCAGCGGGAGATCAGCGCTACAAAGTGGACGTTCGAGGCGTGGCATCATTTCTATCGGGCTTGGAAGGGAGAACCTTTGGCCGAGGCTACACCGCTACTTGAAGGTGCAGCCGTCGCCGAAGCGATTGTACACGACTACCTGGCCCACTACGCACCCAATCCGCAGATGGCCGCCCTTGTGCAGCACGATGGAGCGATCTGGTTGTTGACCATGGCACTGCGTCACCGTACGCGCTTGCCGCAGACGGCGCGTCATCTCTATGGGCGGGCGCTGTACCTGAATCCCACGCTATGGGCAGACCCACACACTTGGGCCGAGCTGCGCCGCATCCGCCGCATACAGGCGTATCGAAAAGCGGTGAATAGTCCTATGGAACGGTTGCCGTTCCAATAAGCAGAGAAAGAAACTGGTACATCTGGCGCTGTTCCCCTCTCTACTTCCTGGCCACTTTATCTAAGATTTGAACCAACCGACTGTCGAGCGTGACGGCGAAGAGCATCTTTTGGATGGCTTCTTCGTGTGTTTCGCCGCGGGCGAGGCGGGTTTCGTATTCGTTGGCGGTCTGCATCATCTGCGCGCCGAGGTTGACTGTGTCACGTTGGGCGATGTCGGTGGAGAAGGCATGCAGCGAAAAGGTCCAACGCTGTCGCCCGATCATTTCGGCCACGGTTTCGAGGCGGGGAATTTGCATGAGCAGATCGCGCCCACTCAAAAGGAAATCGCCCAACTGCTCTTGTTCGCTATGAGAAAGCTCACGCCCGGCGTAGAACTTGCGCAGCAGGTCCTTGGGCGCCAACAAATAACCGACCTGCGAAAGCATGGCGGCCACTTCATATTGCCAAAGATCGGTCAGTTGAAGATAAGCGGCCATCCTGTTGACAAGCATTTGCAGGCGCATGGAACGGTTGACTGCCGCCGAAGAGCTACGCGTCAGCAGTTCAAAGAGCACACTAATGCTCCCCAACAGCGTCTTCGAAAGGAGTTCGCGTTCGGCGGTGAGCAGCCGATTCTGTTCGACGCCGTTGAGAAGCGCCTGCCGCATGTCATCGGTGCTGATGGGTTTGGTGAGCAAACGGAAGATATGCCCTTCGTTCACGGCTTTGATGGCGGTGGCCAGATCGGCATAGCCGGTAAGCAACATGCGCGTGGCGTGTGGCTGAAGTTTACGCGCCGCCGTGAGGAAAGCCACGCCATCCATGCCAGACATGCGAAAATCAGAAACCACCACGCTAAAGTTGGTGGACTTGAGTAGATCGATCCCTTCTTGTCCACTGCCGGCGGCGGTGATCTGGAATTCTTTGCGTAAGGCGCGTTGCATTGCCGATAGCAAGTTTGGATCGTCGTCCACCATCAAAATTTGGGCGGACGAAATGGGGGCCATCGAAATTGGCGCGGTCAGAACTGGATCACTCATCTTGATTTCCCATTGATTCTTTATCGTCCAAGGCAATTGTAGGCTGGAAGCAGGCAAACCACTTGGTCAATTGCTCTTCTGTAATGCCCAGCTGATCGAGCGGCGCAAGATCAGTTTGATGATCCGCTGCCGAGGTTGGAAACCACGCATGTTCGAGCAAGTCGGCCAGGTAGATCACTGCGGAGAGCGACAACGGCGCCTGCCCCATGGCCGGGGGCCGGCGATGATGGGTGGCAATCGCCGCCACCAGTCGCTCGTCGAACCCCCAGATCCCCAACAAGTAGGCGCCGATCTCGGCGTGGGTTTGGCCGAAAATCTCAATTTCGGCCTGGAACAAGGGAATATTTTCAGCCTGTGCCAGTTCAGCAGCTTCGATTGCTAGATCCGGGATCTGTGTGCTGAGGATCAATTTGCCCACGTCGTGTAAGAGGCTGCCCGCCAAGGCCCAGTTGACGGCGTTCTCGTCGCCGCGATCTTTGGCGATGCAGCGAGCGATCCAACCGACCCTGGCGGCGTGATCGCAGATCTCTTCGGCCAGGGCGCTTGTCTCTGTGTCTTGAAGGGCATCGAAGGTTGAGGCAGCCAGGATCAAGGTTTTGATGGTGTCGAGCCCCAGCAGCACCACGGCTTGATGTGGATTGTTGACCTGTTGGCGCAGCCCAAAGAGCGGTGAATTGACCAACTGCAAAACTTTGGCCGCCAGCCCCATGTCGCGCCCAATGATTTCAGCCACACGACGCAAGGACTGATCCGCTGAGGTGATGGCGGTTGTCAATTCGGCCAGCACAGCAGGGAGGATGGGCAAGCCTTTCATGCGGTTCACGAGGCGCTGAAGTTCGGCGTCGACCAGCAGAAAACGCAACTGTTCGGCACGCTGAATGGCCGTCTTCAAAGAGTTGGCGCTGCATGGCTTGGTAAGGAATTGATGGGTCAGCCCCATGATCTGTTCAAGGTGTCTACTGTCCGACTGCCCCGAAAGCACAAAGCGCAACGTCTGCGGGTGCTTTCGTTGCGCCCAACCGAGTAGCTCCACACCATCGACATCGGGCATGCGGATGTCGGTAACGAGCAGATCGTAGGATCGTTCGCTCATCCGCTGCATCGCTTCGGCGCCACCGCCGGCAAAGTCCATCTGCCAGACGGAGCGCATCTTGTACAGCGAGCGCTGCATCCCGTTGAGCACGGCAATGTCGTCATCTACAAACAAAATCGTCGATGTGGGCATAGAAGTTACTTCTCGGTTTACACTTCGGCTAGTGGCAGGTAGATCGTAAACTGTGTCCCCTTGCCAACGATAGAGGCCAATTCAATGCGCCCTTGATGTTTCTGCACAATAATCGAATGGACAATCGCCAAGCCCTGACCGGTGCCTTTGCCCACAGGTTTGGTGGTGAAGAAGGGGTCAAAGACGCGATTGATGTTTTCAGGCGCAATGCCAGTGCCGGTGTCTTGAATTTGAATCACGGCGTTGTCGCCTTCGCGTCGTGTGCGCAATGTGATCACGCCACGATCCCGCGTCGATTCGTGTTTTAGTTGTTCTTCGATGGCATAGGCGGCGTTCACAATAATATTGAGAAAGACCTGGTTGATTTCTCCTGGTTCACACGGGACAAGCGGCAGCGTGTCATCAAAATCGGTCTCAAGATTGGCTACGTACTTATAGGCATTGCGTGCGACAGTGAGGGTGTTATTCAGGGCCTGATTAATGTCCATCGGCACTTTGACATCGGAAGCCGGGTGGGCAAAGGTGCGCATGGCGTTGACAATGTCGGCCACGCGCGAGACGCCGTCCAGCGAGTGGCGAATGGCGTTCGGGATCTCCGCGGTCAGGTACGCAAGATCGATCTCAACAGCCAGTTGTGCGACGGCGTGCACGGCTTGGTAATGGGTGTTGGGCGCAAGTGTGTGGATGGTGTCTTCGTAGGCTGCAATAAGGCGCATGAGATCGACAAAGGCATCTTGTAAAAAGTGAATGTTGTCGCCGATGAATTGGGTGGGTGTGTTGATTTCGTGGGCAATGCCTGCCGCCAATTCGCCGACAGCTTCCAACTTCTGGCGGTGATTTTGCTGGCGTTCGCTTTCGCGATGTTGGGTCACATCTTCGAACATGGCCTGCACCGAGATCAACTGGCCGTCTTCCTGACAGATGGGTGCCAGGTGTACACGCAGACGGCGATAGTCATCGTATCCGCGGTTGTGGCTTACCTCAATTACGCTGTGCCGGCGTTTTTCAATACAGGTGGAGACGGCCTCAACCAGTCGCGTTTGTGCAAAGAAAGCATGTTCATAGAGCGTTGTCGGCGAATCTTCCGGCAGCCCCAATAGTGCCTTGGCCGTTGGATTGGTAATGGTGATAAGCCCCGTCCTATCAAAGACGGCAATGCCCAGCGGCGCATTTAGGATCAGTTGTTCGTAGCGGTGCCGACTTTCGCGCAGCGCTTCACCCGACTGCTCACGTTCCAGGTAATCACCCAGCAATTTGGCGATTGTCGCCAGCAGGATCCTTTCTTCGTTGGGGTAGGGTGAATCACTGCCCTGCGCGTCGACTGAAATTTCGATGCCACCGACCACCTGTCCGTTCACGGCAATGGGTTGAGCCATCAACGGTGAAATCGGGTCACCGTAATAACTGGTGTATCGATTGCCCTCATAGGTGATACAAGCAAAGGTGTTCTGTGGGCGCCACCATCCCCGCGGAATGATCTCAGAGACCGACTGCAAGACGCGGCCCAGGTCAACGCCGCGCGTCTGTAACAGATTGGTGATGGAAAAGAGGCATTGAAGCTCTTTGATACGCTCGCTTAGTTCGTCTGTGCGCTCTTGGAGCGCCACTTCCATGCGCTTACGCTCAGTGATGTCGTTGAGGATAACGAGCATACAAGGGGTGTCGTCGAGGTCAATCAACTCGAAGGACGCCAGCACGTCAATCCAGGTGCCGGAGCGTGCACGTAACGTCAGCTCGCGCGAACAAGGACCCCCACCTGCGAGTTCGCTGCGGATCTCCTGCCATTCACGTACATCCGGCCAGATCCCAAGTTCGTGCCCTTTGCGGCCGATAAGTTCGTGTCGAGCATAGCCAATCAATTTGCAGCCGGCTAGGTTGACGTCGACAAACTCGCCGGTGTCGGGCACCACCAACGAGATCGGCAGGGGGTTATTTTCCACAATCTGGGCGAAGATCAGGCCACGAGCCACGGCTGAACCATACCGCAGTGTCTCCAACGTCTTTTCTTTCGTCACACTGACCATCATCCACCTCGCCGGAATTGACTGCGTTACCCACGCCACCACACCGTGACAGTGATAATTCATTGTAAGAAAGTTTTGTAGGGGGAATCTGTAGGAGAATGGTCACACCCGGCTCAAGGGCGCGGCGACAGGAAAGGAGAAAAGAGGATCCACAGATGAGTCCACTGCAAAAAGCAGGAATCAACCACAAAGAACGCAGAGAACACAAAGATTTCCACTCTATTTCTTTGTGATCTTTGTGTTCTTTGCGGTGAAAAAGGTCTTTTTGCAGTGGACTCACAGATTTCACGGATTAAAAGGATGCCGGCAAAGATTGAGCGGGGTTGTTATGCCAGTTGTGGGACACGCGGCATCCGGTAAAGGATGACCACCGCGAAGACAACCATCAGCAGTGCGCTGGCAGCCAGGGTGACGCTGATTCCCCATACTTCGGAAAGCGCGCCAACCGCCAGGTTGCCGAAAGGCGTCAAGCCGAAGAAGGTCAGCGTGTAGAGGCTCATGATGCGGCCACGCATTTCGTCTACAATCTGAGTCTGCAAGAGGGTGTTGATTAGCGTAAATTGCCCCATAAAACCGAACCCCAACAGGGCAGAGAGAAGCAACGAAATTGGGTACGAACCATTGAAGGCAAAGGTAAACAGAATCAGCGGATAGGCCAGCGAAAGACGGCTGAGCCATACGCCGCGATGTCCACGATCCCCAAAAAAGGTAATCACAACGGCAGCACTCACCGCCCCAATGCCCGAAGCCATGTTCATGGCGCCGAACGCCGCCGGCCCCTGGCCAAGGACGCTGTCAACGAAGGCGGGCAACACCGTGCTGTACGTAATGCCAAAAAGACTCAAATTCAGTGAGAGCAGGAGCAGCGCCGCCACTTCGTTGGTGCGCACAGCATAGGCCAACCCACTACGCAACTGTTGCCACGGCGGCACGCGATTACCGTTGCCCTTGTGCGGCGGCAACACCATCATGAGCAGGGCCACGATCACGGCAAGAAAGCTGATGCCATTGATCAAGAAGCACCAGTCCGCGCCCACCGTCGCCAACAGGATCCCGCCCACAGCAGGCCCAATCACGCGCGCGCTGTTGAAGGTCATCGAATTGATGGCGATGGCGTTAGACAGGTCTTCACGGCCCACCATATCCACCACGAAAGCTTGACGAGCCGGCCCATCAAACGCGTTGACAGCCCCCAGCAGCGCCGCTAAGACAATGACATGCCACACCTGGACTACACCAGTAAAGGTCAACGCCGCCAGGAACAGCGCCAGCACCATAGACGCGCTCTGGGTGATCACCATCAGTTTGCGCCGCGAGATCGTGTCCACGGCCACGCCGGCCCACGGCGTAATGATCAACGCCGGCACCGCCGAAGCAAACCCCACAATGCCCAGGATCAATTCTGACTGGCTCAGTTGGTAGACCAACCACCCCTGGGCGATGATCTGCATCCAGGTGCCCATGCCCGAAAGTAACTGGCTGATAATGTAGAGCTGAAAATTACGATGCCGCAAGGACGCCATACTCTTGGGCAGCCGAAATTGACGGGCGCGCATCGGCGCAACTTCGGGCGGCAAAATCGGCAGCCGTCGCGGTTGAATCTCCGAATCCACCGGTTCAGTCATGGTGAGGTCCTTGTGGGTTAATGAAGTCACTAGATCGGTTTAGTGGTTCTACTTGCGAAGTTCGCAACTACCTTCCGGGAAGGGGGCAAACAATGCCTCGCACTTGAAATCTAACGGTCCCCCTTCCCGGAAGATTCAACTGTTATACGAGAAAACCGTATAGGTCCGGAAAGGTTCAGTCGGTTTGAGCCAACTGTAGAAAAGCCGACGGCGACGGCCCAACCTGCAGGCGCTGACGAATAATGGTTGCACATTCTTCCGCGCTATGCTGCGATGTGTCCACTTCGAGATCGTAAAGGCCCAGTTGGTGTACAGCGTCCTGCCAGCGCTGCACCGGCAACGGCACAGGATCGGCGGCGCTGTCTGTTGTCCAGCCAGTGGCGCGGCGACGCTGCATAATCACGTCGAGTGGGCAGCGCACCCCCACAAAGAGGACAGGCAATCCCTGTAACTGGCGTGCACAGGCAGGCAAGATGTGGAGCGGACGGCTGTAGAAATCGTGATGTCCCACATCCACCACAACATTCAATCCCATTCGACTATGCGCAGCAATGGATTCATACATTGCCGCGTAGAGCATGACGATCAACGGTTCAAGTTGGGGTGCTTCGCCGCCAGGACGCAGACCGATCCCCGGCTGATAACGCTGCGGCGTCATCGCCATGAAGCGGTCCACGCCCATGTTCATCCAGACGCCGTCGAAGGTCTCCTGGATCACGGCGGCAATGCTCGATTTCCCAGAGCGCGGCGCGCCGTTGAGAATGATGATCTGTCCTGGTAAATCGGACATCTTTGGTCGTTTCTAGTTGATTGTCTGGGCTTACCTGCCTGCCATAACAGCAACAGTACAGAACAGCGCAAATGAGTGGCATATTCAGTTGAAAAGCGGAGAGAGCACGCCCTCGTACGGGTCTTATGGTAAGCGCCGCACGAGGGCATGCTCTCTCCACTGGATTTCATAGACTCTTTTGGGCCACCTCGACTTTGTCGAGTTAGGTATTAGCAGAAAGTGGCCCATCACGGCCAATGTCTTTGTCGATTTTATCTTTGATCCCCACCACGTTGGCCAATGCATCTGCCTTGCCCTCGGATGGGCCGGTTAAGATGCTCAAACTGCCATCGGTTTCGAGGACCACCGACGTCACTCTATCCAGTTCGCTAATCCCCTGCGAGCGCATTGCCTGCAATACTTCATACTCGTTGACACGCTCGGCGCGCATGGCGTTGTGCAGGAATTCGCCGTTGTGAAGGAGCAGGCGTGGCTCCGACTTGACGAGATAGCTGACTGTGTTAGAGCGCACCGAAAGCCAGGTGATGACAAATTGTAGCCCCACCAGCAACACCAACGCCAGGATGCCTTCGGCTAACGCCGTGTCTTTTGATAACAAGATCGTTGCCAGTGTCGATCCCAGGGCCACCGTCACCACAAAATCGAAGGCGTTCATCTTCGAGAGCGTACGTTTGCCCGAAATGCGCAGGATCAATACCAGTGCAAAGTAGGCCAGGATCCCTACCACCAAGGTGCGAAAGAGGCCCTGCCAGTTGTCGAAAAACATGGTTACTCCTGAAAACTCACACCGCGCCACAAGATGCAAGACGCGGCCAGGCTCGCATCTATCTCCACTGTCCGCGGCAACGAACGGGCGCCCGCAGCAATAAACTGGTAAAGATGCGCCCTTTGCGCTGCCCGTGACGCACAAAATCAAATTGTCTGGGGTTGGTCTGGTTTTGAAAGTGAGGCGCCACCGTCGGCTACATTGTACCGGATGGTGGGCGGGCAGGCAACTTGCTTTGAGGAACCGGGGTGTCGTTCAATTTCGGGGCAGGCAGAAAACAGTGCCAGGCATGGGCCGGCCATCGCTCGAGGGCCGGCCTGTGCCTGACACTGTTGGGGCAGGAATAGACTAGACTTCCATGTAGTACTGCTCGGGGTGCGTCTGTGCCGGGGCGCTGGAGATATGCCACTGCCAGATTTCGCCGGGCACATTTTTGAAGTTGTTGCGCACAATGCCGTAGCCGGCGTAATACTTGGTGATGCCAATCGCCCAGAACTGTTCGGCCCCAATATCCAGGATCTGTTGGATCAGTTCGTTGCGTTTGGCTTCGTCAACGGTCACCTGGATTTGGTCGTAAAGGGCTTGCTGCTCTTTGGCGGCAGGTGGTGGTTCTTCGCCTTGGGTACCGCCGCTGCGCCACCAGTCGGCCCAGGCAATGCCGAAGATCGACTCGTTGCTGAATGGCATGTACCAGCGCGGATCCATCACCACGGCGATGCCGTCGGCGCCTGTCCATACGCCGCAGTCGTGATCGTAGGCGGCCTTGCGTGCGTAGAAGAGCGAACGCTCAATTACCTGCACCTCGGCGTCGACGCCGATCTCGTCCCAGTAGTTGGTGACCATTTCCATGATCTTGCCCCAGGGTTCAAAGGCAGCCGCGACTTCCACATTGATGAAGAGTTGCTCGCCGTCAAAGCGTCGCCGGTAACCGTCGGGGCCGCGCTCAAGGCCCAGATCGTCGAGGAGTTGATTGGCCAGGGCAACGTCATATTCCAGATACTGGGTGGCCAACTGCTCGTGGTAGTGGGGCGACTCGTCCAGCGGGGCGGCCTGGCGCGGTTCGCCGGAGCCGACGTAGATGACGTCGATGATCTCCTGACGGTTGATGGCATGGGAGAGCGCCACACGGAAGTCTTTCTCGTTGAAAACGCGCTTGGTCTCGGGATCCTTGTGATTGAGATTGAGGGCGATGACACAGGGTGACTCGAAGGCGAATTTGACATTGAAAAAGTCGTAGTCGCCCTGCACCATGTTGTCGGTGAAGATCGCCTTGTTGTCGGGCGTGGCAATGTGACGGTCCATCATGTCGATTTCACCGGCCATCGCCTTGAGGACGAGCACTTCAGTGTTCTCAACGATGGGGTATTCCATGTTGTCGATGTAGGGCAGTTGATGGCCTTCGGGGTCAACCTTCCAATAGTAGGGATTGCGCTCGGCGAAAACCCGGTTGGTGGAGCCGACGGGGATCGTGACCATCCACGGGAAGACCACAGGGCATTCGGCAGTGGTAAGGAAATCGAGTTGGTTGGTGTAGAGGTTGACCCAACTTTCCAACTGCTGATCGGCCACGGCCTGTTCCACAGCTTCTTGGTTGAAATCAATGTGCCACTGCTGGGCATAGTGCGCAGGCACAAAAGGACTCTGATTCCCCATTTGGGTGATGAAGAGGCCGGGCGGATTCTCAAAGATGAACTTGACCGTGGCGTCGTCGATCTTTTCCACGCGCCCAAGTGCGCCACCGGGCTGCATCCATTGGAACTTCACCGGCGTCAGATCATCGTTAAGGAGAAAATGTTCGTACCAGAAGACGAAATCGTCGGCGGTGAAGGGTGCACCGTCGGACCAGCGCATGCCTGCACGCAGATAGAAGGTGAATTCGAGGCCGTCGTCAGAAACTTGCCAGCTTTCGGCCACGTTGGGCACCACCGAAGTGAGATCGTCAGACCAGCGCAGCAGCGGTTCGTAGGCCATGGTGCGGCCGATCCACGGGCGGTCGCTGACGCCTAACATACCTGATCGCCAGGTGCCGCCATAGCTGCCAATCTGGTTGACAGGCGTGATCACGGCTGGGTTGGTGGGCAGGCGTTCGTCCACCAGCGGCAATGTCCCGGCGCGGACGCGCTCGGCCAGTTGCGGCGCTTCTTTATACTTGCTGTCGCCGATTGGCTGGGCGGCAGGCACAGCGTCACTGGCGGCCGGTCCGCTTGTGGGCGCGTCCGGCGTAGCGGCGGGGGCGCAGGCGGCGAGTGTGGCGCCGACTACGGTCAATGCCGAAAGATTCAGAAATTGCCGCCGACTTAGAACTTGTCCTTCACGCTTCTCTTCTTGCACCATCATGTGGTTTCTCCTTGGCACATTGATCACGAACAGGGATACAAATCGCTCAATCTCTCAGCCTCTCAATTTCCCTTTCCTCCATCCTCTTTTTAACAGGTGACATCTTTGCCCTCTTCACCGAAGACGGCCAACCGCTCTTCGACGCTGGTCTTGGGTGCGGTTTCGGGCCGATAGTGGAATTGCACGGCGCGACGACGGGCAGTGGAGCGATTGGTGGGTGTGCCGTGGTGAATCAGGCTGCTAAAGAGCAGACAACCACCCGGCGGCAACGGTACAGCCACCGCGCCCTGGTTGTTGACGTGGGTATCGCAGATCTGCCAATCGCGCCGTTTGAAGTGGACAACCGGCCCTTGGCGGTGGCTGCCAGGGATTACGATCATGCAGCCGTTGTCTGTGGTGGCTTCGTCCAGCGCGATCCAGCAGCCGACAACCTTGGCTTCGAGAGGAAGTTCAAAGTAGGCGTGATCCTGGTGCCAGGGTTTCTCGCGGCCAAAGCGAGGCGGCTTGAGCAGGCCCATGTCTTGAAACAGGAAGGGGGCTTCGCCCATAATGCGGGTGACAACATCCAACAGGGCCGGGTGATGGGCCAGGGCGTGCAGCCGTTCATCGTAGTTGACGAACCACATGAACTTGCGCACGTAGTCCTGTTTTTCTTCGGGGGAGAGATCGGCCACCTTGACGCCAGCGGCAGCCTTTTCGTACATCACACCGGTGAAATCGGCAACTTCTCCAGAGAGCAGACGCAACAAACCGTCAAGGGCATCTTCGATTTCTTGTGGCGAGAAAGCCTGTTTCACCACCAGATAGCCCTGCTCGTAAAACTGCTGAATGTGGGCATCGGTGATGGCGGCAAAATCGGCCACACCTTCGGCGATGCCCTCGTAGTGATAGAGATCAGGGGCATATTCTTCCGACTCGCCATTGTCAAAAATCAGATCGGTTGCGGGTGATTGTGTCATCGTATAGACTCCTGTCAGTACAAATGGGGCGGATCCGGAGAGGTCACCACATACACAAACCGTGTCGGACAAGACGACAAAGTACGTCCTGTGCCAGAACAAAACCACCCGTCAATTGGCAGGCAGGCCATCCATAAGTTGGACAATTTGAGTACGCGGTTGTGACAGTATACAGGAATTCCCACCGTCAACAAATGGAGTATCTCGGCAAAAAAATGGAGAATCCTTGCATTTGGGAAGAGGTAGGGCGAATGGGGAATTACTATAATTAGGGGATCATGCGATTGGGGGATCATGCGATTGGGGGATCAGGCGATTGGGGAGAACATGCTAGAGAAGACTCCCCCAATCGCCCAATCCTCCACTCGCTACGCTTCTACACAGGCCGGCTGAAGCGTGGTGATGGTTTCGACCAAGAGATCGAGCTCTTCTTGCGTGGTGTAAATCTGTACCGAGAGACGGGCGATTTTGACATGGTGCCAGGTGATCATGGGCATTTCGATGCGGTATTGCTCACGCATGATCTGGCCCATCTTTGCCATGTCGGTGTTGTCGGGCAGGCGAATGGGGACGAGTTGGCTGAACCACTCGAAGCTCTCAGGGCAGATCGACTCGGTGTCGAAATGATGTTCCCGGATGTGCTTGGTGTCCAGCGCCAGGGCATGACAGCGAGCGCGCACCTGCGGCCAATCGTGGGCGTCCATGTAGTCGATGGCGGCGGGCACAGCGAGGAAACCGGTGAGATCACGCGTGCCATACTGCTCCACGTAGTCCACCAGCGGCTGCTCGGAGACCTTGTCGGGCAGCCAGCCGTGGCCGACGATGAGCGGCTCGATCAGGTGTTGCACTTCGGGCCGCACGTAGAGGAAGGCCGTCCCCTTGGGTGCGCACATCCACTTGTGACCGTTGCCGGTGTAGAAATCTGCGCCCAACTCGTCGAGGAAGAGATCACGCTGGCCAGGGACATGGGCGCCGTCGATCACCGTCAGGATCCCTGCAGCGCGGGAGCGACGGCAGATCTCTTTGAGTGGGAAGGTAAGCGCCGTGGGCGATGTGGTGTGGCTCAGGTAAATCACCCGCGTCTGCGGCGTCACGCCCGCCCAAAGTTCCTCAATAAAGTGCTCGTCGGAGGCGATGGGTAGAGCGATGGGGCGGTTGATGTAGTGGGCGCCGGCCTTGCCACAGTTGAACTGCCAGGCATGGTTGCAGGCGCCGTACTCGTGGTTGGTGGTGAGCACTTCGTCGCCCGGTTTGAGCCAACTGCGCAAGGAATGGGCCACCACGTTGACACCCATTGTTGCATTGGTCACAAAAGCCAACCGGCTCTGATCGGTGTGCAGGTAAGCGGCCAGCCGTGTGCGCGCCTCGGTCATGAGATCGGCCCAGCGGTGGACAAAGCCGCCGGGGTGGTTCTCGAACTCGGCCTGCCAGCGCTGATAAACCTCGAAAACCGGTTTAGGACAGGCGCCAAACGAGCCATTGTTGAGCAAATGCCAATCTTGGCGCAACAAAAAGTCATCTCGGATCGTAGAGGACATAGCGTTCAACTTTCGTGGATAATGAGTGCGATCTCACGCCAGATTTCCTGACCAGACGGCGCGTCGCCCCAAAGATTGAAGTGGGGGAACATGACGTCGTGCCAGTGATCGGGCGTGTGGGTGGTGGTGAGTTTGCCGGCGCGGCGTGGTTCTTCCACCACCGCCGGGTATTCCTGATAGAAGAAAATCAGATCTTCGTGGATGGTGATGACGCCGTACTTGTCGACCTTGCCTGGTTTCTCCTCCTGTAGCTGGTAGTGGTAGAAGATGTAACTGCTGACCATCGACGGATTCAGTCGCGCCAACCGTCCGCCAACCCGTTGCACCGGCGCTTTGCGTCGCCAATCTTCCACCGGATCGAGGCCACCGCGGCCCGGTTCCTGGTAGTGGAAAATGTCCATCATCGGCGCAAAGACGCGTGGCTGCGTCAATCCCGGCCAGGACTCGAAAAGATCGAAGCGTTCACCAAAGACACGTTCCGGCGGCAGGAGCTGATCCACACTTTCCCAGTAGGCGAACAAGTGCCGCCCCCACTGAAAGAGGCTGATCGTCAACACGTCGCCGGCAGCGTCACCGATGGAAAGCGTCGCGATCTGGCTGCGCAGGTAGTCGATAGCGGCGTCTTCTGCCGCAGGTCTGGTCATGGCTCGATAGACAGATCGGTGTAAGGCAGGCATCAATACTCTCCTGGGAAACTTTCCTGGGATGTTTTCCTGGCAGTTGGAAGAATGGCGGCGGAGCAAAACTTGTGAAAGTATACCTTATCGCCGGATCAAACAGAAGTGACAAGATCGGGCAGGGTGTACTTCACTTACCCAAAGCCATGTGCCCCAAAGCCATGTGCCCCAAAGTCATGTGACCCAAGATGTGACGGCCCGCACTGCGCCGTGTGACAAGCAACCGCCAAAATGATGCGAGCGCAGGCGCAATCGATCCTCCTGCTCAAGGTTAGGGACTGTATAGTACACAGTAGATTGATCCCGTCGCCTTTCTCTGTGAAACCCGTGCATTAGCTTGCAGCCAAGACAACAAAAAGTGAGAAACGCCCTATGTCCCTCATGGTAAAGACCCAAAACCTGCGTAAATCCTTTCGGCGCGCCGACGGCTCCACCGTCGAAGCGGTGAAGGGCGTCGATCTGGAGATCGAGACAGGCGAGATCTTCAGCCTGCTCGGCCCCAACGGCGCGGGGAAGACCACCACGATCTCCATGATCAGCGGCCTGCTCGAACCTAGCGGCGGCGACGCCTGGATCGGCGGCCACTCCATCAGCAAAGATCCCATCGCCGCCAAGAAGCTGATGGGCTTCATCCCTCAAGAGATCGCACTCTACCCCGAACTGAGCGCACGTCAGAACCTTTCCTTTTTCGGCAAAATGTATGGCATGGGCGGCAAAGATCTGAAAAGCCGCGTCGACGAAGTGCTCGAATTCATTGATCTGGTGGATCGCCAGAATGACCGCATTGACACTTTCTCCGGTGGCATGAAGCGCCGTGTCAACATCGGTGTGGGGCTGCTACACCGCCCCCAACTCGTCTACATGGACGAACCCACGGTGGGCATCGATCCCCAGAGCCGACGGCGTATCCTCGACACCGTCAAACAACTGCGCGACGAATACAAAATCACCATCCTCTACACCACCCACTTGATGGAAGAGGCGCAGGAACTGAGCGACCGCGTCGCCATCATCGATCATGGTTCGGTTATCGCCAACGGCACCCAAGACGAACTCACCCAGCACGTGGGCGAAGAGGACCGGCTGGAGATCGTGCTCGGGTCGCAGGTGGTGGGCGATGAACTGCTGCGCCGCATCGAAAGCCAGATCCCTGGCATCACAAAAGCGCTTTACGCCCCCGCCGAGCAGATCAGCGAAGACAGCGACAAAATCAAGCCCGCCGTCCTCACCGCCTTTGCCCGTAACGGACAGACGGCCCTGCCGCCGCTGATCAACCTCCTCGACGGCGCCGGCCTTGAAATTCAGGCCGTAGAGATCCGCGAACCGGATTTAGAAGCCGTATTTCTTGCCTTAACCGGTCGCGCCCTGCGAGATTGATGATTGAAGAATAATGACCCGTTTCCCTGCGCATCGCCCAATGCAGAGAGATCAACTCCACCCATTCTTCATTCATCATTCATCCCCTTTTAAGGACACACCCGAATGACCAAGATCCTTACCATTACGTGGAAAGAGCTTTACACCACCTTTCGCGACCGCAATCTGATCCTGATTATGTTCCTGACGCCTATCGTCCTCTCGACGATTATGGGGCTGGCTTTCGGTGGGCTGGGTGGCGATGACGTCACCGATACCTTCGGCGACATCCCCATTGTTGTGGTGAACCTGGATGAAGGCTTCAGCCTGGCTGATCAGATCAACACCGGCGACGGTTTCACCGACACGGCGTCGCTGAATGATGTTACCTTTGACGTGGGCGGGCAGACCGTCAACCTGGGCGAGCAGTTGCAGCTCAACGCCAATCTGGGCATCACCGAAGCAGATCTGGATGCAGGCAACGCCTCCTTTAACCTGGGCGTCACCCTCGCCGGCATTCTGCTTTCCACACCGATCACCGAGACGGCAACAGTGACTGGCAGCGAGACCAGCACAAACACAGTGGCCGGCTTCGAAAACTTTTCCTTCGGCGATCTTAACTGCCCGCTGGTGGACGAAGACGACGAGACCAGCACTGGCGGCTTCACCGGCACCCTGGAAGATCTCTTCAACGCCGTGGAAATGGACGACGTCGACGCCGCCCGCGCCGCTGTGGACCGGGGCGAGTTCGTGGCCGCAGTGATCATCCCCGCCGATTTCACAAACCAGTTGATGCCATCGTTCGATTTCCTCAACGACGAGGCCAGCGATGAGGCCGAGGTTGCCGCCGCCGAAACGGTGACAACGTCGGGTACCTTCACCGACACCGCCGCGCTGAGCGGCGCGGTGGAAATCTACGCCAACGCCGGCAATAGCATTTCGGCAGGGATTGTACGCGCTGTGGTCAGCGGCATTGTCAACCAATTGGTGCGCGTCAGCATCGCCATGGAATCTGTGCTGGCGGCGGCTGTAGATTCGCTGTTGGCCGCCTTCAACCTGGGGACAATCGCCCAGCTCGATCTGAGCGGCATCGATCCCAATTTGGTGACACAGAGTTTACAGAATCTCGATCCATCGGTGCTCGATCCCATCTCCTGCCTGCTTGTCCCCGGCGCAGGGAACATTCAGGTGGATCAGCAGCCGCTGGACGTGTTGCAGACGCGCAGCAGTTTCGCCTTCATTATGATTTTGCTCGGCTCGGCACAGGCCATCTTCTTTGCCATGTTCACCGGCATCTTCGGCATGAACGACATCTACGCCGAACGCAAAAATTGGACGTTGCAGCGGATGGTGGCGTCGCCCACGCCACGCGCCTACATCCTGGTGGGCAAGTTATTGGGCAATGTGGTGGTGGTGACGGCGCAGTTGTCGATCCTCTTTGCCGCTTTCACCATCATTGTCAGCATCATCGAAGGCGAACCCAGCTTCATCTGGGGCACCAATGTCCCCGCGCTGCTGGTGGTGATCCTGGGGATCGCCGCCTTCGTGTCGGGGTTGGGCGTGCTGGTGGTGGGGCTGGCGAAATCGCCCGAACAGGTACAGTTTATGGGGCCGATGATCTCGTCGACATTGGGCGCGCTGGGTGGCGCTTTCGGCTTCCGGCTGCCCCAAGCCATTGCCTCCATTTCCCCAGTCTGGTGGGGATCGGAAGCGCTGTTGCGTGTCTCCAACGGCGAAATCGACCAACTGGGCCTGCCTTTGCTCGTCCTCTTTGGCTCAGGCCTCGTCGCCTTCGCCGTAGGGACGTACTTCTTCAAACGCAGACTTGATCTGTGACATAGAGGGTTTGGACACGGATTTTCAGGATTTTCATGATAAGAGAAGAGATGGGCTGTGTCTTCCTACACCTTTTATTTCTGAACTCCTGAAAATCCTGCAAATCCGTGTCCAAACTCTGCTCCCTATCCGTGCACTTATCTGTGGTTATAACTGCGAGGAAACTGCATGAAAAGCGTGTTCAATATTGCACTCAACGATCTGCGTGTCTTCTTTGCCGAGCGGGGAAATTTGATCAGCCTGGTGGTGCTGCCACTGGCCTTTACACTGATGCTGGGTTGGGCTTTTGGCGGCGGCGGAAGCAGTGGCCCCCAACGTGTGCGCGTGGACGTGGTGGATCAGGACAACACGGCGCAATCGGCACAGTTCCTCGTCGAGTTGCGCACCACCAACGAGACGCTGGTCCTCTGCCCGGTGGACAACGACGCCGAAGACTTCTGCCGCCTGGGCGAGGATCCCTTTACGCTGGATCGTGCCATCGAACGCGCCCGCGGCCAGGTGACCCGTGCCCTGATCGTGCTGCCTGCCGGCTACGGCGACGCGCTACTCAATTTCGGGCGCGCCGACATTCAATATTACGCCACCGGCGATCTCACCCTGCCCAACGCCGTGCGCCAGAGCGTTGACGCTGTGTTGCAGAAGGTGAATACGGCCTCACTCACCGCCGGTGCCACCGGCGCGCTGTTCGACGATCTGGGCGAGCAGACGGGGCTGGGCGGCATCATCGCCGGTGTGCGCGATCCGCTGGTACAGTCCATCTACGCCGAAGCGCAGCGGCGCGTCGAGGAACGGCCCGAGGCAGTGCGCTATGTGCTCAGCCGCGGCGAGGCCGCCGACGAAAACATCGACGAAGGCTTCGGCCAGTCGGTGCCGGGCATGGGCTCCATGTATGTCATGTTCACAGTGCTGGGCGGCATCGCTGTGCTCATGCGCGAGCGCCGCCAGTGGACATTGCAACGGTTGGTGGCGCTGCCACTGTCGCGGGCGCAGATCCTGGGCGGCAAGGTGCTCACCTACTTCACCCTGGGCATGATCCAATACCTGATTGTCTTCGGCGTGGGGCTGGTTATGGGGCTGGACTTCGGCGACCGTCCCCTTGTGTTGCTGCCGGTGATGATCGCCTTTGTCCTTTGTATTACGGGGCTGGCCTTTGCCATTGCGCCGAACATCACCAATGAATCGCAGGCCAGCGGCATTTCGCTGCTACTCTCGCTTTCGCTGGCGCCATTGGGCGGCGCCTGGTGGCCATTGGACATTGTGCCAGATTTCATGCGCACAGTGGCCTACCTGTCTCCGATTTCGTGGGCCATGACGGCTTTCCACGATGTCATGTGGTACAACCGCGGCTTCGTGGACGTACTGCCGGAGATCGGCGTATTGTTGGGCGCGGCGGCGGTGCTGTTTGCGATTGGTGTGAGTCGGTTTCGGTATGTGTAGCACCATGCTGTAAATGTCAACAGAACCTAAGGTGAACGAGAAACGACTAGCGGTAGATAAATCATATTTGGACTCGTCGGTGTCGTCAGCAGCAAAGCATAATTGCCGGGCTCGACAATGTTGGTGGTTACACCCGCGTTCTGAATGAAATCGACGACTGAGGTGGGCAATGAAACCCAATCGCTTCCGATTTGTTGAAATTTGGAGGGTTGAGTGTCAGTGGCCAAATTCTCGGCGAAGATGTGCAAGATGGCCCCTGGATCAAATCTTTGGCGTGACAGGGTAATGGCATAGGGGTCTTTTACCATCTGCTGCCCCTCTGCAAGAGTACTCGGTTGTTGGGTGGAGGTGGCAATGATCACATAGAAAGGATCCTTGTTGGCTTGATCGGGGATCAACAGGCGGGCGCTGCCATCTTCGGCAAAGAGTTCATGGACCTGACCGGGATTGGCGGCAGGATTATCAGTGGACACGCGCTCCAGCCGATAAAACAATTGGATCTGCCTGGCTTCTGGCTGTTCGCCGTCAACTTGAAGCAGTACCATGCCGCTGCCCACTTGTGCCGTCGGCAGTTCATAACGTGCGCTCCAAAATTCATTGTCCTGATAGTCCGGTATGATATCGATAAAGGTCGAACTGCCTGGCGCCCAGAATGTCACAACTGGCGCTGCCGATTGCGCAACGCCGGCGATACGGAACTCCACAGTGACGGATACGCTGCCCGACGAGTACACAGGCACCAGGGTAAGCTGAGGTATTGATTGTGTGGTTCGGCTCGCCGACCGCGGCTGCAGTGTAATCGACAGCGGCGCCGCTGAGTTAATCTGCGCAGATCCTATCTGTTGGCCATCCACGCTGGCCACGCGGACGAGATCAAGGCGATTGGCGCCCAGCAAGGAGATGCGCCCATCCGCCGTTGTTTCGCCTTGGGGGATGGTCACGCCGCCGCTCTTCTCAAGCAGCACCTTCACCTGGGGTTGGGGCGCGCCCGTTGTGTCGACGACGGTCAGCGTGACAGGCAGCGTCGGAAGGCCGGCATGGGTGATGCTGATGAGTGGTGACGGCAGCACCTTGGTCGGGTAGCCTTCTGGTCCGCTGACCATAGAGCCGCGATCAATGGGCGTCATGATCTGCCAGCGCGGCGGCACGTTTGGATCTCTCAGCCGATTGGCAATGACTTCCCAGGGGGAGAGCCCCGTGGCAGCCCATTGTCTGGTCTTTTCACACTCGGTTTCATCCCACAGATTGGGCACATCCAACGCGCTGAATTCCGAGGCGCTGTAGTGATAGTACATCAAACTGGCGTACAGCGGTCTGGTTTCCAAGTAGGAGTGGGTGCAGACAGTACGGATCAATCGTAACACGGTACCGACAAGTTCAAAGCCCTCGTATTCGTCGAGCAGAGCGAAGGCGTAATGACCCAACTCGTGGATCAGCGTGCGATAGCCGTCGGGTTGATCCCAGTCGCCGGGGACATACCGGGTGCCCGACCAATCCCTACCCAGTTTGATGGCCGCAAAGCCGGCCCCATTGTCGATCCCGCCGATGGTGGCATGGGGACGCAACCCGTTAAGCGCCCGAATGGTGACGTCGGCATCGGTCCAATGGAGCCGGTTGTCAACGATTTGCACTTGACCTAAGGCAATCTGCCCGTCGCTGGCATCGAAGAGATAGTCGTTGGCGCGCTGGGCGGCGCGCTCAAGCATGGCAAGATATTCACGGGTCGCCGGCCACTCGACACTCCACAGCAGGTTATACAGGATCAGCGGCTGTGGACTGGATAACGTGAGGTTTTGCGGCCCACTGTTTTTGACGAGGAATGGCGCTGGATTCGATGGATCGCGCCAATCCAGCGAAGTACGGTAGACCCGGTAGGCCCAGCCGTCGTGCGCGCCTCGATCCGTCTGGATGCTCTGTTGCAGCGAGCGCGCAACCAGGGCGCTGTCCGCTTGAAGAGGGCCTGTTTCGATCAGCCCTGCCCGGTCGGTGCTCCCCAGCAACTCCCCGTTGAGGTAGACTTCGGCGGCGTTTACTGCATCATTGTCGGCATTGCCCACGCGCACATACCAGGGCGCTTCCACGCGGACCTGTGCAGAAGTAGCGCCGGCAGCAGGCCAGCGCAGGGAGAGTCCACTGGCGGTTGCACTGGTTTCGGCAGCCTGGGCGCGCAGACGGAAGCGCACACTGTCGCTTTTGACCACACCATCGGCTTTTCGATCCCAGACAAAGAGGTAGTCCGTTCCTGTGGATGGGGCATCTAAATTTTCCAGCAGCGGAGACGAGGTCGCCGGGGTCGCAGGCCGCCAGCGATCGCCTGGATGCAGAGAATACTCCGCGATTACCCGTCCCACCCTGTCGCCTTCGGCATCGGAAAGCGAAAAGGGAGTGGTGATGGCATTCCCGCGCAGGATCTCGGCGCTGAAAAAGTCGTGGGCAGGCGATGTGATGCCAGGCCGAACGAGCGACACCCGCGGCGGCTGATTCTGCCCGACCAGCAGCGTCCGGCGTGGGTTCAGGTAGAGTCGGCTGGGTTCACCAAAGTTGGCGACGGCCAGATCGAGATCACCGTCGCCGTCCACATCCCCCCAGGCCGCCGCCGTCGATATGGACACATCGCTTGATGTCCACGTCGGCGTTGTTGCCAGTTGACCACCCTCGTTGCGGTAAATCTGGTTGGCAAAGCCGACTAAATTTCCACTAATGGCCTGCTGTCCACCTCTGGCGACGGCCAGATCCAGATCGCCGTCATCGTCATAATCGCCCAGGGCAATGGCCCGGGCGTTGCTCGGACCAATAGAGGACCAGCTTGCCTGGTCAGAAAAAGTACCTCTCTCATATTCGTATTTGTAGAGACGATGTTTGTTAACGGTGCAGCCGCCCAGCACCAGATCCAGATCGCCGTCGTTGTCTATATCGCCCAGCGCCAACCCCGAGGAACATTCATCAGGCGCGGACGACCAGACCTGTACCATTTGGAGCGTCGTTCCATTTCCGCCGTCGCGCTTGCCGCGGTTCAGGTAGAGATGGCTTTGGCCGCGGTTGGCAAAGACCAGGTCGAGATCGCCGTCGCCATCCACATCGCCCCAGGCCACGGCCAGGGAAATATCAGCGTGTGACGGTGAAGTCCACGCTGGGGACGAGTCAAGCGTCCCCTGCTGGTTGAGAAAGATCGCATTGGGTCTTGCCACGAATTCATTGTTGATGAGATCTGCCTGGGTGACAGCCAGATCGAGGTCGCCGTCGCCGTCTACATCGCCCCAGGCCAGCGACCGCGTCACACCGGAGAGGGGCGAGGTCCATGTCGGTGTCTGGTCTAACTGACCTTGGTTGTTTCGAAAGAGCAGATCACGACCGTCGTTCCCGGTTATCAGATCGAGGTCGCCGTCGCCGTCCACATCGCCCCAGGCCAGGCTATAATTGTCGATCTCTCCGCGCGCCCAGATAGGATTCTGGCTCAACTTCCCGCCCTGATTGGCATAGACGCGCACAAAGCCTTCTCCACCCAGGGCCAGATCGAGATCGCCGTCACCGTCTACATCACCCCACGCAATGGACCGGGCATTGTCATTCCCGGTGATGGACAGTGAGTCAGCGGGCAGCACCATCGTGCGGTTGCTGAAGACCAGGTTGCGTCCTTGCCGCGCTGCCGCCAGGTCGAGGAGTCCGTCGCCGTCTACATCGCCCCAGGCCAGCTCCATGGTCGTATTTTCGCTCGTCGCTGATGTCCACGAGGCGTTGGAATCAAGCGTACCCTGCCGGTTGCGATAGAGGCGGATGGCGTCCTTGTCGCCCACGGCGAGATCCAAATCGCCGTCGCCATCGGCGTCTCCCCAGCGGACGGCAAAGGTTGGGTAGACGTCGCCAGATTGCCAGGTGAGGGTGAAGGCCTCCCCATTGGGCGCTTGGCTCCCCAAGTTGCGGTAAACCCGGTTGGCAACGCCGGTCACGTTCAACCCTGTATAGTCCTGCATGCCGACGGCGATGTCGAGCCGACCGTCCCCATCCACATCCCCCCAGGAGAGCGCAACCACAATGGCGTTGATGGTCGGATCTTCCCATGCCTTGGTGAAGGTATCGTTGCCTTCATTGCGCAGGATCTCGATGAAATCTGAATTGGAGAGAATAGCGCCGCCGCCCCGCAACAGATCTAGATCGCCGTCGTTGTCATAGTCGCCCCAGGCCACTTCGGAAGTGTAATCGTTTTGGGTGCCGGTCCAGACCAACGTGAGGATGGGCGCGCCGTCTGCGTCTATGCCATCGTTGCGGTAGATCCGATCCCGTCCGCCGCTGTTGCCCACGGCCAGATCGAGATCTCCATCGCCATCATAGTCGCCCCAGGTGACACTCGACGTCATTGATGAATCATCGCCGCTGGTCCACACGCGGGTGAACTGAATTGTGCCGTCGGGGGCGACCCCATCATTGCGGTAGATATGGTTGGGTGCGCCAATTGGCGTGGGAACACCGACAATACACTGTGCATCGAGATTGCCGGCCACGAAATCCAGGTCGCCGTCGTTATCATAGTCGCCCCAGGCCAGGCTTTCGGTCTGGCTTTCTGTGCTTGCTTCCCATACCGCCTTCTTTGTCAGGATGCCACCATCGTTGTGGTAGATGCGTTTGACCGGAGGATCAGCATACTCTCTGCACGGATCCACGCTGCCTGTGAGCAGGTCGAGATCGCCGTCGCCATCAAAATCGCCCCAGGCTGCCGTTACGCCAAAGGTGTTTTCGTCTGCGATCCAGGTTTGATCATAGACCAACGGTGTTTCGTCCCCTGATCCTTGTGCGGATAGACCCTTGGCAAAATGCCAGAGCAGAAACAGGGGAGACGAAAGCAGCAGAACAAGACGCAGAATCAAGCGAGATCGTTTTGCCAGGGACATGAAGGGAAGCTCCTTGCGTAGCATCAGCGGGCAGTGATGGGAAGATAGAGTTGGTGTTCGGCTTCTGTCCAGCCAATCCGCCATTCAGACAAGGTGGGGCTTTCGCCGCCGACTGTCGCCGTCAGCGTGGCGCGCAGGCGAATATCAACTGGGGGCAGAGAAAGGCGATCTCCGCTTTTGACATCGAGCGCCAGCGGCGTTCCATCGGCGGCGAGGATGTCCACTTGCAGCGTTGCCGCTGCATGCGCCGAAGCCGGTTCAACAGTCTGCGCAAAGGTCAGGCTCTCCCAACGGAGCCGGTCGGTGGGCAGTGAGATAAGTGTTGAGGTCAGAACGCCAGGACGGTCCATATTTGTAAGCCGGGCGTGTCCCCTATCCACGGTGATGTTGTGGTGGGCCGCGCCTGGCGCCGCTCCGTGCGCAGAGATCCCTGCATCGGAATCGAAGGTGTCGCGCCAGGCGTTCTCTGCCGCCACGGTGAAGATGCCAAACAGGCGATCCCTCAAAAAGAGCGCCGGCGCGCTGGGATCATCTCGAGAGAAGAGCTGTTGAAAGTCGACCGGCTGCCATTGGCGATTCTGCCAGTGCAGGAGGACGAGTCGATGCGGGTTGACGACCTCAACCCGCGGCAGGGCAAAGCGCAGCCCAAAGGGCTGCTGTGGGGTCGGCAAGGTCACCGGCGCCTGGATGTTGTAGCCCGGCAAGACAAATTGATAGCCTGCTGGTAACGGGCCGGGCAGGTTTAACGTGGGACCCAGCACAAGATAGGTCGTGGTGTTAAAGGTATCGGCGAAGAAGATTTCGACTTCGACATCCCCATCGGGCGAAGAATAGGATTGTCCTCCGCGGCGGGGTACGAAGACGCGATTGAATTCGACCTGCTCTGACTGGTAATTTTCTGTTGACGTAATAAAGAGCGCCGCACTTACACTCTCTTCAGGTACAAAGCCAAGCAGCGTGGCAATCCCGATCCCTGCCGTTTCAGACTCGCCGATCTCTGCCGTCCACGAATGTTTGGGGATGCCGGGACCTTCCGTCAGATTGGCGTAGAAGACACCTTGCTCCCCGTTCAACCCTGTGACGTAGACGGTGACCTCCTGGCCGCTCGGTTCTGGGTAGAAAGCCAATGAAAGCAGTTCACCGTTGCCTGATGTGGTTGGGGTTGAGGGCGTTGCATCCATGGGCGCGGCGCTTGAGGCGGCGGAGAGTGATGCGCTAGAATAGTGCCACCAGAGCGTCATCAGCGCGACAAGCGCCAAACCAAATACAAGCGTGACCTGTCTCAACCTGCGCGCGTGGGAAAAGTCGATCATCTTTTGTCTCCATAGAATTTTGTCTGCATAGAAAGGCAGAAAGGCCGACCGGGATGGATCACACAGATCAGGCTGAAGTCGCTCAACAGCGGGATCAGTTGCTTAACCGCTTCTTTGAGGCTGTACATTTGCGGCGATTGGGTGAATGTCAGCAGGCGTTGGCCGCACTGACCGCATTGACGCGCCACGACCCTGGATTGGAGATCTGGTGTCGCTACCTGAGCGGCATCCTCGCCTTTGAGGTGGAAAAGAACTGGGAACGGGCAGCTGCCATCTTCCGCGGGTTGTTGACCGAACCGCTGACGCCGGCCATGTGTGGGCGCATTACGCTGGCGTTGGGGCGTACCCTGGAAGTGCAGGGACAGTGGGCCGAAGCAATCGAGACCTTCACACAGGCGGTCAACCAGGCCGAAGCCCAGGCCGATCCTTATACCGCCGCCAAAGCGCTCAATGAGATCGCGATTGTCTGCTACCGGCAGTTTGAAAAGGGCGATGAAAGCCAATCTACATTAGATGACGGCATCGTCTATGCGCGTAGGGCGCTGCTTATTTTGGAAAGCGAAACCCCTGAGACGCCCGATGAGGTGGAGACAAACTTGCAGTTGCGTTGTCATGTCTGGACATCGCTAGGGCTGATTCATCGCTGCCTGCGCAACTACGCCGAAGCCCTCCGTTGCTATCAAGCGGATCTGACGATTTGCGAGCAACGGGCCGATCAACTGGGCATAGGGGTTTCCCATGCCAATATCGGCGAAGTCTATCACCGCATGGGCGAACCTTATTGGCCCGACGCCCTCTCCCAGTACGAAAAAGCGCTGCCACTCATCGCCGAGTTTGATGCCTCGCTGGAATTGCTCGAATTGCGCTGCAACCTGGCCCACCTCCACCACGAAATGGGCCATCCGCACGAGGCGTTGAACGCCTACCGACACGCCGTTCAGATCATGCGGGATCTGCGCAGCCTGCAACCTTCGGCGGACGTACAAAAAAGCTTCATGGCGACGCTGGCGGAGACCTACGCCCACATTGTGCTGCTTTGCCTGGAACTGGGAGAGATCGAAGCTGCCTTTGCCTACTGTGAAGAGGCCCGCACCCAGCAATTTCTGGTTGAGTTCAGCGACGACGGTGATTTGACCGGCATAAACAGCCCAAAGCAATCTATTTCTTTACAGGAAGTCCAGGCAACTCTGCCCGAAGAGAGCTTGATCCTCGCCTACTTCACAACCGGGTTGCTCACAACGGCGGCGGCGCAAGAAGAGGGCATTCCCCACGAGCGCCACCGTTTCCCAGCGGCGCGTACGCTCTTGTTTGCGATTTCGCACGATTCCGTCGCTGTCCAGACGTTAGAGATCTCGCCCAATGCGCTGCGTCCCAACTATCTGGCCAGTGTGGTAGAGCGACATTTCTTGCAGCCGTCTATGCAGCGGCAGCTTTATGATCGGTTGCTGCGGCCCCAGGAGGATGCGATTCGCCACGCCCAGAAATTGATCATCGTGCCGCATGGGCCACTCCACTACATCCCCTTTCGATTTCTGCTCGACAGCGCACAGGAATCTCTGCCAGTCCACGGTATTCACCTGAGCTATGCCGCGGCCGTCACCCCATTGACCAGGAGAGTTGGGCGCTCAACCAGACCACCTTCTGCACTGGTGCTCGGCTACAACGGGACTGAGCCACTGTTACATTTCACCGAAGCGGAAGCGCACGCCATTGCTGTGCAGACAGGCGGACTCGCCCTAATCGGCGATGGCCCCAAACTGGAGCGACTCTTCGACCAAGTGGCGCACCATTCAATCCTGCACATCGCCTGTCATGGCGAGTTCGTCGACGATGATCCCCTACAATCTTTCTTGGCGCTGGCCCCCAATGAGCGCCTCGTTGCGCAGGACGTAATGACTCGTCTGCAGGCCAGATTGGATCTGGTAACGCTGAGTGCCTGCGAAAGCGGGTTGGGCCGAGTACGCCGGGGCGATGAAGTGGAGGGGTTGGTGAGAGCGTTCTTTCAGGCCGGAGCTTCAGCGGTCTTGGCTTCCTTATGGCAAGTGAACGAAGTTGCTACACTCCTCTTCATGGGTGAATACTACCGTTCGATCCTGCGCGGACACGACTACGCCCGCTCCCTGAACGACGCCCAGATCTATTTGCGCAACCTCACCTACACAGAAGCGTGCCGGCATCTCGACGAAACTGGCGATGGGCAGGCCGCGCTGGCCATTCGGCTGGGGCTGTTGCCGCCGCAAGATCGTCCATTTACAGAGGCTCGCCATTGGGCGGCATTTGTCCTCTTCAGCCAACGCTACTGATAGCTTGCCCGGCATTGCGTCCGTTTATCATCCGTTTATCAGATGTTCACGGGGTAACGATTCAGGTGTGTCGCATTTGAATCTGAATGGTCAATGTTATTAAGTTGAGAAATTCGGCACCGATTATACTGCGGAGAGAGCATCCTCAGATGCGGCTCTACCAGTGTGCACCCGCATCTGAGGATGCTCTCTCCGCGCTTAACGACATTGTCTGAATAGTCACTTCACCGGTTGAATTTCCAACTGTAAGTGGGCCAGATCGCGTGTGGGAATGGCATCTAAAATCGCCTTACCGTAGGCGTCGGTTAGCGCTGTTGCCAATTGCACCCCGTCGCGCGTGGCTACGACTACCGTTCCGCCCAGGTTCGGCCAGCCACCGCGGCCGGCAATCTCGACATTGACCGTGAGGACACAAAGAGTCGGATCACTCCGTTTCTCCTCTGCCAGCACCGTAACAGACAGATCCTCAAAGACCTCGGTCAGCTTCAACTCGCACAGCACACGGCGATGACCGCGCACGCCAACCGCCGCGACAGGACGCGTCGCCGCCAGCAATTCTTCAGAAAATTGGATGAAGACACGGCCCACCCCGTCGGTATTGATGTTCAAACGAAAGATCTTCGCCTGGCTTGTCCGCTTGTTGGCTGGGCGCAGGAAGGAGAGATCCGGTTTAGGCAGGACAGGCGGCAGATCCTGGCGCGGCGGCTGCATTTCCAGCACCAACCACTGGCTAAACAGCAAGGCGCAGCGTGGACAGGTGCGCAGGTGATAGGTCAGCGGTTTCCATGTTTGCGTCTCCACAGCTTCCCCGCCCTGTTCCTGGTAGATGGCCAGATAATCGGGCAACAGATCCTCGCATTCCTCGCAGGTCAACAATTCTTGGTCTTCCTGAACCGCTTGCGTCTGGCGATCCGCGCCCGCGGCCTGGATGGCCGTTGCCAGAAAGCGAAACCGGCGACGACAAGATCGACAGTGCGCCAGATGCTCGCGCAGCACAGGCATGGGTATTTCTAAACTGGGCGCAGACACGAGATCTCGGATGGTCTGCGCAAATTCATCGCAACCTGGCGTCATTGAAGCCCCTCCTTTGGAGCTGATGCGGCGCGACGCCCGTAGACATGAGCAGTGATGTTACACATAAAGAGCCAAAGTATCCTCACTTGTTACAGCCCGTTGGCGGGAATCCCATCAACTTCGTCAAAAATTCAGGAGAAAGCAGAGAAATAATGATCCACGAAGGCACACGAAGGCAGAGAAGATCAGACAAAAGGCTTTTTCGCTTTTATGTCCTGCTAATCCTGAAATCCGCGACCTTATCTTCTCCTCTTCGTGGTGCTTCGTGTGCCTTCGTGGATCATTAAAATTCTGGAATCTTCGTGGATCATTAAAATTCTGGAATCTCCTCAGTCATTGCCAAAATAGCGCCCGATCTCGGGGTCCTCGCTCAACCGGCGTAGCGCACGGTGGCGCAGAACGCGCGCATTCTGCATGGAGATCTGGAGCCGTTCGCCAATTTCCGCGTCTGTCAACTCTTCGATGTAGGTGAGCAGGATCACCTCCTGTTGGTTGCGATTAGGCAGACGGCAAATGGCCGCCAGCAGCACCTGCCACCCTTCCTCGTCGATCTGGGTATCCGCGTGCTTCCCCGACGCTATCTCCTCGGTGGTATCCCCCAGCACAGTCATCTGCACCGCATCCTCGCGCAGCAACTGCTTGCGCGCCTGCAGGAGTTTCATCTTGGCGAAGTAGAGAAAGCGATTGGGCTGTCGGCAGCGACCTAACTGCACAAAGACAAGTTCCAGCGCCTGCTGCGCCGTCTCTTCGGCGCGTTCCGGTAGCCATCTATAGGCGGTGCGCAACAGATAGGTGTGGAGTTCTGTAAAGGCGAGGGCCTGTCTCTCGTCGTCCTCGTTTTGGACGCAGGCATGGTAGAGACATTCGCTGTAGAGGGCAACGATCTTCTGCCGGAGCAGCGCATCGGTCAACGTCGGCTGTGGCTGTTGCAGCAGTGGTCCCAAGAGTTCATCGACAGGCGGGAATCGCCAATCGTACTGCCCAGACACACCGTCCACGGCGGCCTGACAGCGGTCTCTCCATTGGCTCTGTCCCAGGTCTGTCACATTCATGGCGGATCGGGTTTAAGTACGGAAAATATATAGACAATCTAATATGCAGCAGGGGCTATTTTGCGCCAACCTCCTTAGATCGTCAAGTGATATCCATTGCATTGGTGTGCGTCTTAAGGAGAATTCAGAAGAATATTGATCCACGAAGGCACACAAAGAAGCACGACGGCAGAGAAAAACCAAAATGATCCACGGATTACACAGATTTTCAGGATTCAGAGGAAAACCAACTGCTCCTTCTGCAAATCCCTCTAATCTTTGAAATCTGTGGATCTACTCTCTCCTCTACCTTCGTGTTTCTTCGTGTGCCTTCGTGGATCAATATTCTTCTGAATTCTCCTAAGCCTGGTGATCTTCAAAAACATGCAGACCCAATTCATCGCAGGCTGTAACAAGATCAACGAAAGTGGCTCTTTATGGGTGGAGAACAAACCAGTTTCACTGTCCCAAAAGATAACCATCTGGTTCAAAGGAAAATTTCATGCAACGTCAATTCAAGATTGTCGGAGCCCTATTGGCTGTAGCCCTTGCCCTGCTTGGAGGCTTCATTTCCATGCCTCTGATTGCTCAAACCGAACCTATCCCCAGTTCACAGGACCATCCCAATTGGCGACCCCCTGTGACAGTATGGCTTTCCGTGAGTGACAATTACACTGGAGAAGAAGTTGCTGTACACATTCAGGAACTTGCCCTCAACCTGACTGGGCGTCCGCCGCAGCAAATTGTGCCGATGAGCAAGTCAGTTCAACTGACGATTGATCCTCGCGTGCTGCGTCTCGTGGCCGATCTGCCAGGGGTCGAAGCTGTGACGACTCAGCCGCCACAACTCCCCATTGAGGCTGACGATGTCAATGCAGAGGAAGCATCACTCGCACCAGCATCTGTTGATCTAGCCTCTAATACAGCCGTTCTCAAAGGCAAAGTCACCAACGCAAACGGCGATCCACTGGAAGGGATCGACGTGTCTGTATATCGTAACAAAATAAGCTATGTTGCTAGGGTGAAGACCGATCCTCAAGGGATCTACACATTTACACAACTGAGCGCCGGATCGTACCAACTCAACTTTCAGGATGCCAAACGCGTGTACCTGGAGGAATACTACAACGACAAACTCTCGCTCAACACCGCAACCGACATTTCAGTTGCAGACGGCGCCACCGTGACGACTCCCGATGTCAGCCTGACGCTAGGTGGTGCCATCACCGGGATTGTCACCGACCCGGATGGTAATCCACTCAACAGTTTGGGCGTCAGTCTATATGTATACGATGCCGAAGAAGATAAATGGCAATTTGATAGGAACACCTGGACAGGGGCCGACGGTTCCTACCGGCACGGCGCGCTTACAAGCGGTACATACCGACTGGGGTTCGGCAGTAGAGATCCGTTTATCGGTGAGTTCTACAACGATGCAACCGATGTCAACAGCGCCGCAGATATCGCGGTCACTGTTGGGCAGACAACCAGTGCAATCAATGCCGTCCTGGGGCGGGGTGGACGTATTCAGGGGCGTGTCACCAACACGGATGGTCAGAACGTTTCAGGCATTCGTATTGCAGTAGACCGCTACAATACCGAAGAAGCCTCCTGGGAGGATTTTTTCTTCAACCGCTCAACCAGTTTTGATGGAACTTACGATATCGGGCCATTGCCAACTGGCACCTATCGCGTCTTTGTTAGAGGAAACGATACATATCTACCTACCTATCATCCCAACACCACTGAAGCGGAAATGGCGACCGGGATCAACGTGACGCTGGGAGAGACAAAGTCTGGCATCGATATTGTTGTTCAGAAAGGCGCGCAGATTGTGGGCAAAGTGACCAATGCTCAGGGCGAAGGCCTGCGCGAAATCGTTGTATATGCTTACTTTCAAGATGAAGAAGGTAAATGGCTTACATGGGGGTCGTACAGAACAGACTTTTCAGGCACCTACAAAGCGGGTGCATTCCCCACGGGCGTCTACCGCATACATTTCGCTACGCACAATCAACGCGACTATCTGAGCAAGTACTATATTGATGCTGATAGTCTCGATAGTGCAGATGATCTCCCCGTGACGGCAGGGCAAGTCATCACTGTTAACACCACGCTAAATCTTGGTGGGGTCATTGCCGGACAGATCACCGGCGGTGGACAATCCATTGTTAATGAGTCGGTGTCGCTCTATGCCCGTGACGATGGTTCAAACACAGGTTGGCGATATGTAACAGGAAAGAGTACAGACGACAATGGACGCTACCGGTTCAATAGTCTCATCCCCGGCACCTATCGTCTACAAGCTAGTGGCGATTGGGAAAGCAATTTCTTCAGCACCTATTACGGCGGCACCCAGGTAATCACAGGTGCCACCGACATTCAGGTGTCCCTTGGGCAGACTGTAACGGTGGATGTGCCGTTAATTGAGGGGGGCGTCATTGCGGGGCTAGTTACGGGAAAAGACGGAACTCCTGTCCCTGACGTTCGCGTTATCGTCCGTGCTCCTGATCCCGATGCAGAAAGTGGGTGGGGTTTTTGGCGGTCGGCGGAAACCGATGAGGATGGTCAGTACCGGGTTCAACGCCTTTCAACCGGCGTTTATCGCATTGAGATCAGTCCGCCTTTCAACAGCATCTATTTGAACACCTACCACAGCGCTGTAGACAGCATCCAAAATGCCGCCGATGTCTCTGCAACGTTGGGGCAGACGACAACGGTCAATACAACGCTGATTGAAGGCGGTTACATTGCTGGGCGTGTCACTGGCAGCGACAGCAAGCCCATTTCCGGTACCTTTGCCTTCGCATACGTCGAAACTGTGGACGGTTTGGATCGTGTAAAAGGCAGTTTCAGCGATGCCGATGGTCGCTATCAAATTTCAGGTCTGGAGGCCGGCAACTACCGCATTGAATTCGATGCCCCCGCTGGTGATATTTACTTCAACGCTTATTCAGGCGGCGCGGACAATCAGTTTAACGCTGACGCCGTTGCCGTTGCTCGTACAGAAACGACGACGCTGGACGCCGTTCTAGCCGTGGGCGGTATCATCAGCGGGCGCGTCACCGATGCAAACGGCAATCCCCTAGAGAATATCCGCGTATCGGCCAGTACCAACCCCCCGGTCTGTGACGGTTCATTTGAGGCAGGCTACACCAATGCTGACGGCGTCTACCGATTCGGTGGATTGGCGAGCGGACAGTACCAGGTCTTCTTCAACAGCTACAACTGGGACGAAGCGCGCAACATATACGTTTCGCAGGATACGACCGGGATCTCGGTGACCGTTGGGCAGACGACTGACGGCGTAGATGCCGCCCTTACCCCCGGCGGTACCATCCGCGGGGTCGTCACTGCCCCCAGTGGTAGTCCGTTAAAAGATGTGGACGTAACTCTTTACCGCTACAATCAGGAAACGCAGCAGTGGTGGTACTTTGACGACGTAGACACAGAAGATGATGGATCCTATCAAATGATGGGACTGCCGGCAGGTTCCTATCGCGTGCGGTTTGTCGACTACAGCAACGATGTATACATGATGCACTTCTATGGCAACGCCACAACGCTCGAATCAGCTACCGATGTGAGTGTGCAGGCCGGTCAAATCGCAGACAATATCAACGCTCAACTTATGGAAGGTGGGCAGATCAGCGGTACCGTCACCGATGTCAACGGCAAGCCAATTCGGTTCATCAGTGTGACCATCTACCGCTACAACACCCAGGGACAATTCTGGCAATGGCTCCGCTCTGACAGCACTGATTTTCAAGGGCGCTACACCGTGGGTGGATTCCCCACAGGCAACTACCGTATTCGGTTCCAGGATTGGTCCGATTGGAACGAAGGTGCTTACTTCGACGAGTACTATCCGGACGCGGGCAGTCTGGCTGAGGCAGCGGACGTTAGCGTGACTGTAGGGACCGTCACTGAGAACATTGATGCTGTACTCGCAGGTGGTGAAGGCGGCACGCTGACTGGACTCGGCCAGGGTTTCACGGGCAACACCTACTACTGTCCAACCATCTACGCCTATCGATACAATTCGGAGAAGAATAGATGGGACTTCATGAACTCAAAATTCTTTGCCTCGACTGGCCGCTACGAGTTCAGACAACTCGTCCCCGGCACCTACCGACTACAACTTGACGGCCGCGACAGCTACACAGATGAATACTACAACGACAAGCCCACCCTGGAAACGGCAGACGACGTGGTGATCACGGCCGGAGTTACCACCCCAGCTATCAACTTCAACCTGAATCCGACTTCTAAGAACCCCGATCCAGATCCAGACCCTTCACCTGCTCACCAGATCTATCTACCGGCAGTTCAGAACTAGGTGGCAACCGTCGCCGTGAAAAGTCGAAAGGTTTGTACCGGATCTGCTCCCAGCAGATAGCGTCAAGAACCTTTCGCACTGTACCCCAAACTGGTGGCTGTGACGATTCATCTCGCCGCAGCCATCGGTCAGGCAGTATGATCTTGTCTTCCCACTAGATCTATCCTAAGGAGCCGCTTCCATGAATCGTCTGCGCACGGCCTATCGCCGCCTGCTGATTTTCCTCCTGTGTCTCATACTGTTGGTATCGGGAGTGCCTGCCACCAGCGCTAATGTAAATCACTATGCGCCTGTTCCGGGCAAGCCGGCACAGGCGCAAGATGACGCCCCCACTGCTACGCCGTCGCCGCGGGTAGCCATGAATCAGTTTGAGCCGCTGCCGTGGCAGGGGAATGCAGCAGAGACAGCACCATTCGCACAGAATGCAGGGATAACGCTGATCCGCATCACGGAACAGGGATTTATCCCCAATCCGCTGACGATCTTTGGTCCCACTGACGTCACCTGGGTCAACGAGACGACGGTGACGCACATTGTCAAAAGCGGCGAACCGGACCCTGTCGATACCCAGCAGAAACTCTATCTCCCGGCGATCCAGAGCTTTGCCGACTTGCAGAACCGTCATGTGCAGCGAGCACTTGAGTATCTAACCCGCACAGTGGACGAGGAAGCCTTTACCGCCACCCTGGCCCCTGGCGCGACCTTCACACGCCGCTTCGAGACGCCCGGCGCGTATCGCTTCCACTTGCAGACTTCACCGCAACTCACCGGGGAAATCACCCTGTCGGGCACAGGAGTTGTGCGCACCAGCCCCAGCGCCGGTGAGGACGGCGTCGCCTCCACGCGTGAAACCATCGTCGAGTTTAGTGGTCCACTGGATGCGGCCACGGTCACGGAACAGGTCTTCTCGGCTCGCTTCGGCCAACGCAATCTACCCATCCGGCTAGTCCTTTCCAAGGATCAACGCCGCGTCACCCTCTTCTACCAGCAACCGCTGCCGGGCAGCGCACGCATCCGCGTCACGATCAACGGCGATCAACTCAAAGACACCGCTGGGTTGGCGGTCGATGTAGATGGCGATGGCATTGCTGGCGGCGTGCGTCTCCTCGAATTCGACACCCTGAGTGTGACCGTCCTCCCCGGCACCCAGGCCTGTGGACGTGTCTTCGCCTCGGAATTGGGGACAACCGCCGCCGGGGTCTCGGTGAATACGCCACTGCAAGGGGCCACCATCACCGTCGACGGCGTAGAGAACACCCTGCGCACTACCACCGACGCCAACGGCAACTTCTGCCTCAACCCGGCGCCAGCAGGCCGCTTCTTCGTCCATATCGACGGGCGCACGGCCACCAACGGCGTGCCGACAGGCGCCTACTATCCCTTCGTAGGCAAGACGTGGAGCACCGTACCCGGTCAACAGACCAACGTGGGCGATGTCTATCTGCCGCTGATTATCCCTGGCACGTTGCAACCGGTGAGCCAGAGCCAGGATACGCTCATCGACTTCCCCGACCAGGTGCTGGCCGACCACCCTGAGTTTGAAGGCGTCACCGTCCTTGTGCCGGCGGATTCACTCTTCCGCGACGACGGCAGCCGTGGCGGGCAGGTGGGCATTGCGCCAGTACCGCCGGATCGTATCCCCGGTGAACTGCCCGAAGGGCTGGAGTTCGCCGTCGTCATCACCGTGCAGACTGACGGCGCCATGAATTTTGACGTGCCCGCACCGGTCTGCTTTCCCAATCTGCCTGATCCTGTGACGGGGGAGACGTTGGCGGCGGGTCGTAAAAGTGCGTTATGGAGTTTCAACCATGACAGTGGTAGGTGGGAGATTGTAGGTCCTATGCAGGTGTCAAATGATGCCAGACTCGTTTGCACCGCACCGGGCGTCGGTGTACGTGCGCCTGGTTGGCATGGCAACCAACCAGGTAGCGAAGGGGGTGGCCCAAATAATCCACTACCGCCTGGGTCGCCGACACCACCGCCTGGGTCGCCGACGCCGTCAACACCTACACCTACACCTACACCTACACCTACACCTACACCTACACCTTGTCCTGAAATCAACTACCCTGATTTTGTTGACATAGCGTTAAGTGGAGCCTCGTGTTTCAAAGAGCTTGCTAAGCTACACGAAGCCATTGATAAACTTTGGGATTTAGCAGTTGAGATAACCTCCCTGCTACGTGATTTAAACAAGGCCAAAGCAGAGTACCAGGAAGGGAAATTATCCGCTTTAAAAGTTCGGCAGTTGGTGCGTGGCATTCAAGCTGCCGCCCGTACGACAAAAACCACATTCGAATTAATGAGGGATCAGACCGCAGGCAAGCTCGATGGAATCATAAGCTGTGCGCAGTCTGCGGTGTCATTGCTCGACGACGCATGTCGCGATTTTGCCTCAGTGCCAGAGCAATGTCTTAGTTGGGAAGAAAAGCGGTTGCTGAAACCGTACTGCACAAGTGGTGCTCATAACGCTCTGAAAGATAGTTTGATATACGCTCGACTTCTGTCCAATGACCTACAGAAAGCCATGTCAAACTTTGTCTTTGATGCGGTTGATCAGATCGCAAGTGAGATTATTGACTATATTGACCAAAACCAGCAGTTAATAGCTGCGACGGCTCAAGGTGTGGCCACACCTGATCCCAAGTTAATCGAAATGCTGACTCGTCTTGAGCAGGCGGCAGATGACTTCTCGCCTTCTGAAGAAGTGCTCACAGGTGCCAATAGGCTATATGCCAGCCTTTTTACGCATTCAGCCATGATCAGTGACTACTACATCGTCGTCGAAGACCCTATACCGAATGCGTATGTCCTACTAGAATATGACGGGATTCAACAGCGGACTCGATCCACAGATGTAGGAAGTTACCGATTCTTCATGTCTGCCGATACCGTTTACGGACTTTCTTTATTTGATCCGGCTACTGGGGAGTGTGGGGTCTCTATCGGTGTATCTGCAGAAGCGGGCGACTTTACGACATTACATGGCCCCAGCATGGGCGCGTGTCCGCCAAACGATACTGATAGTGATGGACTACCCGATCTTGCCGAGGATATCGTTGGTACGCTTTTGGATACCGCCGACACCGACGGTGACGGCATCAGTGACGGTGCCGAAGTCCAGCAAGGCACGGACCCGCTGAGCGGCTTTATCGCGCAGACGGGCATCGTCGGTACGGCGGACACCACCGGCTACGCCTACGACATCTGTGTTGATGAGGACCAGGCGGTCGTGGCCGACGGCGAGGCGGGCGTCGCCGTTTTCAACGTCTTCGATATGGTGAACCCGTCGCTGGTGGCGCAGGTGGACACGCCGGGGAGGGCGCAGCGGATTGCCTGTGCTGCCGGGCGCGCCGCCGTCGCCGATGACAGTGCCGGGCTGGCCGTTGTCGACTACGGTACCGCCGCCAATGCACGCATACTGCACCAGATCAATCTGAGTAGCCCAGTCAACGCCGTCGCCATGACAGGCGATCTCATCGTTGCCGCCACACAGAATGGCCGAGTGGCGCTGATCGATACTGTCAATGGAGCGATCCGATCTGAGATTACCTTATCTGAATCTGTCCAAGATTTGGCAATTCAGGCCGATGTTCTCTACATCCTCACACCGGGCGACCTTCATGCTGCGTCGTTGCAGGACAATCAGATCACGCTGCTGGGCTCCGCGGAATCGCCCGGCACAACCGGCGCTGGTCGGCGCAAGTGGCGGCTCTTCGTGGGTGGCGACATGGCCTATGTCACCCATACCAGAGGAAACAATACGCACGATGTAAGCAATCCGCAGGATCCCAGGATCATCGCTGCAGGCAGTACCCAACAATTCGGCTGGAAGAAGATCGTCACCACCGGCTCCGGGCGTGGGGTGGCAGCCGTCAGTCCCAACAGCACCAACGACGGCCCCCACCACGTCTGGCTCTATGACACCAGCGATCCGGTGCAGACCGACGTCTTTTTGACCCTGTTTGAGACGCCGGGCCGGGCCGAATCGGTCTACCTCTACAAAGGGCTGGCCTACGTCGCTGACGGCGAGGCGGGTATGCAGGTAATCAACTACCTGGCCTACGACAGCAGCAAGCAAGCCCCTACGCTGACCGTAACCACCAACTTCGCCCCCGGTCGCGCCGAGGAAGCCACTCCCTTGTTGATCCGCGCCCAGGCCACCGATAATGTACAGGTGCGTCTCGTCGAGTTCTTCATCGACGGTGAACGTGTCGCCGTAGACGGGAGTTTCCCCTTTGAGTTCCGCTACCTGACGCCGCGCATGTCTCAGCAGCCCTCCTTTACCCTGCGCGTACGCGCCGTAGATACCGGCGGCAATGAGACATGGAGCAGTGAAGAAACCATCACCCTGGTGCAAGACGCCACCCCACCCCGGATCATGACCGTCAGCCCCGCCAATGGCCTTCTGGTCGGTGAAGACGTGGCAGGTACACTCTCGGTGCAGTTCAATGAAGCCATTGCACCGTCGACGCTGAACGGCAACTCGTTCCGGCTCTTCACATCCGGCCCGGACGGCGTCCTCGGCAACGCGGACGATGTCACGGTCACTGGCGGCGTCACTGGCTATGACGGCAACAGCCGAACCGCTACGCTCACCTTCGCTACCCTGGCGCCCAATCGCTATCGCGCTGTAATCAGTGGAGACGTCACAGATGAAGCCGGCAACCCCTTGGTTCCCTACGAGTGGACCTTCACTGTCGTCCCTATTATCCAGATCGGCCAGGTCGTCAACGGCGAAATCTCCGTCGCTGGCGAGATCGACACCTACTTCTTCACTGCGCAAGCTGGACAACGCGTCTACTTCGATGCCCAGGCGAGCAGTGTCTCGGGCAACGTAACCTGGCGCGCCGTCGATTCCGCAGGCGATGTCGTCTTTTTCAGTCAATTTGGAGATAGTGACCCGCAAGTGCTCTCCCGCGGCGGCACCTATACCCTCACCGTCGATGGGAATGGTGACAGCACCGGCACCTACCGCTTCCAACTTTGGAACGTGCCGCCGCCTCAGCAGTTCGCCATCGCCATCGGTGATGTCATCTCCAACAGTGTT
>WGMT01000001.1 GCA_016124945.1 bacterium | reverse complement strand
TCGTTCGGAGAGATCGCCCTGTGCCATCAACTTCAGTTCATTGGCAAGGTTGGTCAGGTCCACTTCGGCGATGTGTGTGGATGCGTCCACCACTGACTTAAGTGGTTGCGTAATGCTGCGCGCGATCACCCAACCCAGCGTTAGGCCCAAAACCACGGCCACCGCCATCGTGGTCATTAGAATCCATAGTGTTTGAGAGACAAGTGATTGCGAATTGGCTGCCTGGGCCTTAAAATCGATGGCCACACTGTCGGACATTGCAGCGGCGTCGTTACGAATTTGCGGCCCGGCGATATCAAGTTGGTTTTTAACCAGATCCCGCTGTCTTTGGTAGTCGGCTTGTAGTGTTTCGAACCCGTTTTTGTACGCCTGTATAGCAGCGAAGGTTTCTTCGGCAAGCTGTCGTTGCGTAGAGGATGTCAAGAGAGGTTGTAGGTGCTCATAAGCAGACTGACTTTCGTTATATGCTTCTTCAGCGTGGGCGATCCATTGTTCGTCACCTTCTTGCTGGTATCTGAATACATTCAATCGCAGTAAGGCTACTGATTCTTTCATCAGGCCAAGGTCGTAGATTGCCTCAGTATTTGCCGTTGTCAGGACTTCCGCTTCTAGTGTGCTTAGCTTTTCGTTGGCAAGCCCCGCTTGTACGTCAAGGATATTGCCGACTGCCTGTTCCCTACGGTTGATGAGATCGACCACTTCGATAAAGGCTGCTTCATAGAGGGAGATTCCGTCATGGATGCGCTGAAGGATTTCTACTCGCTCTTCTTTGGTGATGGCCGCATCTGCGGCGGCTAGATCTACTTTGAAGCGTTCAATTTCTTCGTTGTAGCGTGCCAGGTATTCGTCCTGTGGATCGCGAATGTACCTGTTGGCATAAAAACGAGCCAATAGAATCTGCTCGACCATTGATTCGGAGATGCGTTGGTCTTCTGCCAGATTTGTTGCCAGATCGGTTACGGTACTATTGATCTGGTTTAAGCGTACCAGGGCAACACCACCAACAATTGCCATCAAAAGTAATGCAACTACATAACCAGTAATAATTTTTGTGCCAACACGAAGGTTGCCAAACACGGACTTCATCATTTGCTCCTTGAATGCTTACAATTACTTTAAACCTCTATGCTGTGATCTTCGGCCTGATAATGCTGCGTTTGTATGCGTAAATAGTCTTACTTTTGCCATGCGCTAAAAAACGTCGCAAAAAAAAACGTCGGAGACTATCTCCGACGTTTTTAATCTACTATATGAGTTCAATCTACTATATGAGTTCAATCTACTATATGAGTTCAATCTACTATATGAGTTCAATCTACTGTTAGAAGAAGACTGAATACTTAGAGGTTTTCTCGCTAAATACGCAACCTTCCGGGAAGGGGTCAGACAGGGATCGTACACCTGGAAGGGGTCTCGCCCCCTTCCAGGAAGGTGACCGCGAACTTAGCGAGAGAACCACTTAGTGGATTGTGGTTATCTTGAATTTTTGGGCTAGAGATGCAATCCTCAAACTCAAGTCGACCGGTGTCCCTGTGTGGTTTGCCAAATCGGCGTCAATTACTGCTCGAGGCATAAAATAAGCGAAACTGCTTTCTCGATTCTGTGCCAAGACAGCACCACCATGTGTGCGGACGACACGTGCACCGTCAAGCCCGTCTTCGCCTAACCCGGTAAGGACCACAGCGGCCAAGCGCTGGCGGTAGAGGGGCGCAAGTGTGCTGAAAGTTATATCAGCTGCCGGCTTTACCGATTTGACGCGAGGTGCATCAAGCAGTTGTACGACGCCATGTACTGTGAACGAAAGATGATAGCCGCCTGGCGCAACCAAAAATTGTCCTTGCGAGATCAAATCGCCGTCTTTCGCCTCACGTACTGAGTAGTGAGATATCTGGTTCAGGTTTTCACTAAGCATACGAGTAAAGCCTGCAGGCATATGTTGCACAATTGCGCCACCAATGGGCAAATTGGGGGGCAAAGTAGAGAAGAATTGGCGGAGCGCCTCTGGTCCTCCAGCGGAACTGGCAACGACTACTGGCATATCGGTTAGCGACAATGAACGGACCTGCATTTTATACAAGGGTCGCTCCTTTTACTTTGACTGACAACGAATATTCCAGAAAGGAAGGACACAGTTGGAAGTTGCTTTGAGTATAGAGTAGGAAACGAGTACGCGGGAAGACTCCATTTAGCCTATAGAGGGCAAATAATGTTTACCACAAATATCAAGGCAACAGAAAACCCCTGGTCATAGTGACCAGGGGTTTTTGTAGAAATCGTTTAACCGTTTAGGAGAGGTAATCGCGCAACTTGCGGCTGCGGCTGGGGTGGCGTAGCCGACTTAGTGCCTGCGCCTCAATCTGGCGGATGCGTTCACGGGTTACACCAAACTTCTTACCTACTTCTTCGAGTGTGTAGCAGTAGCCGTCGACCAGGCCGAAGCGAAGTTGTAGAATGCGCACTTCGCGCGGTGTAAGGCTCTGGAAGATCTCATCAATGACCTCGCGGAGCAACTGTTGACCGGCGGCATCCTGAGGGCTATCTGCATCTTCGTCTTCAATGAAGTCGCCCAGGTAGCTGTCTTCTTCTTCGCCTACAGGCATTTCGAGACTAAGCGGACGCTGGCTTACCCGCATGATGTGTTCGACCTTCTTTGGTGTCACACCCAGTTCTTCGGCGATCTCCTCTGTCGTTGGATCGCGGCCCAGTTCCTGAACCAACTGGCGGCTGGTGCGGGTAAGGCGATTGATCTGCTCGTACATGTGTACAGGTACACGAATCGTGCGACCCTGGTCGGCGATTGCTCGTGTGACAGCCTGACGAATCCACCACGTGGCATAGGTGCTGAACTTATAGCCACGGCGATAGTCGAACTTCTTAACGGCACGGATAAGGCCAATGTTGCCTTCTTGAATCAGATCCAGGAAGGGGACCCCACGCCCTACATACTTCTTGGCGACGCTAACAACGAGGCGGCTGTTCGCCTTAATTAGGTGTTCCTGTGCCGCCTGTCCATCGCGGACAAGCAACAGCAAGCGTTCTCGTTCTTCCCAGTCGTCGACGCCATCAGAAAGCTTGCCCCGAGAAAGTCGACCCTTTTCCATGCGCTTGGCGAGGTCCACTTCCTCTTCAGCAGTCAGAAGAGGGACGCGCCCGATTTCCTTCAGATAAAGGCTTATCGAATCATCAATTTCGATCTGGCTGAGATCGAAATCTTCCTCTTCTTCGACGCCTTCGATAATCTCTTCGGGCTCTTCTTCTTCGATTTCTTCTTTCTGCCCAACTGCAATTCCCTGCTCAAAGAGGGTGGCAAAGATATCTTCCAGTTGATCGATGTTGTTCTCGACCTCTGGGAGCACCTTCAGTACATCATCGTAGCTGACAAACCCCTTTGAACGCCCTAGTTGTAGCAAATGTGCCTGTGCCTGTTCCGGCGACATCGGCTGTTGCTCCAACTGTTCCTCTTGGTTGATGGGCGTAGTCACAATTTCTTCTGTCATTTCGTGGCATCTCCATGACTAGCGGGCACCAGGTCCATGCAGGGCTACCCAAAATCCTGCATTTCTCGCCTAACAATCAGGTCAAGTGCGGTCTTTTACTTTACAATAATAAACACGTACCAACTATAAGCGATATTCCACTTCAAAAGGTTCCACAAATCGTGTCGCCCAATACAGGGCTAGATGAGCGATTAATCTACTGGACTGCTTCTTTGAAATCCCAAATCTGGTTGTGTTGCTGATAAACATGATTACACGCTGTACACTGTAGTCGATCTACGACTATCTGTGTAAATGCTTCTGCCCCACATTGGGGACAGCGAAACAACATTGCCACCGATTGTCTGTCTACCCCAACGCTGTGTGCGACACGAGGATGACTTGATCGGGCTGTTACCAGTGCACTGGGGGCCAATGGGAAACGCCCAGAGAATTCAACAAAGCTTTGCTCAATCTTCACTAGTTTTTCGGCAGAGATCAGACGTTTGAGCAATGGCAATCGAAAATGCGACAAGGCAAATCGGCGTTCAATGGCTAAACCGGACTTGGCAAACTGAGCCTCCATCCACTTTGGATGAAAGTCATAGTTAAGCTTCACAAATTCAACCGGTTGTGGCTCGAATGGTGACCACTCTTGTTGCTGCAACGCCCAACGCCCGATTGACTTGATGTTGCGTTTGTTGGCGTACTCAATCAAAGCAAGGCTTTGCCGATGTAGCACCCGTTCTAGCTGCTTTATTGCTGTAGGTACATCGGCTAGGTGATGCATCACCCGCAACATGATTAACGTGTCCAATGTTCCTGAAGCCAGGGGCAACTCATAGATGTTTCCGGCAACAAACACAAAGCGAGGGTCACTACCCCAGCGCGCTACGGCATCAGCCAACAGTGTACGGCTATAGTCGAATAGGATAATTTGTTCGTATCCAGTGTAGAGATCTGCTAACCGACCAAACCCTGCACCAATCTCGGCAATACGCCGTCCGGAGAGTGGCATAATCTGTTTTAAAACAACACGTTCGACTAGATCCTCGTACTCGCGACCTTGTCCTTCCCAGAACGCTTGTCGATAGTTGCTGCCTTCATAGTCCATTACTGGAATGGGCGATGTAGCTTTGGTGACCGTTGTCTGTTTATCTATCGTCATCGGCAAGTGTCATTCTCATGAAAATGGGTCTCGAATGTTTCACGTGAAACGTTATTGTTGCTGTTTCACTTGCCGAGACCCTGTAGAAATCATGTGTATTAGAACAAAAATTGCGGGAAGGTAGCACCCTCCACGCAAGTTGACCCATTATAGCACCCAAGATTTGTGATTTCAATACCCAATTTGGGATTTTTTAACGAAATGTTTATCAATCGTTAGTAAAATGGGCTATTCACCTGAAAGCCATTCTGATGGCAAGTGGCCGACTGTGGCAAGATGTGACACGTCGTTGACCAGCACAGGGCTCCACTCATTGTTTACAAGATCAAGGACGGAGATTGCACAATTAACTGGATCCCAGCGCAACCAATCCTGTGGTCCGTCGCCAAGCCACTGGGCCAGTAAATTGCTGATGACGCCACCATGTGTCACGGCGAGGAGTGTTTCCTCTGGGTGGGTGTCTGACAAGTGTTGAAATGTAGTGGGAACACGTCGGCTAAATGCAATGGGAGATTCCCCATTCGGCGGCGCAAAACCTGGATCTGCCTGCCATCTTTCCCAAAGCTTATCGATTTCACGCAGATGGTTGAAGGTGCGTCCCTCCCAGTCGCCGATACTCATTTCGCTCAAGCCAGATTCAATGCGCACGTCTAAACTAATGGCCTTGGCGATTTCCTGTGCAGTACGCTGTGCACGTGGCAGCGGAGAGACGTAAATGTGATCGATGGGGTGATCTGTGTGTAATTCAAGCAAACGTTGCGTGGCTGCTGCTACCTGCGTTTCGCCCAACGGTGTCAACGGTGCATCCATTGCGCCATGCCAGATCTTGTTCACATTCGCGACTGTTTCTCCGTGACGGAGTAGAATCAACCGAGTCATGCAGTTCCTTTCCCATGGGTGGTTAGAGAAATCCATCACAAGTGTCAATAGGGTTTGTGAGTTGGAAAACAGGCTAACATTGTGCCACTCGGTTATGAAGTAAGTGGGCTTCGATTTGTCACCGTTACAATTGACAGCAACGGATGGCCGTGCTACACTTTTTATATTCTATGCAAATTGCGTTGCCGTACAGTTGTCTGTAAGTTATCATTTATTATGCTTTGATAGGTATTCGTCTCCATGATCAGCGTCTTTTGCCATAATGCCAGGAGGTCCGCCTACGTGTTGCCAGACTGATGTCTGGATCTTTGCGCGTGGTGCGGGTGTGTCCTTCAAAGATACATCTGATGAATGCAAAGCTCTCCAGCCGGAGAGCTTTTTTGTTGGCGAATTTCTGAGGAGACAACAATGTATCTGCCAAAACACAACCAGGTCGAGGATCAACACCAGATCTTCGAGATGATCAAGACCCACTCATTCGGTATTCTGATCACCAGCCGCGACGATCTCCCCTTTGCTACACACCTGCCCTTTGTGCTTGAAGAACAACGTGGCTCGAATGGTACGCTGATCAGCCACATGGCGCGCACCAATCCGCAGTGGCGTCACTTCGCAGAAAAGCCGGTCTTGGTCATCTTTCAAGGCGTGCATACCTATGTCTCACCTACCTGGTATCGCAGCGAATTCAATGTTCCTACGTGGAATTATGTCATTGTACACGCCTATGGGATCGCACGTATTGTCGAAGAAATGACCGACGTCACCATTCGGCTCGATCAACTGGTGGCCCAATACGAAGGGGACGGCGCTGATGCATGGTCTGTCCCCTGGGAAGATGAGCGATACGGGAAACTAACTGGCGGTGTTGTGACGTTTGAAATTGAGATCAGCAAGCTCGAAGGCAAGTGGAAAATTAGCCAGAACAAATCACAGGACGATCAGCAAGGCGTGATCGAGCATTTGCAGCAAACCACCACATCGCCTGATGCCGTCGACATGGCAACCATGATGTGTCAACATCTCAAAGAAGTGGAGACAAAAGACAATGTTTAAAGCAGGCATTGCCGGCGCCAGCGGTTATACAGGTTACGAGTTGATTAAGCTGATTCACCGCCACCCACAGCTCGAAATCGGCTGGTTGACCGGAGAGAGCAGCGCCGGCCAATTTTATAACGAAATTTACCCTGTGAACTGGCACTACCCGCTAATCACGCTAGATGAAGCACTGACCCGGGTCACTGAGGTGGATGTCGTCTTTCTTTGTTTGCCCCACTCGGCGTCGATGAACGCTGTCAAGCGGTTTTATGATACAGGGGTGATGGTGATTGATCTCAGCGCTGATTTCCGTTTAGACAATGCAGTCATTTATAAGCGCTGGTACAATGAAGAGCATACTGCCCCTGATCTGTTGCAGAAAGCAGTCTATGGGTTGTGCGAAGTGAACCGTGCTCAGTTGCCCGGCAGCAAATTGATTGCTGTGCCGGGCTGCTACCCCACAAGCATCAATCTGGGGCTCTATCCGCTGGCGAAGGCCGGCTGGCTCGGGGATCGCATTATCGCCGATTCTAAGAGCGGGGTCAGCGGCGCAGGGCGGAAGGCCAAGTTGGAGTATCATTTCGTGGAAGCCAACGAGAATATTTCGCCTTACAACGTGGGCCATCGCCATCGCCACATTGCCGAAATGGAGAAGATCCTCAACGCAGCCAACGGCAAGGCGCATAATTATCGAATCCTTTTTTCTCCTCACCTACTGCCAGTGAACCGCGGGATCTTGAGCACAATCTATGTTGAGGTTGAAGAGGGCGTGAGCGAGGCGCAGGTGTGGGATCTCTATGCGGAAAGCTACGCCAATGAACCGTTTATTCATCTGCTACCGTTAGGCAAAGCCGCAGCACTATCGCACACGGTCAATAGCAACCGCTGCGCCATCGGCATTATTCCCGCCGACCCAGCCCAGCCCAATGGACGCGAATACATCATCACCGTCAGTCTGGACAATCTGGTGAAAGGCGCAAGTGGACAAGCGCTACAATGCTTTAACATCGCGGCAGGGTTGGACGAAAAGTCGGGGCTGATCTAAATGAGCAATGTGTAATTCGTGATGCGTAACTCAGAAAAAGTGTCGCGTCAATTACGAATTACACATGCCTACGCCAAAAACTCATGACAGATTCATCTACCGCCATCACCATTCTCGAAGGACATATCTCTGTTGAAGCGGCGTTGATGGCGCACAGTCGACCGATCTACGCTGTTTTTGTGGGGGAACGAAAGCGAGATGCCGGTATCCGCTCTCTAATCCGCCTTGCTCAGAACGCCGGGGTGCCGGTGGAACGCTTACCCGATGCAGAAATCGACAGACGGGCGCAAGGATCGACACATGGCGGTGTAATCGCCGAGGTGGGGGAACGCCGCTTTGTAGAAATGACGGATCTGGTGACTGTAGCGCATCCATCTTTTGTTGTCATGATCGACGGTGTAGAGGATCCATTTAACTTTGGGTACGCTGTAAGGACGTTGTATGCAAGTGGCGCCGATGGGCTAGTGGTACGGCCTCGCAATTGGATGAGCGCCGCTGCCACGGTGGCGCGGGCATCTGCAGGCGCATCCGAGCGGATCGCGACGGCGGTGGCCGAGAGCGCTGAAGACGCTGCCGCCTTTTTTCGCAAACACGGATTGCTCATTGCCTGTACAGGCCTAGAAAACGCTGTTGCTGTCGATGCAGCGGATCTAACAAAACCACTGTTTTTGCTAATCGGCGGCGAAAAACGAGGGATTACGCGTTCTTTCATGGCGCAGGCCGATGTGACGTTACAAATTCCGTATGGGCGTGCATTTCACCAATCGCTCGGGACCGCCGCCGCCGCCGCCGTGTTGGGGTACGAGGTGATGCGCCAACGTCGCGAAATTTTGGCACGATCCACCCCAAGTGACTGAACCAAAGGAGATGCTATGGATGCAGATAGGCAACAATACGAAACCGAGACGCTCATTCTTCCCAGAGAGAAAGATCGCACTGAGCGTTATGCGGTGGTGCTCAAAATCGGCGGCAATGAACTGGACGATCCCGATTTTCTGTTTGGGCTAGCAAATGCGGTAAAGAGTTTGCAGGCAGACGGCAAAGCGCCGGTGATTGTACACGGTGGGGGCAAGGCCATTGCCGAGTACCAACAGAAGCTTGGCCTTGAGACGAAGTTCGTCGAGGGGCTGCGTGTCACCAGTGATGAGGACGCTGAACTGGTGGAAATGGTATTGAGCGGCCTAATGAACAAACGCATTGTGCGCACGTTGGTGAAGGAAGGTGTGCGCGCCGCCGGCATCAGTGGGGTGGACGATGGGACGATCTACGTAGAGAAGATGTGGCATCCCTTGGGCGATCTGGGCCGGGTGGGCGAGATCCAGGACGTGGATCTGCATCTGGTGAACACACTGCTGGATGCCAACATTGTGCCGGTAATCAGTCCTGTAAGCTTTGGATCGTTTGACGCACAGAGTTACAACGTCAACGCAGACCATGCGGCGGCGGCGATTGCGGCAGGCATGGGGGCAATCAAGTTGATCTTTGTGAGCAATGTGCCGGGGGTGCTGATTGCGCAGCGGGTGATTCGGGCTGTCACCGCGGATCAGGCAGAAGTGTGGATTGAAGAGGGCAGTATCTATGGCGGCATGGTGCCGAAGGTACGTAGCGCCATCCAGGCGGTGCGTAGCGGCGTGGCTCAAGCTGTAATCACCAACCTCTCCCACAAAGGAGAGGATGTACGATGACTGCGACGATGGATGAGGCGATTCAGAACGAGCAGGACTATGTGTTGGGCGTGTATGGCCGCCCGCCCTTTGTGATTGAGCGGGGCGAAGGCTCGGTTGTTTATGATACCAAGGGCAAGGCATATATTGACTGTGTGGCGGGGATTGCGGTCAATATCTTTGGATACAACGATGCAGGGATCAACCAGGCAATCAGCGAGGCGGCGCAGACAGGTGTGCTGCATGTGAGTAATCTATATCACACGGCGTCTCATGCCAACCTGGCCAAGCAGCTTTGCGAAAAGAGTTTTGCCGATAAGGTTCACTTTAGCACAACGGGCGCAGACGCCAACGAGGGCGCGTTCAAGTTTGCCCGCCGCTATGCCCGCGAGCACGGCCACGAAGACAAGTACGAGATCCTCTCCTTTACGCGGGCGTTTCATGGCCGGCTTTTTGGATCATTGGCGGCGACGCCGCGCGAAAAGTACCAGCAACCCTTCCAGCCGCTAATGCCCGGTGTGCGCTTTGCCGAGTACAACAACTTGGAAAGTGCCCGCGCCGCCATGACGGACAAGGTGTGCGCCATTATCGTCGAGCCTTTGCAGGGTGAAGGCGGCATTTACCCGGCAACGCCCGAGTTCCTCAAGGGGCTGCGCGAACTGGCCACTGAGTACGATGCACTCCTGATCTACGACGAAGTGCAATGTGGGCTGGGGCGTACCGGTCAACTTTGGGGATATCACAGTATCTGCGCTAAGAACGAGAACGGCTGCGCCTTTGGCTGCAACGGCGCCTGTCAGATCGAGCCGGACATCATGACATTGGCCAAGCCGTTGGCGGGTGGCCTGCCCATCGGGGCTATCCTCATGCGGCAAAAGGTGGCGGATACGATCCACAAAGGCGACCATGCCAGCACCTTTGCCGGCAATCCCTTCACCACCCATGTAGCCAATCACGTGGTGGAACGTGTGTCGCAGCCTGAATTTCTGGCCGAAGTACGCGAGAAAGGCGATTACCTGGTGGAGTTGCTAGAAGAACTCAACAGCCCGCATATCACTGAAATTCGCGGCAAGGGATTGATTGTGGGTGTAGAGATGGATATCGAGGTCAACCCCATTGTTGAGAAGGGCTACGACCACGGTGTCCTCTTTGTAAGCGCAGGGACGAACATCCTGCGCTTCGTGCCGCCGTTGACCATCACCAAGGCCGAATTGGCCAAAGCCGTGGAGGCATTGGGCGAGATTTTGCAGGAATTGTAGAGAGTTGATCATCGCATCCGCATCAACATCCGTCTATTCGAGGGGCATCATGAGTGTAACAATCCGACACGCACAAGCAGAAGATGTGCCGCAATTGGTTGCGCTGATCAATGACTTTGCCGAGCGCAATCTCATGTTGCCGCGCACAGAAGCGGCGGTGCTTCAGGCGCTCCCCGACTGGCTGGTGGCCGAGGACGAAGTAGACGGCGTTCGTCGTGTGGTGGGCTGTGGCGCACTGGCCGCATTGACGTCGGAATTGGCCGAGATCCGATCCCTGGCTGTGCACAGCAGCCAGCACGGCAAAGGTGTGGGCAGCGTCATTGTGGAGCATCTAGTCGCACTGGCAAGGGCGCGCGAGTTTCGTAACGTCTGCGCCCTGACGCTGCGCGAAAATTTCTTTGAACGTCTCGGCTTTGAAATCGTCGATCGGTGGAGCGTCAGCCCGAAACTCTGGCAGGAATGTATCTACTGCCCCAAATTCCACCGCTGCGACGAGGTGGCGGTTCTGAAAAGTTTGATTAACCAATCAGCCGACGACAACAATGGCGATTCGTCTCAGCCTGTGGCCTGGAACCCGCTGATGAAGCACGCGTCCTGGCGACAGCCGTTGCGGTTGGCCTACAACCGCAAACCGATTCGATTACATGATGAATAACCTGGAGGAATTGGATTGGAAGCAATTCTGGCGTTAGCCAATGGCGATATCTTCCGCGGTGAAGCCTTCGGCGCAGCGACGACGGTGGTGGGTGAGGTCGTCTTCAACACGAGCCTTACCGGCTATCAAGAGGTAATCACCGATCCTTCGTACCGTGGGCAGATGGTCTGCATGACCTATCCCCATGTGGGCAATACCGGCATCAACCGTGAAGACGTGGAAAGCGATCAACCACAGATCACGGCCTTCATCGTACGCGAGATCAGCCCGGTGGTCTCAAACTGGCGAGCGAATGAGACACTGCACAGTTACCTGGAGCGGCATGACATCCCCGGCATTAGCGAAGTAGATACCCGCGCCTTGACACGCCGGTTGCGTGATCAGGGCGTGCTCCACGCTGCGCTTAGCACCGACGGTAGCCACAGCGCCGAGGAACTCCTCGTCATGGCGCGCACATGGCAAGGGCTTGACGGGCGCGACCTCGTAAAAGAGGTCACCTGTCACGAACCGTATAACTGGATCGACGGCACCGAAGCCGAGTGGACGCCTGTCTCTTCTGGCAAAGATGCGTCGCCTTCGGCTACGTCTCCTGAAGCCGACGCACCGTTGATCGTGGCCTACGATTTTGGCATCAAACACAACATCTTGCGTAGATTGACAAGTCACAACCTACGGGTAGTGGTCGTGCCCGCGGATACGTCGGCGCAGCAGGTGCTGGCGATGCAGCCGCAGGGCATCTTCTTAAGCAATGGCCCCGGTGACCCGGCGGGTGTGCCGTATGCTGCACAGGCCGTCGCCGAGTTGATGCAGCACGATGTCCCCATGTTTGGGATCTGCCTTGGGCATCAGATCATCGGGCGGGCGCTGGGCGCAGAAACGTACAAGCTCAAGTTTGGCCATCATGGCAGCAACCAGCCGGTGAGCGACAGCGAAAGTACCAACGTACAGATCACAGCGCAGAATCACAATTATGCCGTCAACGAAGAGACATTACCCGCTAATGTCGAGATCACCCACCGCAACCTCAACGACGGCACCGTCGAAGGCCTGCAACTGACGGATCGCCCCGTCTTCTGTGTGCAGTATCACCCCGAAGCCAGCCCCGGCCCCCACGACGCCGATCTCCTCTTTGCCAAGTTTGCGCGCATGGTGGAAGCGCGCGCCAGGCAAGCGAAATAGGAACAAACTGCGGATTGCGAATTGCGAATAGCGTTCTGTAAACAGCATTAACGGTAAATCGGGCGGAATCGCTCATGCACCGATTCTTACAGACGACGTCGTAATCCGCAATCCGCAATCCGCTAACCCAATCCCCAAGGAGACAACTCAATGCACCATGCCCTTCGCCCGCTTTGTGCGGACGATGAACCCTTTCCTATGGCAGGTGCGAAAGGAGATGCAAGCGATGGCTCAAAACGTATCCTTAATTCGGCGTATCGAAGAAGCGTCGTTGAACGCCTGGCCTGCGCATCAATCTCTATTGGATCGAGGATGGCTGTTGCGTTTCGCCGACGGCTACACCCGGCGAGCCAATTCCGTCAATCCGGTCTACGCGGTGGAATCGGAAGGCGAGAGTGAGGTGCTCGAGCGCGTCGCCCGCTGTGAAGCACACTATCGTACGCACAAGCAACCTACCATCTTCAAACTGACGCCGCTGGTTCAGCCGGCCTATCTTGATGAACTGCTGGCCACGCGCGGCTATATCAAAGAAGCAATGACAATGGTGCGGCAACGCAATCTGGCCGATCCCATGCTGGTGAACGAAACTCAAGGGGTCGTGCAGATCGAAGATACAATTTCGGATATATGGATCAAGAATTTCGCGCAGTTTAGTGATCTCAAAGACGGACAAGTGACTGCGCTACGTGGCATCTTGCACAATATTGCCCCCACGACAGGGTATGCAACGCTGCGCGTGAACGGCGAAGTAGTGTCCTGTGGGCTCGCGGTGGTGGAAGGGACAATCGTGGGGCTGTATGATATTGTCACGGCAACCGCGGCGCGTGGACGTGGCTATGGCGTCCACATGTTGGCGACGCTGCTTGCATGGTCTAAAGAGCAGGGTGCCATGCTGGCTTATTTGCAAGTGATGGACAACAATCTTCCTGCCAAGCGTTTGTATGATAAACTCGGATTCACCGAGCTTTATTCCTATTGGTATCGTGTCCAACGCGGTTAGTGAGTGGTGATTGGGCTTTTCGTTGAGGCAGTGAATGGACAAATCCCAGTCTTGTCGAGAACATGACATGTAGACTCATATCCATGCTTCGAGACCTAATCACCAATCACCACTGACCTTTCAAACGAGGATGCAATGACAAAGACAGTCAAATGCGCCCTGATCGGCCTGGGCAATGTCGGACGCAGCTTTCTACAGATTCTTGAGGAAAAAGAACAGCGATTGGCTGAGCAGTATGGCCTTCACTTTCAGGTCGTCCTGGTGGCCGATAGCAGCGGCGTCGCCGTTTGTGAGTCTGGGTTCGATCCGGCGAAACTGCGTCATCACAAGTTCGACGGTGGGAAAGTAGCCGGTCTGCCTGAATTTCTGGCTGAACGTATGCCCCATGAAGCGTTGGAAGGACTCACCTGTGAGCTGGTGTTGGAAGCGTCGCCGGTAAATCTGAAAGACGGTGAACCCGGCCTGAGTGTAGTGCGCATGGCGTTGCAACAGGGCATTCACGTTGTCCTGGCCAACAAAGGGCCGCTAGTGCTGGCGTTTCAAGAACTTCAGAAATTGGCAGTGGACAAGGGTGTGAAACTAAGCTACAGCGCCACCGTGTGCGGCGCGCTGCCGGTGATCAATATCGGTCGCCGCGATTTGATTGCCGCCGACATTGCCAAAGTGCGTGGCGTCTTTAACAGCACGAGCAACTACATCCTTGAAGAGATGAGCAACGGACGCAGCTATGCCGAAGCGCTGACCGAGGCACAGGTGCGCGGCATTGCCGAAGCCGATCCATCGCTCGACGTGGAGGGCTGGGACACCGCCAATAAATTGGTGATCATTGCCAACAGTTTCCTTGGCATCAAGGCCACCCTCAACGATGTCGACGTAAGCGGCATCACTGGCATCAACCAGGGAGATTTGGCAGATGCTATCGCACAAGGACGTCGCATCAAACTGGTGGCCCAGGCAGACCGTACCGAAACAGGATATGCGCTCAGTGTCGCGCCCCACTTACTGCCCATCGACGACTTCCTGGCAGGTTGTTCCAGTTGGGAAATGGGCATTGAGATCCACAGCGATCTCTACGAAATCATGTATCACAAAATCTGGGAAGCCGAGCCGTTGCCTACTGCCGCCGCCATGCTGCGGGATGCAGTCAACATTTGGTTTTCATCTTGATTCGGTGAGTTTGGGCTGTTGTGTATTTTACAGGAACACGCCCCACCAGATCGTCGTTGCAATGATAGCCATACTGTACACTTCACCACACACTCTTTTCATTACACAAGCAGGAGTCGCAAAATGTGCGAACAGATGCATGCGGGCGCACAAGCAGAACAGCGTATCTTTGTTCCTTGGTTACGGTGGGGGATGTTATGTTGTTTCGTTGTCTTCATCTTCCTGTTGGGTGGGTGTGCAGACTTAAGTGCAAATCCTGCATTGCGCCCGACCATTGTCAGTAGTGCTTCCAACCGCTCTACCCCCCAACTTTCTGTGTCACCGGCAAGTGTCTATGCCGGCAGTGAAGTACAGATTACAGGCAGTAACTGGCCCGACAACAGCCTGATTTTGGTGACATTGGCAGACAGTGAGGGCCGTAGCGGCATCCTATCTGCAACGAATGCGGATAGCAACGGCAGCTTATCTACGTCGTTTGTCTATCCAGTAGGTGAGCGTTGGCTCATCCAGGGTACCTATTCGGTGGTTGCTTATGTTGGGAACGGTGCACTGCAAGCAACGGCGCCGATCTCCGTTGACGTAGCCAGCGGACCGACGCCGACCAATACGCCTGAAGCCACCCCAACGCCCGAAGGTACGCCAACGCCCGAAGGTACACCTACGCCTCTCCCAACCGAGACGCCCACGAATACGCCCGAAACACAAGTCGTTAGCGATTGGCGGGGTGAGTATTGGAACAACGATTCCCTTTCCGGCACGCCGGTGTTGATGCGCAATGATGCGGCAATCGTCTTCAACTGGGGCACCAATGCCCCGTCACCTGAATTACCTGAAGACTTCTTCAGTGCCCGCTGGCGCAATGATATCTACTTTGAAGAAGGCCTTTACCGTTTCTACGTGGAAGTCGACGATGGCGCCAGGGTCTTGATCAACGGTGTCGGGATCTTGGGGGAATGGCGAGAAGGTCCTCCGCGCACGGCGTTTGTGGATTATCGACTTGATGCCGGCGTCCATAGTATACAAGTAGAGTACTTTGAACGGGCGCAACGGGCTGTCATCCGTTTTTGGTGGGAGCGCTTAGATCCGTAATGTACGGTGTACTGCCGCTTGTTATGAAAAAGTCCCAACCACAATGGTTGGGACTTTTTCATAACAAGTGGCGAACTGTGATTTTTCGCAGACAAGCTGTTTCCGACTTGCCTAAGGCGATTTACGGAATGACCAGGGATTGTCCTGGGTAGATAATACTACCGACGAGACGGTTGCGGCTCTGAATGGCCGAAACGCTGACACCAAAGCGGGCGGCGATACCATACAGCGTATCACCTGGGCGTACTGTGTAGTAGCGCGGTGTAGAGACAATGGGCGTCGGCGTAGGAACCGGCTTCTCTACAGTTGGGGCAGCACTCGGCGCTGTGACAGGCGGAATGTAGATATCCCGTGGCTGTCGCGTCGGTACAGGCTGATGTTGCACTGGTGGCTCTGTTGGCAGTGCAGTAGGACGAGTAGGCGTAGGTTGTACCACACGAGTAGGCGCTGGTGCAGACGGTTGCGTTGTCCGCGGGATTGCGAGCGTTTGCCCTACCCGCAGGATATTTGGATTGGCAATTCGATTGTGCTGAAGAATTGCACTTACGGAGACGCCATACCGTGCTGCAATGCTCGACAGAGACTCCCCAGCGCGCACAGAATGGTAGACTACGTCTTGTGCGTAGACCTCAGATGCCGGGGCAGCCAAGAACCAAAGGCTGAAGGTCAACATGATAGCAAACACGATCTTCATAAACCAACTGGTCGCTCGACGTGAACTGAAATACACTGTGGAATTGACGGTTACGGCGTTCATCTGACTCCTCCTCAACTTCAATTAAGTCTCTACAAAAAGGTAGATTTATTTGTTTCTGTCAGTTACTGACAACAATCGGCATATATACATGGTTGAAAGCTGTATTCTCTTCTAGCTCAGTGATGCCAAAGTTTAAGCTTTCAATCTTCTGACTCTCGAACAACACGATAGCGTACTTCTGCCGTGTCGTGAGGACGGTCCGTCCATTTGGCTGTGCCTCAACGGTATAGTGGCCTGGGTAGAGGCCTTCGACTCGCCATTCACTGTCGCCGTCTATGGATACCTGGCCTACTACATTGTTTTCGTAGTCGAACACCATAATGGTGAGGTTGAGTCCACCGGCTGCTTCAGTAGCGTCCCATGTTCCGTTTTCGTTTTCGTCTTGCCAGACTGTGCCACTGAGGACGGCATCTTTTTCGGGCTGCGGCGCTTCGAGCATCAACGCTCTCTTGGCGTTGATGCGACCGGCGCCAAAGTCTATATCTGCTCCAGGTTCGCCAAGGTCGTCAGCCGTTTCAACGAGGATACGGCGCAGGTCGGCTGCGGTCCGCTCTGGATTCTGACTTAAAAGCAGCCCTGCCAAGCCGGCAACATGCGGTGCAGCCATACTCGTACCCGACATAAAGATGTAGCCGCCATAGTAATTGTTGAGATCGTGGTAGGTGCTGTAGATGGTGAAGCCGGGTGCTGCCACATCAATCCACGATCCGTAATTACTCAGGCTCCAGCGTGTATCGTCCTGGCGAGTGGCGCTGACGGCGATGACATCTTCGAGCGCTGCCGGGTAAAAGTGTGTGTCGCTACGGCTGTTACCAGCAGCCGCCACGATCAAAACGTTGTGTTGGGTAGCGTAAGCAACGGCGGCCTGAACGACTGGTGCATTCGATGTTCCCCCTAAGCTGAGGTTGATGATTTGAGCACCATGATCAACTGCATAGACGATACCGGCAGCTACATCCGACCATGTCCCTACGTTGCTGGCATTGAGCACTTTCACAGGCAGAATCGAGCATAGAGGGCAGAGACCGGCGCTACCTATGCCGTTATTGGCAGTGGCTGCAATCAGGCCGGCGATGTGTGTGCCATGTCCATGATCATCAAGTGCTTCCTCGTCGTCGTTCACAAAGTCATAACCGTCTAAAATGCGCCCGAGCAGATCCGGATGTGCGGGATTGACACCGCTATCCACTACAGCCACAATGGTAGAAGGTGTGCCCATTGTGTACTGCCAGGCGTGCGAAAGTTGAAGCATCCGGGGCGCATAGACCCGCTGTGGATCATTAAAATCAGGGTCATTGACCTGAATCGGTGTCGGGGGAATTGTGCTTCGCCCACCTGCTTCTCCAGGTGTCGACGTAATGAGTTCAACCGGTACACCACTCACATATCCATTGGGTTCAATCGAGACAACTTGTTGCTCATGTAAAAAACTCGCCATGGTGTTGGCCAAGAGGTTGGTGCCAGGCGTAAGCATTCGAACTTCTGCCGTGTACAGAGGTTCAATCCATTGAACCAACTCGGCATCCATACGAGCCAACACAGCATCGCGCTCCGCCACTGTTGTGCCTGGAGCAAAGTTCACAAGCAGTGTGTGAGTTTCCGCATTGTCTTTTTCGCCGGCATAGACAGGCGCTACCCACTGCAGGCTCCACCAGATGCTTAATGTGAGGATAAGCACCAGCACCGTCCGTTTCCAACTGATCGTTGCGTATGTCATGGATCCCCCTGCGATCCTTTATGAAGGCGATAATGCATTCGAACTGTATTGGCGTATTGTTGGCCTATCAACGTAATGTTCTCGTTGATGGCTCGATTACAAGTTCGTTACATCTACCCTAAGAGATGTGGCACACTCTCTCAATAGGTAACACGGGGGGGGTCTCCTTAGGGCAGGAATAATTAACTATACTGACCAAAGAATTGATATTACAGAGCGATAGGATTCATGGGTTAAGCAAGGTTTATTGGTGTTGCTTGCGTAAGATAATGCTTAAGTACCATGCGAAAATTTAGGAGTACTTTTATCCAAAAAGTATGCTGCTCGCTTACAAAGCTTGTAGGTAAGTGGGGAGTGACCGTGTAAATGTCGGTAAGATTCCGGCGCTGCTTGTGTTGCTTTTACGTAGTTTGTGGAGATGGCGCGCTAGTGCTATACTCGCACCCAGTGCAAAAGGAGAAAGGGGAAAAGATGAGTGAGGTAAGCCGAATTTGCCCCCAGTGCGGTGGATCTGTTGCGTTAAGCGCACGCTTCTGCGGCGGTTGTGGTTTCGACACCAGCAATGGGCTGCCCATACAGCGGACATCGTTGCCTGTGCAAGTTGGGAAAGCAGCCCTACCCATTGTTGCCGGCCTGGCCGGGCTTGCGTTGCGGAGTGGATGGAAGTTCTTACAGGGGCAGTTGACGCAAGCTGCTGCTGCGTCGCTGCAAAGTCCACGTGCCTCGGTACAACCGCCGGTGGTGCAGAACAAGCCGACAGACGGCCCGCGGCGTAAGATTCGTATTCAGTCTTCGTGGGTTGTTGGCGATGGTCAGGGGCGGTGGCGGCAAGGACAAGAGGAACATATCATCGAGATCGATGATTAAGGGTATGTAGCCAACAAAAAAGCGGGCGAAACCATCTGGTTTCGCCCGCTTTTTTGTTGGCTACACTCTTATCTCAGCTACGTCAACACCTGTGCCAGCTAGGTGTTACTGCGTGCGATTGGGGCGTGCTGTCAGCGTAACATCGAGGGTTCGTTCCTCGCCGTTGCGCAGGATTGTTAGTTCGATGGTATCTCCTGGGCTGGTATACCGCTCCAAATAAACAAGTAGATCGTCGAAACGGGTTACAGGCTGGTCTTCAATGGCCAGAATCATGTCACCACCACCCCTTTCAGGGCAGACGCCAAGCAAATTGCTTTCGATAGGCTCCGTTCCGCCGCGTAACCCAGCCCGCGCTGCCGGCGTCCCTGAAAGGACGGAACTGACATAAGCGCCACGAATGGTCTTCGGCAGCCCGAGCACTTCGGCACAAACAGGGCTATAGGTACTGCCGCTGATGCCGATGAACGAGTGCTCATACACCCCTTCCACAATGAGGGCGGGCACCACCCGCTCTACAATACTGATGGGAATGGCAAAACCGATGCCGGTGTTGCCTAGATCCGACACCCGAATCTGCGCATTGACACCAATCACCTCGCCGCGTTCGTTCAACAGTGGCCCACCGGAATTGCCCGGATTGATTACGGCATCTGTCTGAATCGCCTCGGGAATGCTGAAGGATGTCAACGCCGGGATGCTACGTCCGATGGCGCTGACGATGCCGGATGTCAATGTGCCTTCAAAGCCGAAGGGGTTGCCAATTGCAGCCACCCTGTCGCCTACATTGACGTCGTCAATGTCACCGCGGGCTACAGGAGAAAGTGCATATCCCTCGGGATCAATACGCAACACAGCCAGATCGCTATGTTCATCTAATCCCACAACTTCCGCCACGGTAACGGTGCCGTCTGCAAACTTTACCTGTACCTGGTCGGCGTCTTCTATTACGTGGGCATTGGTGACAATATGTCCATCTAGATCCCAGACAAAGCCCGACCCTTGGCCACGAGGAATGAGGCTGTTCGGGTCAATGCGAAACTCGGGTACAATCGGTGTGCCGCTGGGCGGTGTAGGAAAGAGGAATGTCTGATCCCGCTGTAGACTGCTGCCCAGGCTCAACGTTTCGATGTTGACGACGGAAGGCGCCACGTTTCTATAAATTGCAGACAGGATCGCTGTCTCATAGTCTTCTATGTCTGGCGAAATCTGAATCGGCTGCACAGGGACTGCCGTTGCTACCACCGCCGGTCGGACAAATTCTTCGGCGGTTTCTATGCGGCTGCTTTGCGTACTAACAGATGCGGTGTTCATCAAAAAGAAGCCGCCCACAAATATCACGCCGCAGATACTAAACATAAAGACCAAACTCACCGCGCCCAACACAATCCAGAGGATGCGCCTGCTCTGCCCCGTGCTCTCTTGGTTCATCGTTTTATCCTTCGCCCATCGCAATCGCCGTACAAAGCGCTTCATATAAAGAGACCGATCGCGGCGTCACCGGATCGATCTCAGTTTCACGTCACATCATATGCAGTTTAACACAGAATAGAGCGACTGTCGCTTCACTAGTAGCGTTCGTAAGGGTTGTTTCCGTAACGAACTTCATCTTCGTAATAGATGCCGTTCTGCATCCTTTGCCGCATCTGCTTCTGCATCTGCGAAATACGCCAGCCCCACAATGCCAACGAACCACCACCTACAATCATCATACCGGCGATCATGTAAGCCAGCAATTCAGGCCAAATTAGAATAGCCAGCCCCAGCAACACCAGCGAAACGCCAGGAGCAATCAGAAACCACCCGCCAATGTTCGATGCGAAGCTGTTGACTCGATTGCCATATCGGCCAAACCGCACAAAAAACGGATTGTTGTTCATCTGTCCATTTCTCCTCGTTTGAGGTCCTCGTACAGAGGAAAGGCTAGTTACGCCGTCCTGTCAGGAGGAAGACGTAGTACAAGAGCGTGGTGATTGCCTGAAGGGCCGCCGCTACGTAGGTGAGCGCCGCTGCATCAAGGACAGCCGTGACGCCCTTGAGTTCCTGCGGGGCTAACATCCCTTGCGTCACCAGGATCTCCTTGGCGCGCTTGCTGGCGTCGAACTCAACTGGTAGCGTCACCAGGGCAAAGACGGCGGTGGCGCCGAACAGAAGTAGGCCCAACCAGGCCACCGGCGTCGCATTCAAAAAGAGACCTGCCATAAAGATCAGCGGCCCGAGCCAACTCCCAATCTGAACGCTAGGCACCATCGCGCTGCGCAGACCCAACGGCCCGTACTTAACCTTATCTTGAATGGCGTGACCTGCTTCGTGCGCCGCCACACCCACTGCCGCCAGGCTTGGGCTTTGGTAAACCTGCGGGCTTAGTCGCAGCGTCTTGCTACGGGGATCGTAATGATCCGAAAGAAAGCCCTGAACCTGCTCAACGTTGACATGGTGCAAACCGTTGGCGTCGAGGATCATACGCGCTGCCTGCGCTCCGGCAATTCCTCGACCGCCGGGTACTTTCGAATACTTGTTGAAGGCAGACCGAACCCGCGCCTGTGCCCACAGCCCGAGTATAAGGGCCGGCAAGCTAATCAAGATGTAGAGCCCATACCCACCTAAAAACATGGTTTTCTCCTCATTAGAATCTGGTCATCTCACAAAATCGGATGATTGCACAAAGTTATCAAGTTCAATCACGCAATAGTATACGCAAACAGTATAGATCGAGTTGCTTACAAGACAGTTGGCGTTGTATTAGCGATGCGTTAGTCTTCGCCCGAGCAGAGATAACGCTATGCGCAATTCTTCGGCGCCAAGCAGTAGTGCTGATCCCATATAAATAGAAACCGCAACCACCATGCCGCTTAACGCCGCCACCCAACCAATCGGTAGCCAACTTCCCCAGCCGACTTGGCTTCCAAGCCACGTAAGCCAACCCCACACCGCCAGGCCCATCAACATTGCAGCCGCAGCAGAACGGATACTCCCCCTGATTAAGGACGCAAACGAAAAGCCATTGACACGGCGTCTTAGCAACCAGAGCAGAACAATCATTTCTACCGTCGTCGCTACACTGTTGGCCAATGCCAGGCCACCATAGCCAAGTTGATCAATCCACACCAGGCTCAATAAGATGTTCAAGCTCATCGCGCCTACCCCAATCAACACAGGTGTCAGCGTATCGTGTAGCGCATAGAAGACGCGCACAACGATCTCTACCAAGGCGTGCGCTACCAATCCCAGTGCGTAGAATTGTAAGGCGTAGGCTACGGCGGCTGTACTCTCTGCATCAAAATTGCCTCGTTGCAGCAACACCTGGATCACCGGCACACGCAGCACAAAAAGACCGACTGCCGCCGGCAGTGTCAAGAAGAGAACTGTACGCAGCGTGCGATCCAATGTGCGGCGCAGTGCACTGTGATCCTGTGCCGCCACCTGCGCCGAAAAGGTAGGAAAGGCGACGGTGGCAATGGCTTGGGCAAAAATACCTTGGGGTAGGAGCATCAGCAACCAGGCAAAGTTCAACGCTGCCAGGCTTCCTGCCGCCAATTGACTGGCCAGAATGGTGTTCACCAAAAAATTCAACTGGACAAAGAAGAGCCCTAGTATACGCGGGGCCATCAAACGTCCCACTTCGCCTACTGCGGGATCACGCCACGTCAAGTCCAATCGATAACGCGCCCGCTTGCGCATAAGCGCGGGGACCTGCACGCCAAAATGTGCCAGTGCGCCCACCACCACACCGATGACAAGGCCATAAATGCCGTATGTGGGCGCCAAAAGCCACGCCCCAACAATGATTGCACCATTGTAGAGGACCGGCGCCGCCGCCGGCAATACAAAGTGTTGTGTTGCATTCAGCGCCCCCATCACCAGCCCGCTGGCGCCAAAGATAACCGTACTCACCAGCATCCAGCGCATCAGATCAGCGGCCAACTGCTGCTGCGTAGGATCGAAGCCCGGCGCAATTACCCGCGTCACAAGGGGATCGGCGAAAGTCACCGCCAGCACGGCCAACATCACCAATATTAGCGTCACCAGGTTGAGGATGCGACTGAAAAGTTGCCATGCAGGCGCTTCGCCTTCTTCCGCCCATAACTGCGAGAATGTCGGGATAAAGGCGCTGCCCAATGCACCCCCGGCCACCAGTTGAAAGAGCAGATCAGGAATACGGAAGGCTGCCAGGTAGGCATCCAGTTCGGCGCTGGTACCAAACTGTGCGCCGATGATCATCTCGCGCAGCAACCCGCTCACACGGCTAAGGACAAAAAAGACCATCACCACCATCGTAGCACCGGCCAAACGTCGTCCATCAAGTGTCTGTGGGCGGCTTGACACAACTTCGGCATCGTTCTGTGCAGGCGAAGGCACAGTTGATTTCGCAGTAGACGGTTGATTTTGTGTTTGTACCGGCTTCGAGGGTATTGTCATGCGCAGATTATAGTACGGAACGACCTGCACCGCACATCAGTGTTTCGTTACATCACTGTTTCGTTACATCACTGTTTTGTTGCATCACTGTTTCGTTACATCACTGTTTTGTTGCATTACTGTTTTGTTGCATTACTGTTTTGTTGCATTACTGTTTGGATGATGTCTTCTTGGATTCTTTCTAGTTTCTCCGCAGGGAACGCATGTGCTAAAATGGTGTCACCTGTCTCATCCAGTATCTGCCGAAGGAATGATTATGTCTGCTTCTTACTTGAACATCAACGCCTGGCGCGAGATTTTGGCTCGTGTCTTCCACGAGTGTCGCGTTGAGTACAACGTGAGCCCTAACTGGTTGGTGAATCCGGCCACCAAGCGCAAACTTAAGCTCGACTATCTCTACCCCGAAATCAACATTGCTGTGCGCATCACCGGTCTCGCCGCCAAAGGGCAAGGACGTCGCAGCGATTGGGAGGCACAAGAAGACGCACAACGCGATCAAACACGCATCGAACTTTGTCGGCTAAACGGGGTACAATTGATGGTTGTTGAACCGTTTGATGATCCTGTTAAACAGATTGATGTCCTTTTGCGTGTGATCAGCCGCGCCAGCCGTCTACTGGCCGAGGGGGACGAGAGCAAGAAACGTAAGCAACAGGGGATGGAAGCACTGGGCAAAGCCCATCAACAGGCGACTGATCTGCGTGGACGGCTAAGCAGGCAGGGAGAAAAGATGATGTCGACACTGTCTGAGGGGTGGCGCGACCGTGAAGCCGGCCTGGCTGTGGAACTCCAACAGTCCGTGCAAGAGGGAAAGCCGGCACCGTCGCCCAAGGTGTTACGCTCGCTCGCAAAACTGCAATCGGGCCAACGGGTGATCCATTCACATTTTGGAGACGGTGTGGTGACGGCAATCGAAGGAGAAGCCGAAGAACAGAAGATCACCATTCTCTTCGACGCAGATCGAGAGCGGACCTTTTTACTCAACCGCGTCGCCGACAAACTGCAACTGGCTTAATCAGAACTGGCTTAATCGATGAGTGACACAGGGTGCTTGCCGCTTAGCTGTCGACAACTTCGCCATAGTAAGTAGGTGTGGGGCGCACAGCAGGACGGTTCTGTTCATCTAACCGCAAGAGGAGCGCTGCCGTAAGGCGCGTGTTCTCTTCAATGGCGAGTTGCACCTGAATACCTTCTGCTGCCGCATAGAGCGAGAAGAAGGTCAATATCCCTGATGCAATCAGGATCACGCCAATGATGATCCCACTGGTGCCGTCTACCAGCAGCGCAGGGATCAATGTCGCATCAACCCATGTCTCCTGCAGCATCGACCCCAGCACACCAACCCCCAGCGCCCCCAAGATGGAACCGACCAGGGTGATCCAGGCGAACACTTTAAAGAGGGTGGCCACTAAGCGTAAAACACCAAAACGGGTAGGGACTGTCATACTTTCCTCGATTGTGCATAGGCAGGCGACGTGCCCTTCAGATTTTCCAGTATGCGAAGACTTGCATACGCTAAAACTAAATTACCCTTGCGAATTTTGCAAGGGTAACCATTCACTATCTTCTATACCTTCTACAATCAATCACGGCTTACAGCTTATACACCCGCTTTTGTATCGGCCTTTGTATCCGTCTTCGGGGCGGCTTTTTCGTTACTGCTTTCACTTTTGGTTGTCGTTGTACTTTCACTGCTCTCGGCTTTGGCTGGGCTTTCGCTTGTGCCTTCGGTCTTGGCGTTGCTGCCGTTTGTGTTCGTGCCGTTGGCGCTGCCATTGCCGTTGTTCTTCTTGCTATCGGTGATGTACCAACCACTGCCTTTGAAGTGGATGGCGGGGCGGCTCATGCGACGGCTCACTGTCTCCGCTGCACAGGATGGGCAATCAGGCGACTGGGTTGCCGAAAATGAGACTATCTTTTCAAACTCGTGACCACAACTGTCACAATAAAATTCATAAATGGGCATACAGAATCTCCTCCGCGTGACACATCACTCTGGGTTTATCGCTCTAGATTTATCTAGCCTGACAACAAAAGACAAACCACATCGTTGTGATTGCCATACAGCGTATTCTACGCCGAAAACGTTTGAAAAATGTTTACATTCTATTCCAGTTTGTCTAACAGTCGCGGTATACTGGGCGATGTTAATTAGCCAAGTATAACGGAGTGCCTAGAACGCTGTCGAATTTTGTCTAACCGTGCTTTGATCGCAAGAGGATATTAACGTGCCTTTCACTGTGCCGCCCAAACCAGAAGATAGCAGCCTCTTTGAGCCGGAGGGCATTTATTTGGCTGCGCCTTTCCAGGCTCGTTACCGCCTTTTACAGGCGTGGGGCGAAAATCCCGACCGTTATAGCCGTTTTCGCATTGCCGGTGTGCCCCTGCGCGGACACAATGGCATCGATTTTGATCTGCCCTCGGGTACTGCTGTGCTAGCAACTGCCGACGGGCAGGTATTGGAAGTTGGTGAAGATCAGAACGGTTACGGGCGTTTCTTGGTGCTGGCGCACTGGTGGGGAGAGTCGCTCTACGCCCATCTTCAGTCGGTTCAGGTGGCATGTGGCGCACGCGTCGAGATAGGACACCGCCTGGGCAGTGCCGGTGCAACGGGTATGTGTGAATCGCCCCACCTGCACCTTGGTATCAGAATTGCGCCCTACAATCGCCTTGATGGGTGGGGCGGTTATGTGAATCCGTTACCGTTTCTCGATCCGGCGGCTATCATTGTGCCGTCACGACGCCCATTTTGAAGCCTATGTTGAAGCCTATTTTGCGAACGTCAACCTTTGGGATTACCCTCTGATTTCCTCAACGGCCCGCACAATATCCTTCGCCGTCAGGCCATACTTTTCTAGCAGTTCTTGACCTGTGCCTGATTCAGCAAAGGTGTCGCGCAACCCAACAAAGTTCATTCTTATCGGGCTTCGTCGGGCGACGACACGAGCAACCGCCGCACCCAGCCCGCCTTCGAGCAAGTGCTCCTCCGCGGTGACAATCGCGCCGGTCTCGTTTGCCGCCAGTACAATCGCTTCTTCGTCGATAGGTTTGATCGTGTGCATATCGAGGACACGTGCTTCGATCCCACTGTCACGCAACAGTTGCGCTGCTTCCAATGCCGCCGCCACCATCAGCCCACAGGCGATGATTGTCACATCTTTGCCTTCACGCAGCCGGTTGGCTTTGCCGATCTGAAAGGGCACTTTGCCTTCTTGGTAGACCATTGGCGTCTTGGCGCGCCCTGTACGCAGGTAGACAGGACCGTTGTGGGCAAACATCGCGCGCGTCGCCGCCGCCGTGGAGGGGCCGTCGGCCGGCACAAGGACAGTGAAATTGGGCAACGCTGTGGCCAGGGCAATATCTTCGATGCCCATTTGGCTAGGGCCATCTTCGCCGATGCTGATACCGGCGTGGGACCCCATAAGTTTGACGGGCAACTGTGGAAAGGCAATGCCCATACGAATCTGATCGAAGGCGTTGCTCCACAGGAAGGTGGCAAAACTGGCCGCGAGGACGTTCTTACCGGCCGCCGCCATCCCCCCGGCTACACCAACCAGATTGCTTTCGGCTATGCCAACGTTAAAGAAGCGATCTGGAAAGTTTGCACCGAACTTTTCGGTGCGGGTGGAATTGCCCACATCGCCGTCAATCACCACTACGTTTTTGTTTTGGCGCCCAATCTCTACCAGTGTTTCACCAAAAGCGTCGCGCGTGGCGGGACCGTACGCCAGGCCGATTGTTTTGCCGATTTCCATGCTATTCTTTTCCTCCATAGAGTGCATCCAGTGCTTCAAGCGTCTCTTTAAGCTGATCTTCGGGAACGGGATTGCCGTGCATGCGGTTTTCGCTCTCTTCAAAGATCGAAAGCCCTTTGCCCTTCAGTGTATGCGCGATGATCATCTGCGGTCGCCCTTTGACCGTGCGCGCTGTGCGCAGTGTCTGCAAGATGGCCTCAATGTTGTGACCGTCGACGCTGCCCACATCCCAGCCGAATGCTTCCCATTTGGCTGCAATTGGCTCTAGAGCGGGCATCACTTCTTCTACCGGCCCCGTCTGTTGGAACTGATTGAAGTCGAGGATGCAGGTTAGGTTGTCCACCTTATACTTTGCGGCAGACATAGCAGCTTCCCAGATCTGGCCTTCGTCCGCTTCACCGTCGCCAATCATTACGTAGACACGATAGTCGCGTTTGTCTACGCGTGCTGCCAGGGCATGACCCAACCCAATTGAAAGTCCTTGGCCCAGTGAACCGGTGGATGCTTCGACGCCAGCCAAGCGGCGCATGTTTGGGTGACCTTCCACAGGGCTGTTGATCTGGCGCAACGTGGCGAGCAGGTGTGAATCAAAGTAGCCCGCTTCGGCCAATACTGCGTATAAGCCCGGCGCAGCGTGTCCTTTGCTGAGGATGAAGCGATCCCGGTCGGGCCAGTTAGGGCGCTCAGCGTCGTAGCGCATGATGTCGCCAAAGTAGAGCACCGCAAGCACGTCAATGGCCGACAACGAACTTGATGGGTGCCCTGAGCCGGCTTTTGTGGTGATCTCCAAAATTGTGCGGCTTAACTGCCACGAGATCTTCTGCAACTCTTCAATTGAAGTCTGTTCTTGAATGGACGTTGTCATGGGGATTAGCGTCTCTTCCGATTATGGATGCGTACCGGTACACGTCGTTGGAGATAGCGTTCACCAGTCAGGGGCGCTATTAGGATCCGCACGCCAAGACATAGTCGTGATATTTCGGTTTGGGCTCGATTCAGTACTTGATTTGAAAAACGCATAGTCTTATCCTCACTTTGGGTGTTCTATCGTCCGATATCCAGTCTCGTCCGATATCCAGCACTGTCTAGAGGATACCGAGACAGGGAGTGTGCTTCAATGCATCATGGTATAAATGACGGGTACAAACATGGTGGAAAAAAAAAGAGCCATCCCGAACAGGGACGGCTCTTTTGCTAACTGCGTTGGCTGCTGTAATGCAGTTTACGATGCTTGTTTGCGGAAGAGGTTGCGGAAGAGAATCAAAACGCCGACACCGATGATCGCCAGCGGCCAGAGCACTTCAAGCAGGCCGAAGGTGGATGTGATCACCACGAAGGACATTACCAGCATCACGCCCGCCGGAATCCACGCCCAGGTCATGCGTCCGTGGGGTGTAGGGAGCAAGCCGACAATGGCGAAGGTTGCGCCCAGGCCCAGGAAGAAGAATGCGCCACTGGCATCGCCCACACCGATTTCGTCCAGAGCGGCCACTGCGGCCAGGGTGCCGAGTACACCGCCGGGGATCACGGCCCACCACATCTCCCGGTCGAGGATGTAGACGGTTAGAAAACCGATCCCAATGCTGCCCAGGAAGATTGAACCTTCAAACGGAATGAAGCGCAGAATGTCGCTGGCGATAATCGTACCCGAAAGCCCCAACAGGGTGAAACCGGGGATGGCCATCCACCAGTTCTGACGCCCTGTGAGCAGGAGCCCGGCCAAAAAGGCCAACCCACCCATACCAAAGAGGCCCGCCCACACAATCGACCACATGGTTTCAGGAATGAAGCTCAAGAAATCGAACCAGCCCAAGTTCTGGAACAAGAAGAGAATACCGGCGATGATGAGTAACCCACCCCACAACAGGCGGAGATCGGTAGACTGCTGGGGTTTTGTTTCCTTGGTCTCAAGTTCCGTAAAATTTTGATTCGTCATGGTGAGAATCCTTTCGCGTATCGTACGCAATGTCACAAGGAAGAAGGGAACGGAATAGACGCTGTTTATTTGCTCTTGATGGTTACGCCGCCGAACATGGCGAAACCCGAAACGATGAGATCTGGGCCGTCCTGTTCGGTGGGTTTTTCGACGCGCTCGTCGTCGCTGCCGCCGAAGATGCCAAACACGTCGGTGCGCACTGTCCACGTCTGCGGCACGATGATGTCAATGCCGCCGAACATGGCAAAGGTGTTGATTTGCGCCGGCGGTGCTGTCACTGCGGCATTGCGCAGATCCAGATCAATGCCGCCAAAGATGGCGGTTGTTTCACCACCGCGAAAGGATGCGCTGTTGAACTGATGCTCCGGCCCATTGAAAATCGAGAGGATGTTTACCTCTGATTCGTCGGCGCTGTGCTTAAAAGGGCCAGGCACCTGCACACCAAAGCGTTCGAGTAACATTGATCCGCCGATAATGATGAGGATCAGCGGCCAGAACTGCCAGATCGAATCAAATTCGATGACGTCGAATGCTGCCAACTGGAAGGCGGTGCCGCCGGCGATCAGAATGATTGGCCCTGTAATGAAGCGGAATTTGTTGGCGATTAACTGCCACACACCCAATAAGATGAACAGCGATGGGATCCACTGGAAGATGCCGGAAAGATCGGCCCAGCCCAGATTCGCGGCCAGAATAGCCAACCCCACCACAATCAAGATCAACGCCACAAGAATCTGGCTGGAAAGAACTCGGTTGCTCATGGGTAACTGCTCCTTGTTTTGCATGACGCCCTCCTTGATCGAGACAATTTAATCGGACAGCACCTAGTGAGCATGCGTAGCAGAAACCGTTTCTGGCCTCGTACTATGCACCAAGCATAGGTAAGTTTCATGCTGTAACCGTTTCACTCGTCTTGCCACCATCATAGGGTGTAAAAGTCATAGTGCCATCTGCCATTCGTCACTTCACTGGTCATAGAATGGTGGATAAAGGCATGAGACAAAAGGTGTAGCAAGGGATCGGGAAAAGTGATGGGATCAAGAAGGGGTATCCTTCAGCCGGATACCCCTTCTTCTAGGTTCAAATTTTGTCGGACGCTCATATTCGATCCTTGATCGCCTGACGATTACCGTTTCACCGCCTCGCCCTCCGGCTCCTCCGGCTCCTCCGGCTCCTCCGTCCCCTCTTTGAGCCGATTGGCGGCGAAGCTGTCATAGACGGCATGAATGGGCGCATAGTTGGGGGGTAATTCAAAGTAAGGAGGTTCGAGGGGAGCGATGCCCTCCACATCCGCTTTAAATTGAAAATAGTTCCACACAATCCGGCTAACCTCGTTCATGGTGCTGTTGCTGGTTTCCCAGTCCATCCAACCTCTGCGCCAGAGGTAGACGCTGATCACGTATGGGCCGGACGGTCCCCACACCAGGGCGATGTCACTGTGCGCTTCGTTGACAAAGCCATGTTTGTGGACGATCCAGGCCGTCTTGGGGCGGGGGATACCCCCCCAGATGAGCTCCTGAAATTCATTATGGCTCATGTAGAAGAGGATATCGTGACACTCGCGCGGCGTAAAGGCATCGCCGAAGGTGTTGATCAACTTGCCTTCGCCCTGCCAACAGCGGTAGATCTCGGCCAGTAGACGGCCCATGTCTGCCGGGGTGGATTGGAGGTGTGGATCTGGATTGGTGTTCCAGTCGTCGCGCTGGTTGGCTGCCGTGGGGATGGCGGCGATGTTGCTCCTGTCCTCGTAGCCGGTTTGGATGAACGAGTTGTTCAGGCCCAGCGCCCGCATCATCTCAGTGACACGCCGCCCGCCGGCGTAGATATCCCTGTTGCCGCTCCAACGCAACACTTCGTTGGCGGCAGGGTTGCTGCTTTCCCCCAACGCATAGTCGATCCACTGTCCAAGGAAGGCTTCAGGTGGCCCATCTAATTGACGGTACGCTTCGGCAGCAATGGCCACCTTCATGGTAGACATGCCCGAAAAGGCCACATCCACATCCACTACCGCTTCTTCGCCTGTGGCTAAATCCTGCACGTAGATGGCGGCAAAGCCAGGAAAATCTGAGGTGAAACTGTTGAGGACGTGACTGAGTGCATCTTTGCTCAGTGGCGGTGGTTCCGTTTCGCTGATAGACAGATGCGCTGCGTGGTGTTCCGGATCGGCCAATGTGTTGATGACGGCCTGCACACTTTCTTCGATTAGGAGTGTTTGGCCAGGGGTGCCCAATGTCCAACGCCAATCGTCTTGGAGGCTACCGACGAAGCCGGCGGGTAGCATTTCGTCTTCATGGATGGCGGTGTCTGTCCATCCCCATTGGGGTGGAACGGCACGCGCTTCCTGTGGGGGCCGGTTGTGCTCTTCGGCCACAGCCGCCAGCCATTCCCGTAACTTGGTGTGGTTCACCGTAAAGCGGACGGGGACATCGCGGCGGCGCTGCTCGATCCCCAGCAGGTAGCGGAGTGAGATGTCGACAAACTCTGGGCCATCAAGGTAGCTCGACGCTTCCATGAGCATGATTTCGGCGTCGACGTGAAACTCTACGTCCGCGGGGCTAAGGACCAACCGTTCATCGCCAAAGTAGACGGCCACTGGATCACGAAAACGACTGCGGATCTTCTCCACAATCTCGGCTGGATCTTTGTAATGGCTCATCTCCGCCCCTGCCAGATAGACGCCCGGCGGGATCGGTCCTGCCGCCGCTTTATAACGCGTATACAGCGGAAAGACGGAAAGGATAAGAATTAAGAGTAAAACAAAGCGTAAAAATCGACCCATGTAATTGGTTTGGCTACTTATTCCCACTCAATTGTAGCGGGCGGCTTGCTGCTAATATCATATACTACGCGGTTGACCCCGTCTACCTCGTTGACAATACGATTGCTCACCTTTGCCAACAGATCGTAGGGCAGGCGCGCCCAGTCGGCGGTCATGAAATCGTCTGTGGTGACGGCGCGCAGGGCGATGGGATTCTCGTAGGTGCGCCCGTCGCCCATTACGCCCACGCTCTGCACCGGCAGTAACACACAGAAGACCTGGCTCGTCTGCCGGTAGAGATCGGCGGCGCGCAGCTCTTCGAGGAAGATGCTATCGGCCTTACGCAGCACTTCGAGCCGTTCCCACGTGACCTCACCCAGCAGCCGGATCGCCAGTCCTGGGCCGGGGAAGGGATGCCGCCAGACGATCTCTTCGGGCAATCCCAGTTCGGCGCCGATGGTGCGCACCTCGTCTTTGAAGAGCATACGCAGCGGCTCGATTAGGCGGAAGGTCATATCAGCGGGGAGGCCGCCTACGTTGTGGTGCGTTTTGATGGTGCGGGCGTTGCGTGTGTCGTCGTTGCTCGCCGACTCGATAACGTCTGGGTAGAGTGTCCCTTGTGCCAGGAAGGCCGGGTTGTCGATGCCCCATTCCAGCGCCAGCCGCGCCGCCTCAACCTCGAAGACACGCACAAAGCGCGTGCCGATTCGCTTGCGCTTCTTTTCGGGGTCGGTGACACCTGCCAGATCGCTGAGGAAGTCTTCTTTGGCGTCGACGGCGATGAGACGCATGCCCTGGTGCTTCTCGAAGGTCTCCACCACCTGTTCGGCCTCGCCCTGACGTAACAGACCGTGATCGACGAAGATGCAGGTGAGGCGGTCGCCGATGGCTTTGTGGATGAGGGTGGCGGCCACGGCGCTGTCCACGCCGCCGCTGAGGCCGCAGATCACGTGGCCGTCGGGGCCGACGGTTTGACGGATGCGTTCCACGCTTTCCAAAATCACGTTGCCTGCCGTCCAATCGCCGATGCAGCCGCAGATGTCGCGCACAAAGTTGCGTAACAATTGTCTACCATGCGTCGTGTGTACCACTTCGGGGTGGAATTGAATCCCGTAGCGGCGGCGATCTTCGGCGGCGACAGCGGCCAAGGGTGAATTGTCGCTGCGGGCGATGGAGACGAAGCCGTCTGGTAGGCGATCTACGCGGTCACCGTGGCTCATCCAGACGCGTTGGTCCGCCGGCAGACCGGCAAAGAGCGGCGATGCGGCCAGCAGGTGAATCTCGGCGGCGCCGTACTCGCGCTCGTGGCTGGGCACGACGTGTCCCCCGCCGTAATGGGCGAGTAGTTGTAGGCCGTAGCAGATCCCCAACACCGGCACATCCCCGGCGAGGACAATCTCGGGCAATGTCGGCGCGCCCTCGTCGTAGACGCTGTTTGGCCCGCCGGAGAGGATGATCCCGGCCAGGTTCTCGATCTCCGGCAACTTCTCCGCCGCCCGATCCCATGAAATCAACTCGGCAAAGACATTCGCCTCGCGTACCCGGCGGCAGATCAACTGGCTGTACTGGCTGCCGTAATCGAGGACGGCGATGGTTTGGTGTTGCATGGAAGCTCCTAGAGAGGATGCGTAATGCGTAATCCGTAATGCGTAAATGGTTGACACGGTGGTTGTAAATTGGAAACCATCACCGTTGACCAATTACGCATTACGAATTACGCATTATCAAGACCGGATGACAACAATGAATAAAAATCTCAGCCTTCGTTCGGGTCGCGCACTACAATCGCATCACCCTCCATGCTGTCCACAATCGCCAGGGTGACGATGGGGACGTTGAGGTGAGCCAGTTGGGTGCGGCCCGATTCAAAGGACTTTTCCACCAGGCAGCCGATGCCGCAGAGGGTGGCACCACATTCGGCGATTAACTCTGCCAGCGCGTGGATCGTCTTGCCGGTGGCCAAAAAATCGTCGATGAGCAGCACACGGTCGCTAGGCAGCAAGTACTCGGGAGACACCATTAACTGCACAATGCCGCCTTTGGTGTGGCTGGGCGCTTGTGATGCGTAGAAGCCTTCGGGCATGGTAATGGGGCGGTGCTTGCGCGCATAGACCACAGGCACGCTCAGTGCAATCGCCGTGGTGAGCGCCGGCGCGATCCCGCTGACTTCGGCGGTGATGATCTTGGTGATTCCGGTGACGCCTGCGGCGGCGAAGCGACGGACAAACTCCTGGCCCATCTCCGCTGTGAGGACGGGATCGAGCTGGTGATTGATGAAGCCGTCTACCTTGAGGATCCCCCGCCCCAGGTTACGTCCTTCTTTGCGAATGCGCTCGACAAGTGCTTTCACCCAGTGCCTCCCCCGGCGGTCTCTTTTGGACAAGTTCGTTCCGTCCATTGTACTGCCCGCCACGGTACAGGACAAAGATTGAGGGAAAACAAAAAGCGCAAGGGAGTGATCCCTCACGCTTTTTACTGTTGAACTGGTTGAATAATTCGTAATTCGTAATCCGTAACCCCAAAGGGGTGCGACGGCATGACGCCAATGGCCAACCATGCTGCTCTACGCATCACGCATTACGCTCATCCCGCCAGGAACTGGTCGATCACGCCTTTGCTGATGCGGTATTGGCTGCCGATCTTGCGCGCCGTGATCTGTCCTTCGTCGATCAGCGCCTGGATGTCGGCGGGTGCAACTTTGAGGTAGGCGGCGGCCTCTTCCAATGTCATCACATCGGGGACGGCGGCGGCGCCTGCCCCGGCGGCGGCCTGTCCTTGTTGTGGTTGCTGTTGTTGGCTTGCATTGAATGCGTTGGTGATGATGCCGGCCATGCCTGCGCCCATGCCGATGCCTGCACCCAGGCCTAATCCTTCGCTACTGCCGCCGCCAGGTTGCTGGGCGGCATCGCCCATGGCGCGGGCTGCTTTGAACTGGAGGTAAGCATTCATATCACCGATGGCGCCCATGGCGGCGCGTTCGTCGATGGCCTTGGCCGTTTCTTCGGTGGGGCTAATAGAGACGATGCGGAATTGCTTGAGCGAGATCCCCATCGCCAGGAAATCGTCCTGGAGCGTGGCGCGCATGGCGGCGCTGAGCTCGTCGAACATCTTGGGCAGATCGAGGATACTGGTCATATTCTCGGCGATCACGTCGGTCATCTTGCTGATGATGACGCTGCGCAGATAATCGGCGATTTGCGCTGTGCGGAACATGCCCTGGGTGCCCACGAATTGATCAACAAAACGCTTGGGATCGGCAATTTGCATGCTATACTGCCCGAAGCCGCGCAAGCGTACGAGGCCCAGATCAGTGTCACGCAGGCTGATCGGTTCTGGTGTGCCCCACTTCTGGTCGGTAAACTCACGCATGTTGACAAAGTAGACTTCGGCAGTGAAGACGTCATTACCGCCGGTGCCCCAGCGCATAATGGTCGAGAGGACGGGCAGGTTCGCCGTGGTGATGGTATGTCGACCCGGCTCGAAGAGATCGAGTGAACGGCCATCGCGGTAAAAGACGGCGCGCTGGCTCTCGCGCACGATTACCTGGCTGCCAAGCCTAAAATCGCCAGACTCAAATTCTGGTTTACGTACAACCAACTCATCCGGCCCTTGATTGGGCGCTTCGACGACGTCGATAATTCGTGCCATGGTGGAAACTCCTTTGGGAATCGGGAAAGCGATAGTTCGTAGTGCGTAGTGTGTATACCGGGTGACGCACTGCTTTGATAATATTGGCAACGGATTGTTTGAGATTGAGCGATTAACGGGTTATGTGATCGGCGCAGGTGCTCAATCTCCTAATCGCTCAATCTCCTAATCTCTTCTTGGTCACTGGGATGACTCGGTCCCATATTGGTTGGCGGCTTTGATCCAGTCTTCGCTGACGTTGGGCGCATCGCCGACGAGGAGATCTGGATCATCAACAGCGCGGTGACGCTGATCGAAGAGGTGGTTGAGCTCGAGCAACTTGTCACTTAAATCGGCGACCGCTTCCTCGACGCCGGTGTTGCCTTTGCCGATGGCCCGCTCTAATTCGTCTACGCCTTCGGCTACTTCGTAGGCGCGTTCCGCCAATGCCACGTCAAAGCGGTGCAGCGCGTCGAGTTGGTCCTCTTTAATGCGCACGGCGTTGAAAAGACCTGCATAGCCGTAACTGGCGGTGGCAATGCGATCGGTCAACGTCTGAAGCTTCTGTACCACCGCATCAACGTCGTCCAGGTAACGTAGCCCGCCACTGCGCAAGAGTTTCTGTTGCAACGCGTAGATCCGCTGCTTTTCGGCGGTCAATGCTTCGACGATGGTCTGACGCAGCCGGTAATCGGCGTCGCGGCGCAGCTCTTTGTCCACGTAGCCGCGGATAATCGGCAGCCCTTTGAGCAGCCGCTCCACAGCGCCCATGTTTGCTTTGGCCTTATCGACAAATGGGTTGGACATTGGTTCTCCTCTTGTGAGTTCGTTTGCGTAATGATGAGGTGAAAGGCGTAATACGTAATGAGTAATGCGTAATTGGTCTACAGCATTGGTCGCCAATTGGCGAGTGATTTCGTCAAAGAATTACGCATTACGAATTACACATTACTGTGCCGTCGCCGCCGCCGCCCGCTTGGTGAGGAAGACTTCACTGCCACACCACGGGCATTGGATGAGCCCTTTACCGGCAAATTGAAGTTCACCGCCGCAGTTCGGACATTTGCGGTTGTCGGTGAGTTGTTGGCTTTCCACACTGTAAAGCACGCCCTTGTCCCAGTTGATGGCGCCGCTGAACAGTTGCTTGCCTACCACGTTGCGGATCATCTCTTCGACCTGCTCACGTGGCTCCTGCAACTCTACAACGATCTCCTGGACAGAGACCTGGCCCTGGGTCAAGACCATGTTGAGGATCTTTTTCTCTTTTGCTACTTGTGCAAACTGGCTTTCCTCCTGCTGCCCTTTGCGGAAGAGGTAGAAGCCGATGCCCACCAATGGGGCGCATACAAGCAGCGCCAAAAAGACACCCAACACCATGCCACCTGTGTTGTTCCCCGGCGCCGTGATCACCGTCACTGACCAGCCGATCAACAATACAACGGCGATAATCATCATGGCGATACCGATAATTCGCCCACCTCCACGCATAAAAGTCTCCTGTCTGTTTTATCCGAATCCGCCGCCGCCGCCACCACCACCGCCGCCGCCGAATCCGCCACCACCTGAGAACCCGCCGCCGCCACTCCAGCCGCCGCCGCTAGACGATGAACTGGCTGGGCGGCTGGTCATGGTGGCGCTGGCGCTGCTCAACATGGAACCCAGCCCCACGCTCATGCCGGCCAGGCTACTGCCCATGCCGCGGCTGGCGCTGCTCAATCCCCCGCCCAGGCTACCTCCTTCTCCACCGCCGCCCAGATTGCCCAAACCACCGCTGCCGCCCATCGGCACCACCACTGGGCCCGCCCCATAGTAACGTCGCCGGTATGGACCGTAAAGCGTCGGATCCGGGATGTACCATCCTGGCGCAGGGGCGTCGACCCGCTCAAATTTGGCGATGTATTGCTGTTCCATGCCAAAGGCAATGGCATATGGCAGCCAGCGATCCCAGATTTGCTTTTGCTCTTCCAGATCGGTGTAGCGATCAATGTCCTTCAAGTAGCGTTTGAAGGCTTCCCAGCGCGCTGCCGCCTCAGTGCCTTCCTCGGTCTTGCGCGGCATGTAGCGTGAAAGGAGAAGGAAGCCCATCGCTGTTACGCCCAGGCCGAAGCCTGGCAAGAAGGCTGCCGCCGTCAAGTCGCTGAACACGGCAACCAAAACGATCCCCGCTACAACTGCCAATGTCAGGAGCACAACGCCCAGACAGCCATATTGGTTGCGTACATTCTCTGGATTCCTCAAGAAGAAACCTTCGGCGGTGACTTCGTTGTAGAGCGCCGTTTTGATCTTGGGCAGCTTCTCGTAGAACTTGTTCTTGAGATCCGACAGTTCCACTTCATCCTTGCGCCCGAAGACGCTATCGAGAATCAGTTTCTCGTATGGACGTAGCGGCACGTCTTCATTCTCACGGCGGTAGATGAAATCGGTAGATGTAATCAAGAAGCCGCTAGTCTTCACCTCGGTGATGCTGATGGCCTTGCGTCGCGCCAGATCAACCAGTGTGGCGATAATGTCTTGCATGTCCACCTGTTCGTCGAGGAGCGTGCCAACCATACCGGCCGGCAGATCTTCGGGCGGTTCGGGCAGGTAGTCAGCCACTATGTCTACAGGCATGTCACGGCCCAATTTGTACCAGAGCAGATAGAGCAGCGCCGGTCCACCCAATAAGAAGAGCGCACCCAGCGCACCCAGCCCAACCGTAGCAATCGGTCCCCATGTTTGACGGTACCGTTCTGCTGCCTCACGTTCCGCCACCGCTTGATCAGCGCTTACCTGCCACGGCTGCGGTGATCCGGCCACCATGTTAGGGGCGAATTCCACACGAATTTCAAACTCCTCTCCGGCTTGGAGTCGCCGATCCAGGTCGAAGACAATCCCGCGCTGCCCTTCAAGTAGGGAGGCTGTGGCTGCATCGCGGGCGTCGCGTTCGTTGATGTAGGCGGCCCATTCCTGAATTACGGCGGGCGTCTCCACTGTCACCCGCCCAGCAAGCACAGGGTAGCTACGGTCGCCATAGATCGCCCGCCACCACACTTGATCGCCACCGTCATAGAAGCGTAACCCCCCGTGAACACGATAACTCAGTGTATAGGTCTCCGTTTCGTTGCGCATTGCTGGGAAGTACCAACGGATCACATAACTGCCGCCTGAATCATTAACAGTGAAGGTGTAAGGCGCGCTGCCGCCGTTGACCAGCGTATAACGGTTGCCGCTGGAATCAGTGACAGCCCAATCATCAATATAGTTGTAGAAACGAATTGGAATGTCTCGGTAACCGAAGGTAAATTCCCCTTCGGTAAAGCGGATACGTTGATGCTCGGCTACGTCGAAGGTGCCATCTTGATTGACTAAGATGTCCACATCGAACCGGTCCCAAACCAGCGATTTTTCCTGGGCTTGGGTTGCCAACGGCATCAGTATCACGCCGAGCAGTGCGATGAGCCAGGGGAGTGGACGGCGCACTAGCAACTTCATAGATCGCCTCTTTTCGAGAAACATGCATTGGTTGGATCAATGACATACGATCAGTATGATCGAACGCCAACCTGTCCACCTGACATTCTATCAACAATTTGCCTGACCTTCAATACGATTGCCGTGTCAGGATGTGGTACACTTGTTGGCTACTCGCCAAGACAGAACCCGCGATAGTCCCAGTTTACAGTCGTACTGGGAATATGCCCTAAATCGTTGAGGCAGCCACAAAACTGTGGTAAAATAGCTTACGCTATAAAAACAATCAGCCAAGTATTTTTATCCATGTATTTTTATCCATATATTTTGACCTGTACACTAGTGATTTCAAGGAGGCCTGTCTGGACAGCAATGACCTGGCTCGACGGATCGTAGAGATTGTCGAGGACAAACAAGCGTCGGATATTTTGCTGCTCAACGTAAGTGAGCAGACCAGCATCGCCAATTTTTTTGTGATTGTGACGGTGGACAATGAACGGCAAGCCAATGCCATTCGTGATGCACTTTGGGAACAACTTCAAGTGAAAGAGAAGATCCGTCCACTCAACAGCGGTGCTCCTGTGGGCAGCAGTGGTGGTTGGGTCTTGCTCGACTACGGCGATGTGATCCTGCATCTATTTACTGAAGAGGCTCGGCTATATTACAACCTCGAAGAACTTTGGCAGGAAGCAAACGTTGTATTGAAGATGCTGTAACCGAACCCAGATACAAAAAGCGGCTTCTTCCGTCGAAGAAGCCGCTTTTGCGTGTGAGCAGATAATGCGTAATTCGTAACTCATTAAGAGGGTTCGCCCATATTGGCGACAATCGACTCCACTAATTACGTATTACGCATAATGTATTACTCAAAAATCCACGCATCCGTCGCCCGCCCCCAATTCACCAGATCCTCGCCGAACCACAGAGCGATTTCACTGGCTGCGGTATCCGGGCCGTCACTGCCGTGGACAAGGTTACGCCCAATCTCCAGCCCCAAGTCGGCGCGGATAGAGCCAGGCGCTGCCTCGCTGGGCTTGGTGGCGCCGATGGTGTTACGCGCTGCTGTAATGGCATTTGTCCCTTCAAGTACCATCGCCACAACCGGCGCGCTGATGATGTACTGGATCAGGCCATTGAAGAAAGGCTTGCCTTCGTGCACAGCATAGTGCTTGCGCGCCAGTTCCTCGCTCACCTGCATAAATTTCATACCCACAATTTTCAAACCACGTCGTTCAAAGCGCGCCACAATCTCGCCAATCAGGCCGCGCTGCACGGCATCAGGCTTGATGATGATAAACGTGCATTCCATTGCGAAAGATTCTCCTCAAAGGCTTGGGGTAGTTGTTGGGTGACTTAGCGGCGTACTCGCCGCGCCACCAAATACGTTAACGCATCCCGTGCGATTCGTCTAATTGGGGGCGTGGTGGGTGGATTAATCTCGTTCTATACACTTCCTCTCGCATCCACCGCTTCGCTCATCTCCTCAAAAAGTTGTGCTTCCTGCGTGGTGACAGAGAGGATCGGCGGCGCTGTATGGATCATCTGAATGCCATATCGGGCGGCCACATACGCGCCGTCGGCGTCTAGCGCGGCAAGTGGGGCATGGGCAAGGGCGCGATCATCATCATCGCCAATCTCGGCGGAGACAAGCCACGCCAACAGCCATTGCTGTTCGCGAATCGCCAATTCGTGGGCTACGTCGATGGCGGCATCGGCCTGCCTACTCTGCCAAAGTGATTCGAGATAGCCATTCTGCAAATCGGGGCGATTCGGATGCGCCGCTACCAATGATTTGTAGATCGTCGCTGCCTGCGCCCAATGGCCACCGTGACGGTAGAGCGTCGCCAATGCCGCCTGATTGAGCGCCAGCGGCGAACCATGCGTGAGGGTGGTGCGTACAACCCCCGCGCGGATCTGCCGGTTGTACGGCGCTTGCTCGAAAGCCGACAGCCACAAACGATGCGCCATTGACGGGTTGCCGATCTCTTCTGCCGCATTCGCCATGACAGCCCACGCCAACTCTTGTGACGGATCGGCGCGCAGCAGGCGTAGCGCCCAAGATTGGCCATCACGCCAACGTCGCGCCTGCCAGAACGCCAGGAGCATTTGTCGATGGGCAGGCAGATAGTGGGGAAGCTGACGCAGGATCACCGGTAGCAGGCGCAGCGCCGCGCCAGGACGGTTCTGCCCAAGCAGGCGATCGATGGTCTGCCGCCAGCTACTCAGATCGTTGACGCCGCCGCGGTTTGCTCCTGTGGTTTGCATGTCAGTGTGTCACTCGCTGTAAGAGTTCGATCATCACCCCATGGGTTGCTTTGGGGTGGACAAAAGCCACCAAACCATGGATGCCCATGCGCGGCGTTTCGTCGATCAGCCGCAGACCCTGCGCTCGCAGGTGAGCGAGCGCTGCTTCAATGTCCTCGACCACGAAGCAGACATGGTGCGTCCCTTCGCCGCGGTTTTCCAGGAATCGCGCTGTGCCACTGGCTGGATCCGTGGGGGCCAAGAGCTCAAGTGTACTGTTCCCTGCGTCGACAAAGGCAATCTCAACGCCATGATCCGGCGCTACCTGCCGCTCAAGCAGACGCATCCCCATCAATTCGACGTAGGTCTTCAACGCATCGTCAAGGTTGCGCACCACGATGCCGACGTGATCGATGTGGTAGAGGATAGAAGAGGTAGGTGTACTCAACGGAACGAACCTTTCATATGCGTGTTGCGTGTTGCATGATACGTGTTGCGTGGGCAAAGATTGTTTGCGTTTCGCAAGTGTGTTGTGCGGTCGAGAAGCTGTTTAGCCATACTACGGACCACGCACTCCTTTCAACGAATCTGTTCCAATGAACAGACTCCTCTCTCAACCCACGCAACACGTATCACGTATCACGCAACACGAATCACGCAACACGTTATATCCAATTCCCCGGCATATACTCCCCAAACACCCCTCGCAACGTGTCGCAAATCTCGCCCAAGGTGACGTTCTGGGCAACGGCTTCGACGAACAGGGGCATGAGTGGGGCGTCGGGTGTGCGGGCAGCGTCGGCAATACGCTGCCGCATGGCGTCAACCTGCGCCTGATCGCGTGAGGAGCGCAACTGGGCAAGCGCAGCAATCTGAGCGGCCTGTACCTGGGCGTCGACACGCAAAATATCTTGGACGGCGGCTTCTTCTGTCTGAAACTTGTTGACGCCGACGACGATCTGATCGCTCTTTTCCACATCGCGCTGGGCGCGATAGGCGGCGTCCTGGATCTCACGTTGGATAAAGCCTTCTTCCACAGCAGAGAGGGCACCACCCAATGTGTCAATGCGTTGAATATAGGCTGTTGCCTGCCGTTCGATTTCGTCGGTGAGCCACTCAATGTAGTAGCTGCCGCCTAGCGGATCGACTACGTCGGCCACGCCGCTTTCGTGGGCCAGGATCTGTTGCGTGCGCAGCGCGATCTCAACGGCCTTCTCGGTGGGGAGTGCCAGCGCTTCGTCGCGTGAATTGGTGTGCAGGCTCTGTGTACCACCCAATACTGCAGCCAGCGCCTGCACCGTCACACGGACAATGTTGTTGTCGGGCTGTTGTGCCGTGAGCGTGCTGCCGCCCGTCTGCGTGTGGAAGCGCAGACGCCAACTGTTGGGATTCTTTGCGCCAAAGCGATCACGCATGATCTTCGCCCATAGTCGCCGCGCAGCGCGGAACTTGGCCACTTCTTCCAAGAAGTTGTTGTGGGCGTTGAAGAAGAAACTGATCTGGTCGGCAAAAGCGTCCACATCCAGCCCGGCATTGACGGCCTGCTGCACGTACTCGATGGCATTGGCCAGGGTAAAGGCAACTTCTTGCACCGCAGTGCTGCCGGCCTCGCGGATGTGATAGCCGCTGATCGAAATCGTGTTCCACTTGGGCAGCTCGGCGGTGCAGTAGCGGAAGATGTCGGTGATCAGTCGCATCGATGCCTGCGGCGGATAAATGTAGGTGCCGCGGGCAATGTACTCTTTGAGGATGTCGTTCTGGATGGTGCCACGCAGCGCAGACGGGGGGACGCCCTGTTCTTTGGCCACAGCGATCACCATCGCCAAGAGGACGGCGGCAGGCGCGTTGATGGTCATGCTGATGCTGACCTTGCCCAGTGGGATGCCGTGCAGCAGGGCGCGCATGTCCTGGAGGCTGCTGATGGAGACGCCGACTTTGCCCACTTCGCCCAGCGCCAGATCGTGATCTGCGTCGTAGCCGATCTGTGTGGGCAAGTCGAAGGCGACGGAGAGGCCGGTCTGTCCGCGCTGGATCAAATAGTGATAGCGGGCGTTGCTTTCTTCGGCTGAACCGAATCCAGCATATTGACGCATGGTCCAGAATCGGCCACGGTACATATTGGGTTGTACACCGCGGGTGAAGGGATATTCTCCCGGGAACCCCAACTGCGCCAGGTACATCTCTTGCACCTCAGGCTCAGGATCGCCCGGCCAATTAGCGGGCGTATAGAGTGGACGAACGTCGATCTCGTCGCTGCTGGTGGTGAATCGCTCACGCCGCTCCGAGAAGCGCTTGAGCAGCGGCGACAGGGTTTCGTCTTGCCAGGTGCGTTGGAGATTGGCCAGTTTGCTCGGTGTCTTGGTCGTCATGTTGGGTTTGTTTAGGTGTGCAGGTAGCAGGTGGCAGGTAGCATAGCAGGCAGCAGGTAGCAAATGAGCGTCACGCCGTAACCGTTTGGATGCTCAATAGGATCCCCAGTCCCCAGTCCCCATCATTACATCTCACTTCGTCCTGACAGCGCGTTGCTCAACGTGTTCTCGTCGGCGTATTCCAGATCGCCGCCGGTGGGCAGTCCGCGCGCCAGTCGGGTGACGCGTACCCCCAGCGGTTTGAACAGACGGGCAATGTACATGGCCGTTGCTTCGCCTTCCAGATTGGGGTTGGTGGCGATGATCAGCTCCTGAACGGGGACGTCGTTTTCGCTGTCCTGGCTCTTTTGGATGCGGGTGAGTAGTTCCTTGATTTTGAGGTCTTCGGGGCCGACGCCTTCTACCGGCGAAATCGCACCGTGGAGGACGTGGTATTGTCCTCTGAATTCGCCGGTGCGTTCAATGGCCTGCACATCCAACGGCTCCTCCACCACACAGATCACAGCGGCAGATCGTTCTGTGTCGATACATACGGCACAGGGGTTGCTGTCTGCAATGTTATGGCAGATGCTGCAAAAGAGCGTCTTTTCTTTCAATTCCCGGAGAGCGGCGGCTAGATCCAGGGCGATACGCTCATCGCTGCGCAGCAGAAAATACGCCAACCGGCTGGCAGACTTCGGCCCAATTCCCGGCAGGCGACTAAACGCTTCAATCAGATTGGTGACAGGCTGTGCAAGTGGTCTCAATGTAGCCTCTTTGGGGAGGGGGATTGGTGATTTGTGACTGGTGATTAGGGTCTCATATAGAACTTGAAACCGACAAACAAATCATACCTTCGCAAACAAACAGCCGATTGCACGATGACATGCTCGACAAGATCTCCCCAATCACCAATCACCAATCACTAAAACAATCCTGGCGGCAGATCCAATCCACCGGTAATGCCACCCATGCGCTCTTCGGCCAATGCTTTGGACTTGGTCGAAGCGTCGGTGAGGGCGGCCAGGAGCAGATCCTGGAGCATTTCTACATCTTCGGGATCGACGACTTCGGGTTTCAGGCGCACGGCTTTGATGTTCTGGTGGCCGTCCATATCAACTTCGACCATGCCGCCACCCGCTGTACCGGTGATCATTTCATCGCCGAGCGCAGCCTGGGCTTTTTCCATCTCTTCTTGCATCTTGCGTACCTGGGCCATGAGATTGCCGCCCATGCCGCCTGGTACACCACCAGGCATGCCAGGAAAGCCGCCGCCACCGCCACCACCAGGTCGAGATCGTTGTGGTTTCTTCGCCATGAAAGTTTACTCCTTCGCTAAAGGTTTGTGTGTGTCGTTGAACATATGTATACAAATTTGCAGGATGATTCGGTTGCGCTACTTCTTTTCTTCGACGACATGTGCGCCGAGTTCGTTGACAGCGTATTCAACAAGCGGATCAGGCCCGTCGGCATCGCTTGTATCGCGGATCACACGCCCTGCGGATGCCGAGAGCGTGGCCGTGTCGCCCACCTGGCAGGTGAGGCTGACGGTGCGCGCCAGGATTTGTGACAGGATTTCCGACACCGGCGCCAGTGTTTCGGCGCTGGAGATCATCTCGCGAGCAAACTTATTCTTGCCAAAGGCGAAGGCGACGGCCTGTTCCCCGATCGCAATGTCGCGAACAGCGCGTAGCGCCGCCTCTTGCTTAAAGCCGCAACGCTGCTTCACCAACCCCAAAAACTCGTTCCAGCGGCTTTGCAGACGCTGAACTGCGGCTTCGTCTAGCGGTGGCGGTGTGGCGCCGTCAGCTTGTTCGGGTGGGGCAGGCTTTACGGCATCTGCTTCCTTTGCCGCGGGAACGGGCTTGTTGCCGTCTTCAGCGGGTTTGGTGGCTGTAGTCGCACTGGGTGTAGGTGCAGGCGTGGCTGCTTGCGCCTGCACCACCGTCTGGACGACGGTCTGTACCTGTGTCACCGTCCCCTGGATTGATTCAATCAGGGCCAGTTCCAGCGGCAGTTGGGGTTGCAAGCCACCTTTTAACTCGCCGATGGCTTCGCTAAAACGCTTAATGGCGTAGAGGATCTGTCCACGATCTAGACTTTTGGCCTGCTGCGCCATCTGCTCCACCACATCGGTAGGTTGATCGGTAAGCAGCGACTGGTCACCTGTCATTTCCAGGAGCATAACACCGCGCAGATAGTCTACCACCTGCGAGGTAAATTCCTGCAAGCTGGCCCCGCTGAGCAGCAATTGCTGAATCAGGGTCAGCCCCGGCGCGATCTGCCTGTTGGCAACGGCATCCACAAAAGCGGCCACCGATTCGCTGCCTGCGCTGCCCAACACCTGCTGAACCTGTGCCAGACTGATCATGTCGGTGTCGTAGCTTGTCATCTGATCGAGGAGGCTCACGGCATCGCGCATACAGCCCTGGGCGCTGCGGGCGATGGCGATCAGGGCGGCGTCTTCTACCTGGAAATTTTCATCGTCGGCGATATGCCGCAAGTGTTGGGCAATTTCGGGCACCGGGATACGCCGAAAGTCAAAGCGCTGACAGCGGCTGTGGACGGTGGCCGGGATCTTGTGTGGTTCTGTCGTGGCCAGTACAAAACGGGTGTGGGGCGGCGGCTCTTCCAGCGTTTTAAGCAGGGCGTTGAAGGCGCTGGTGCTGAGCATGTGTACTTCGTCGATGATGTAGACTTTATAGCGCCCTTCGCTGGGTTGAAAGCCGACCTTATCGCGCAGTTCGCGAATGTCATCGACGCTGTTGTTGCTGGCGGCGTCGATTTCGATTAGATCGAGCAGCCGTCCTTCGCTGATGGCGCGACAGTTGGCACATTCGTCACAAGGACGTTCCGCTTCGGGTGCAGTGCAGTTGAGCGCTTTGGCCAGAATGCGCGCCGTACTCGTCTTCCCTGTGCCACGTGGGCCGGAGAAGAGGTAAGCGTGGGCGACGCGTCCTTCGCGCAGCGCGTTGCGCAGCGTTTGGGTGACATGCTCCTGCCCCACAACTTCGTTGAATGTGCGGCTGCGCCACTTGCGATAGAGGGCCTGGGCCATGAATGCGTCCTATTTGTCGAGTGCTTGGCACGCGTTCAAACGTTCTAAACGCCGACTTGTAGTGTACCATTTTGCGGGGTGTGAGGCAAAAAGATGTTGAAAATTCCTGTGCGCTGTGCGTTGCCGAATGGGTGTGCTATAATCCTCGCCATGAGCGACAAGCTAATCAACACCTTCCACCAACGCCGCAAACTCAACGCCGATATTGAAGCCATTGGAGCCACTACCAGCGAATCTGAACTGCTAGAACAGGTCCGTTTGATTGCGCAAAACTACGAACCGGAGTTGATCCTCACGGTGCTGCGCCGTTTCTTGGACACGGGCAGTAGTCAATTGCGCGGGGGATTGGGGCGGCTGTCTGCATTGTTGCCCTATGAAGAGGTGACGACGTTGCTGCGTCAAGAGGCGGCCAATCGTAACAACCCCACCCAGGCGCGATTGACGGCGGCGCTGATCCTCGAACGTTTCTTACAGGCCGAAGTCGCCGCAGCATTGATGAGTGATCTGAAAGATCCCGAAATTGTGGTGATGCAGAGCCTCGAAGAAGCCATCGCCGAGGGCAAACAAAACCGCTACGTGCTGCTCGACTATGTGCGTCAGATGCGCCAGGAAAACGAAGACGTGGCCTACATGGTCCTCGATCTACTCGACATGGTGCCACATGATGACTGCCCGGAACTGTTGCGCCTGATCGCCTACGATTCTCGTTCAATGGTGGCGCGCCTCGCTATGGACAAACTCGTCATGCTGCGCGATTCGTCGGCCGGTGAGCAGGCCGCAGAGGCATTAGACAACCTGCGTTTGAATCTACCGCCTGCCCAAGCCGAGTACGCCGCCCGCTGTCTGCGTAAGGTGCGCTTTAGCGGCGTCACCTACGAGCCGCCGCCAATGCAGGGCTGGCGGGCGCTGCTAACACCGGTCAGCCTTACCGGCGAACAGGATCTCTGGTTCTTGTGCGCCCAAGCCGAAAGTGGCATTCTGATCGGTGTCCGTTTCGACACCAGCACCGGTCTACTCGAAACCTTCGGCAGCGAGGATGTCGAAACCCGTTATCTGCCGCCTTACCGTAACGTGGGTGAGTTGATCTCCATTGCGATCACCAGCAACACGCCCATGGTTTTCCTCGAAGTGCCGGTGGACTATGCCCGTTGGTATTTGCAGCAGTTGTTGACGCGTCATTGGCAGCAGGCGACGCCACGCCCCCTGCCGCCGGAGTATACGCTTCACAATTTGTATCTGTTCCGCTATCAGCCGCCCCACCTATCGCCCACGTTAGAAACGCTGCTCCAGTCGGGTCCTTCGCGCTGGGAGGCAATGCTGCGCCAGGCTGGTGATCAGAAGAGCGGCAGCGCCCCGGCGACCCGGCTGGCGGAACTTGCGGCCGAATTCCTGCGCCACCCTGCCATGAGCGGTTGGTTCTTTCAGGAGACGGCGATGCGCGAGGCGATCCTGCGTACTACCGCTCAAAATGGGCCAACAGATCCATCGATCCTGTTACCGCCGCTCATGGCGCAGATGTTCGACGGCGAAGCGGGCATGATGATGGCGCAGCGTCTGCAAATCGCGTTGCAAGCCCAGGCCGCGTGGCTTTCAATCGCTGGTCATGAACGCAACGCCGGCAACGCCATGCTCCTGGCAGAAAGCTTCGTCCACATTCCCATTGCCGAACATCCACTCACTGCGTTGATGGTGGAGGTGGGGCTAATGTTGATGCTAAATCGGCGGACGATACACTGAAAGCAGAAGATTGATGAATCATGAATGGGCACAGCACGCTTCTGCTTGATTGGCGGTGACCGCGAAGCAGGCTGTATTCAAACAAAAAACAGGGACCGGCATCGGTCCCTGTTTTTTGTTGCATGCACTATACGGATTGGCTTCTCGCGGTGGCGGCGACATTCTTAACGTTCGTCTACCGTCCTCCGTCCACCTTAGAAGATCCCCAACTCATCCTTGGCGTCATCCGACATCATGTCCGGGTTCCAGAAGGGGGTCCACACCAGATGAATGTTGACTTCGTCCAGCGCGGGGAAGGCGTTGTGCACGGTGCGCTGCACGTCGCTGATGATTTGCGGGCCGGCGGGGCAGCCTGGGCTTGTGAGCGTCATGGTGACCTCGGCGCTCTGTTGCGGCGTGATTTCAACGCCATAAATCAGGCCCAGATCGACGATGTTCATCATCAATTCAGGGTCGCGGACATGGGCTTGGATCTCGGCACGGACTTCTTCTGGTGTTGGCAATGTGGCTTCGCTCATGATTCTCTCCTTTTCTCGAAATCTTCAACCTCAGGTGTGGCGCACCTGAGCAATTTATTAGAATGGCGCTTCTACCCAAACATCGTCACCATCGACTTGCACTTCGTAGGTGGCGGTGGGGCTGAAGGCAGGCATGCTCAACGCTTGACCGGTGCGAATGTCGAAACGTGCCCCATGTCGCGGACAGCGGATCTGTCCACCCTCTAGCACATCGCCTTCCACCAGCGGTCCACCATCGTGGGTGCAGACGTCCTCGATTGCGTAGAAATCGCCGTCGAGGTTGAAGATAGCGATACGCACTCCTTCTAGCTCCACCAGTTTGCGCTCACCCGGGGTGAGCTCGTGCATCTTAGCAACTTTAACAAACCCTTGCATAAATTCACCTGTACTTGTGACGTGATTGTCAGGCGCGTCGCACCTGATTGACTATTCGGGCCATTCGTCCAGCCCCCAAACGCCCGCTTTGAGCGCTTTGAGGGGCAGGAGGGCACACTTGAGACGCACAGGACCAATCTCGATGCCCAATAGATCGAGTATGTCTTCTTTACCCCATTGCTTCAAATCTTCCACCGACATGCCGATGATCTCTTCCATCATCATCGACGCGCTGGCCTGACTGATGGCACAACCACGCCCGTCGAAGGCGGCGTTCACCACAACACCGTTTTCTACCTTCAGCTCGATGGTTATTTCGTCGCCGCAGAAGGGATTTGTGTCGTGATAGTGGACATCCGGATCGTTAAGATGCCCTTTGTGGCGAGGGTGTTTGTAGTGATCCAGAATGGCTTCGCGATAAAGTTGATCCATAATTGCCCCATATCGGTATGCTGCGAAAGATTTAATAGAACGCGGATCGGGCGGATTGAGCAGATTTTGGCGGATTTTTCTGGATTTCTGGAAAATCAGGTAACTGTTCAGATGAATAGTTACAAACAATCTGTTGAAATCCGCCCAATCCGCTTTATCCGCGTTCTATTCTGCTGTTTCATCAAAATCCAAATACATCCACCGCTTTCTCAATCGCCGCAGTCAGTTTGTCTACTTCTTCCTTTGTGTTGTAGAGGTAGAAACTGGCGCGGGCGCTGGCGGCGATGTCGTAGTGGGTATGGATTGGCTGGGCGCAGTGATGACCGGCGCGAATGGCGATGCCGTCTTGATCGAGGATGGCCGAGATGTCGTGCGGGTGGACACCGTCCAGGGTGAAGGCGACGAGCCCAGCCCGTTCTTCCGGCCCTGGCCCTAGGATGCGTACACCTTCGAGTTGCGCCATCTGTGCATAGGCGTAGGCAGCCAGGGCGTGCTCTTGTTGCCAGATCCAGTCGAGCCCCACTTCGCTGAGGTAGTCCACCGCTGCGCCCAGGCCGATGCCTTCGGCGATGGCAGGGGTGCCGGCCTCAAACTTGTAGGGGATGGTGTTCCAGCGGCTACCGCTCATTTTGACTTCGCGGATCATGTCGCCGCCGCCCATGAAGGGGGGCATGGCTTCAAGTAGTTCGCGCTTGCCGTAAAGGACGCCGATGCCCGTCGGCCCGCACATTTTATGGCCGCTGAAAACAAGAAAATCGGCGTCGAGTGCCTTCACGTCGACGGGCATGTGAGGCACACTCTGTGACGCGTCAATAAGGACACATGCACCCACGGCACGCGCCGCCGCAATCAACTGATCGACTGGGTTGACGGTGCCCAACACGTTGCTCACATGGACAAAGCTAAAGAGTTTTGTTTTTTCGGTGAGCAGGGTGTCCAGGTTGCTGAGATCGAGCGTCCCCGCTTCGGTGATGGGCACATAGCGCAGTGTAAAACCCACTTGTTCCTGCAAAATTTGCCAGGGAACAATGTTGGCGTGGTGCTCCATTTCGGTGATCAGTACTTCGTCGCCGGGGCGCAGGTTGGCCCGTCCCCAGGTGTAAGCGACGACGTTGATCGCTTCGGTGGCGTTGCGAGTGAAGACGATCTCTTTCTCACTGGCGTTGATGAAGCGGGCAATGCGTCGTCGCGCCGATTCGTAGGCGTCAGTTGCTTCTTCGCTGAGTGTGTGTACGCCGCGATGGATGTTCGAGTTGTATTCTCGGTAATAGCGATCCAGTGCATCGATTACCGCCAGCGGCTTCTGTGTGGTGGCGGCATTGTCGAGGTAGACAAGCGGCACGCCATGCACCGTCCGCGCCAAGATTGGGAAATCACGGCGCAACTTCTCTACTTTCTCGGCGTCGAGCGACAGGATATCAGGGTTGAGTGTCATGTGTGTCCTAGCGTTCCAGGTTTAGGGAGAAGAGATTAGGCGATTGGGGGATTTTGGATCGTGTACAGCATCTGAAATCTCTTAATCGCCTAATCTCTTCATCCCCAAACTACTTCGTATTTCGTATGACGCCACCCTAACCGGGCGCGACTACTATCTTTCTACAACATCGACCATCGTGCAACTAACCACCTGGGCAGGAGTGGAATTAAGCAGATTTACGATTTGCGATTGTCTCGTTGAGGATCCGAACCCATTGTTGGGAATTTTGATATCAAGGAACCAAACATGGCCATCACGCATTCGCAATCTCTACACGGCAATCTCTACACGGCAATCTCTACACGGCAATCGTAAATCGTCAATCGTCAATCGCAAATTACTTTTCAATCGGCAGCCCCACTGCGTTCCCCCACTCCGTCCACGAGCCATCGTAGTTGCGGACGTTGGGGTAACCCAGCAGGTAGGTAAGCACGAACCAACTGTGGCTGGATCGTTCGCCGATGCGGCAGTAGGCCACAACGTCGTCGGTTGGGCTCAGGCCCTGTTCGGTTTCGTAGATGGCGCGCAGGTCGGCTGCGCTCTTAAAGCTACCGTCTTCGTTGGCCGCCCGCGCCCAGGGGACGTTGCGCGCTCCCTTGATGTGTCCGCCGCGTAGGGCGCCCTCTTGCGGATAGTTGGCCATGTGCAGCAGTTCGCCGCTGTACTCTGCGGGGCTGCGCACGTCTACCAGCGGTTTGCCGGCGGCTTGATGGGCGAGGACATCATTGCGGAAGGCGCGGATGCGGGCGTCATCGCGCTCTTTTGCCTTGTAGTTCGCTGCGGTTACCGAAGGCACTTCTCGGGTCACTTCGCGGCCTTCATTGGTCCACTTGAGGCGACCACCGTCCATGATCTTGGCGTTGGTGTGGCCGAAAAGTTGGAAGACCCAGAAGGCGTAGGTTGCCCACCAGTTGCTCTTGTCGCCGTAGAGGATCACCGTGGTATCGTTGCTCACACCAAGGCGACTCATCAACGCTTCGAATTGTTCTTTGTTGATATAGTCGCGCACCAGTGGATCGTTAAGATCATCTTGCCAGTCGATCTTCAGCGCGCCTGGAATGTGGCCAGTGGCGTAAAGCAGCGGATCCTCGTTCGATTCTAGAATGCGAATGTTGGCGTCATTGCGATGCTTGTCAACCCAATCGGTACTTACCAAAGCATCGGGGTGAGCGTATCCTTGATCTGTCATGTTGTCTCTCCTTGATGTGCAAAACGTGAAACGCCGCCAGATGGCTGGCCGTGCGCTTCACGTTTCGTCGTCCATGGCTTGTCCAGAACTTATCCACGAAGCCACACTAATAGATACCAAGCAGAGAAAAGTAGAGATTTGGACATGGGTTTACAGGGTTTTGCGAAAGACTTTTGAGCCTATTTCTTCGTCCCAAAAATCCGTGCAATCCGTGTCCCTCTCTTCTCTGCTCTTCTCCTTTGTGTTTCTGCGTGTGGCTTCGTGGATCAATCTCTTCTTCTCTGCGTGCGACGATCAGCCACCAATTTTGCGTTCGATGACGCGTTCCAATTTCTCACGCACACTCTCGACTGGCACGCGATCGAGGACGGCCTGGAAGAAACCCTGTACAATCATGCGTTCCGACTGTGGGCGGGTGAGACCACGGGCCATGAGGTAGAAGACATACTCGTCCTCAACCTGCGCCGCCGTGGCGGCATGGGTGCAGCGCACATCGTCCGCCTCGATTTCCAGGCCGGGGATGCTGTCTGCGCGGGCGGTGCCATCGAGGATCAGGTTGCCGTTGCGCTGGAAGGCGTCGGTCTTTTGGGCTTCTTTGTGAACTTTAATGATGCCCATGTAGACGTTGTGGGCCCTGTCTTTGAGCGCACCGTTGAACAGCAGATCGCTGAAGCAGTTGGGCACACGGTGGATCTGAAGCGTCTGATGGTCGATGTGCTGACGACCTGTGGGGAAGTAGAGGCCCAGCAGTTCGCCGTGCGCGCCCTGACCAACCATATCGAGGTCGAGGAAAGCCTTGGTCAGGCGGCTGCCCCAACTGACCTGGATCCAGCGTAGGTCGGTGTCGCGGCCCATGACGGCGCGACCGTTGAGGAAGTTCCACAGGCTATGATCGAAGTCTTGCAGGTTCATGTAGCGGACAACGGCGTTGTCGCGTACCAGCACTTCCACCACGCTGCTCTGCATTCCATCTACGCCGCCCACCAGGTCATCGACGACGGTGACTTCGGCGCCGGATTCGGCCACCAGCAACGTGTGGTGATAACCGCTCACGCCCTTGGCGGCCTGGTTGAGGATGATCTGCAAAGGCAGATCGACCTTGGTGTTTTGGGGCACGTAGATGAAGGCGCCTGTGTCCCACAGCGCAGCATGTAGCGCCGAGAACTTGTTCAGATCCACACGGACGGCTTCGGTCATGAAATGGCGTTGCACAAGATCGGCATGCTCGCGCACAGCGGCGTGCAGATCCATGAAAATCACACCCTGACCAGCCAGATCCTGATTTTCCACCGAATAAAGGAGGCCACCGTCCTGAAAAATGAGGCTGGCGGCACTTTCCAATTCGGAAAGCTCATTCTGCAACATCGGGGACAGATCGTCATATGCCGCCACGTCGCCGGGTGTGGCGAAAGGGGCGAAGTTTTTTAGATCGAAGCCGGTGAGTCGGGTGCGCCGCCATGCTTCGTCTGTGGGCTTAGGCCAGGGCAGCGACTCGAAAGTGCGCCAAGCGTCTAGGCGGAATTGGCGCATCCAATCCGGCTCATTGTGTGCTGCCGAAATCTGCCGCACCGTCTCTTCGGTGAAGGCGGCAACAGCGGCTTTTACTTCTTCTTGCTCGTTGATCATTAGTGTCACGTTTTGTCCTCCCAAAATTATGAATGAAGAATGAAGAATAAAGATTCGGACGGCGGCGTAATGCCGTTTTTGATTCTCTATTCTTCATTCTTCATTCATTTCTTTTTAGCCGATGCTGCCTTCCATCTGCAATTGGATCAGCCGGTTCATCTCGACGGCATACTCCATGGGCAGTTCCTTGACCAGCGGTTCGATGAAGCCGCCGACGATCATGGCCGCAGCCTCGTCCTCGCCGATGCCTCGACTCATGAGGTAAAAGAGCTGCTCTTCACCGATCTTGCTCACCGAGGCTTCGTGACCGATGCTGACATCGTCTTCTTCAATCTCAATGTAGGGGTATGTGTCGGAACGGCTCTCGGGATCGAGCAGCAGGGCGTCGCAGACAACGTTGCTCTTGCTGTGGTGTGCGCCCTTGGCCACCTTGAGTAGACCGCGGTAGCTGGCGCGACCGCCGTCTTTGCTGATGGACTTGGAGACGATCTTGGAACTGGTGTACGGTGCGCCGTGGACAACCTTGCCGCCTGCGTCCTGGTGCTGCCCCTTGCCGGCGAAGGCAATCGACAGGATCTCGCCGTGCGCCTTCGGCCCCATCATGTAGACGGCGGGGTACTTCATCGTCACCTTGCTGCCCAGGTTGCCGTCGATCCACTCCATCGTCGCGCCTTCTTCGGCAATGGTGCGCTTGGTCACCAGATTGTAGACGTCGGTGCTCCAGTTTTGGATGGTGGTGTAACGGCAGCGTGCGCCCTTTTTGACGATGATCTCCACCACAGCGCTGTGCAGGCTGTTGCTGGAGTAGATGGGGGCGGTGCAGCCTTCCACATAGTGGACGCTGGCGCCCTCTTCCACAATGATCAGCGTGCGCTCGAACTGGCCCATGTTCTCGGCGTTGATGCGGAAGTACGCCTGCAGGGGAATGTCCACATTGACGCCCTTGGGCACGTAGACGAAGCTGCCACCGCTCCACACGGCGCTGTTGAGCGCGGCGAATTTGTTGTCGTTGGCGGGGATCACCGTAGCAAAGTATTCTTTGACGATCTCCTCGTGCTCGCGCAGGCCGCTGTCCATATCCAAGAAGACGACGCCCAGCTTTTCCCATTCCTCGCGCAGGCTGTGGTAGACCACTTCAGATTCGTACTGCGCGCCCACACCGGCCAGGAACTTGCGTTCCGCTTCGGGGATGCCCAGTCGATCGAAGGTGCGCTTGATGTCTTCGGGGACATCGTCCCAACTCTTGCCGGCCTTTTCGGTGGGGCGCAAGTAGTAGAAGATGTCATTGAAGTCCATGCCTGTGAGGTCGGCGCCCCACATGGGTAGCGGCTTGGCCAGAAAGATGTCCAGTGCGTCATGACGGAACTGGCGCATCCAATCCGGTTCGTTCTTTAAATCGGAAATCTGGTCAATGACCTGATGGTTGATGCCCTTTTCGGCTTTGAAAATCGGCTTGTGATCGTCGTGAAAGCCGTATTGATAATCCTCTTTTACACCTGTCAGGTGCTCGCGATCTGACTGTGTAGCCATAGGTGGAGTTCTCCTAGTCTTTGAATGCAAATCACAATGTCGGTGTGAAGAAAAGTTTTTGAGGATCTTGTGATTGTCACGATCCCTAATCGCTTAATCCCCAATCACCTCATCTCCAATCGCTAACTCTATTCTTTACGCAGACACAGGTTCTTTGTCGGCAAATTCTGCTTCTACCCAGCCATAGCCCTTTTCTTCGAGCATGTGGGCAACTTCGGGGCCGCCGGTCATTACAATACGACCGCCATGGAAAATGCTGACATAAGTGGGCTTGACGTAATTTAACAGGCGCTGGTAGTGGGTGATCATCAAAAAGCCGCGATCCTCGGTGGCAAGTTTGTTGATCCCATCGGCCACGACTTTAAGTGCGTCGATATCGAGCCCGGAGTCGGATTCATCAAGGATACCGAACTTGGGCTCAAGCATGGCCATTTGCAACACTTCGGTGCGCTTCTTTTCGCCACCCGAGAAGCCGTCGTTGAGGTAGCGGCGAGCAAAGCTCGGATCGACGTTGTACTCTTGCATCTTCTGATTCAGTTCACGGCGGAACTCACGCATGGGCATCAAATTGCTGCCGATGACACCACTTTCTTTCTCTTCGCGGCGTTCGGTGTAACCACGCACATTCGAGACGGCGGTGCGCAGGAAGTTCGCCACACTGACACCAGGCACAGCCACGGGGTATTGGAAGGCCAGGAAAATGCCGGCGCGGGTTCGCTCGTCGGCTTCCATTTCGATGATACTCTCACCGTCAATCAAAATATCGCCTTCGGTGATCTCATAGTGTGGGTGGCCGGCGATGACGTAGGCCAACGTCGACTTGCCCGAACCGTTAGGCCCCATCAGCGCGTGAATTTCACCGCTGCGCAGGGTCAGATCGACGCCTTTGAGGATCTCAGTCTCTCCTACGGTTGCATGCAAGTTGCGAATTTCTAGAACGCTCATTGCCTCTTAACTCCTTCTGAAATGGACAGAACAACAAATTATAGACTGGAAAATGGTGTACCAAAAGTTATGAACAATTCGCGGCGCAACACTGCGCCAAAATGAAACTGACGAAATACATTTCTAGCGTATTCATCATCGGCCGGTTAGCAAGTGCAGTTGATTACACTGTCATCTGCTTTCTTGGTTCACTCTCTCTGAAAGTGAGGATCTTCGGATGGGATGCTTGCACCCTCTTTCGTGACATGGTTACCATTGCGTTTCACCACAAAGGAACAACCGCCGTCGCCGTCCATGAGACAAGCACTGAGGGACACACTACTACCCAATACCCGCTGAAGCATGTCTTGATCCATCTCACAAATCTCCCGATGTTCCTGGGCTAATTCATGGTAGGGACAGTTGTACGTTTTGAGAATAATGGTATTCTCGTCTTGCGCCAGGACATCGGTAAGAATACCCTGCCGGTTGAGCACGCCTGCCATCTGTTCAACTCGATGACCGAGTGCTTCGGCGGTCACGCTATCGGCATAGCGAGCTGCCAGCCGACTGCTCACCCGTTCTAATAAAGTTGAAACTTGTTCTGGCCCCACCATCTCAAACATCTCTTGGAGCATGGTCAACGCCAGATCGTCGCAATGACAGGCAAACAGTTCACGTGCTGCATCGGTGAGGACATACTCGTGATGTGGCCGTCCTACACCTGAATGAACCGTGGCGCGGTCGATGTAGCCTTCCAATTGTAGCGTACGCAAATGCTGGCGAACGGCGGTGGTGGTGACGCCCAACATCTGCTCTAGATCTTTGATCGTCGCCGAATGGTGACGTTGCAAATGTTCAACGATTTGCCAGGCCGGCGAATTTTTGTCTTGAAACGAAGCGGTGACCATTCGTCTTCCTGTGAAATGGTAAAGAGCGACACTGCAATCGAAGCCCAAATGTGGTTTCTTGAAAAAGCGAGACTGCACAACTGCATGTCCAGACTTTACCATTGCCGCAGGGGTTTTGTCAATTCTGAGTGTTTTAATTGTTTTATGTGTAAAAACTCTTTTGAGCTAGACAAACCTGTTTAGTGTATCATCGGCCTCGGCCTCAATCAATTTCCCGTTTCTACGTGCCTGGACAATTCTTGAACAACGTTTTTGAGGAACATTCGGCGCACAATAACTTCAGTGCCCGAATCGGGGCCTCCTTTTTGACAGGAACTTGCCCCAATCGTATAATGTTCATCTGTCCGTTGGGAGCCACCGGTGCTTTGCCATTGGGCGCAACAGAAAGGAGTGCTATCTGCGCTACTCATCTTGCCCTAACTTAGCTGCCGTCGTTGGAAAACCGTGCCGGACATTGAAGGAGTTTAACAATGGAATTCAACGTTGCTCAGCTTCTGAAACAGCCGATTGGGGCTACTCGGGAGTATGAGCTGAATGAGGAAATCGAAGGGCTTGATCCTGGGCTCATTCCCGTTTCACCACTTACTGGCTTGGTTAAGCTCTTGCGGACACACAGTGGTGTATTGGTGATAGGGGACCTGTCGATTTCGTTAGAAGTAAGCTGTAATCGCTGTCTGGAACCGGTAGAAACGCCGGTTTCCTTCCACTTTGAAGAAAGTTTCCGTCCGCTGACCGATGTGGAGACCGGACGGTTTTTAATGCCTCAGGAGTTTAAGGGGCAACAGGAAGAACTCAGCGACGCTGCACTCATCATCGATGATCATCACATTCTCGATGCATCTGAGGTGGTTCGTCAGAATATTTGGCTGGCCTTGCCGATGTATCCAGGCTGTATGTTTGAGGATCCGGCCAACTGTCCTTACTTTGCCGTGCGCCTGCAAGAGATTAAAGAAGTACACAGCGACTTGGTTGAAGAAACGGTGGATGGTGAAGTTATCGATCCCCGTTGGGCCGCTCTGTTGGCGCTCAAACAAGACGATGCCGAACCGAAACGAAAGCGCTAGATTTTGCTTCTGATTTCGGTGCTAGGGTCAAAGTCGGTTGAATTGTAAAGAGATTGAATTGTAAAGAGATTGAATTGTAAAGAGATTGAATTGTAAAGAGATTGAATTGTAAAGAGAAAGTGCCGGGGGTAGTCAGCCCCGGCATTTTGACGCAAAATTGTTGTTATTTTGTTGTTGTTTTAAGGTCAAGGAGAACTCAAAATGGGACCGCTACCAAAACGAAAAATCAGCAAAGGCCGCCGTGATCGTCGCCGTGCACATGACGCGTTGGGCACGCCCAATCTGGTGAAGTGCGCACAGTGTGGCAAGCCCTCACTGCCTCACCGTGTCTGCCCGAGCTGTGGCACATACATGGGGCGCTTGCAGGTGGTTGACGTCGACGAAGCCGTCGCCTAAGTTGTATTCCGCATAGATAGACAACAGGGGATTGGGCATGTGCCTCAATCCCCTGTTTCTTGTTTGTACAAATTGCGTTTCACCCCACCTTAAACGGCAATTAATCATGGCTGAATTTCAATACAGTGACGAAACCTTTCCCCTGGCATTGATTTTTCCAGGTCAGGGAAGTCAGCATGTGGGCATGGCGCAGGCGTTGGCTGCACAGTTCCCTGTGGCGCGCCAAACGCTGCAAGAAGCTGATGACATCCTTGCCTTCTCTCTGAGCACACTTTGCGCCGAAGGCCCCGCTGAAGCATTGACGGCAACGATCAATGCCCAGCCGGCGCTGCTCGCTGCCAGCATCGCCACACTGCGTGTACTGCAGAGTGAAATGGGGACGATGCCTCGTCCACTTTTCTTTGCGGGCCATAGTTTGGGCGAGTATAGCGCGCTGGTGGCTGCGAACAGTATTTCCTTTGCCGACGGGCTGCGTCTTGTCCGCGAGCGAGGACGGTTGATGACAGAAGCTGGTCAGGTGGCGCCGGGCCGCATGGCCGCCGTCCTGGGATTAGATGAAGATGTGGTGGCGCAGGCTTGCGCCGATGCCGCTGCGACTAGTAGTGGGTTGGTACAAATTGCCAACGACAATTGCCCTGGCCAGATTGTTATTTCGGGCGACGCCACAGCGATGGAAGCGGCAATGGCCGCCTTACAGGCCGCCGGTGCTCGCAAAGTGGTGCCGTTGGATGTAAGTATCGCTTCGCACAGCCCATTGATGGCGCCTGTGGCTGGTCAATTGCGGGCCGCTATTGAAGCGACAGCGATTCAACCGCCAATTGCGCCGCTGCTGGCGAACACGTCAACCGATGCCATCACCGAACCGGCTGCGATTGTAGACGAACTGGCGGCGCAACTTACTGGTAGCGTCAAGTGGACAGGCTCAATGCAGCGTGCCGTAGACGCAGGGGTCACCGTCTTCGCCGAAATCGGGCCAGGCAACGTCCTTACCGGGTTGATCAAGCGCATTGCGCGCGATGCCGAACGGATCAATGTGGCAGATGCCGTGGGCGTAGACGCGTTCCGAAAGAGCGTAATGAGTAACAACTCAATAAGTTAAGCAGTGTGGCCGACTGTTGCAGGTTTGCAGGTAACATGCGAAGTCACTTCTACTGTCGTCTGTCGTCCATCCTTAACTTGTGACATTGACTCGTTACTCATTTCCCCCTCACGGTTTCGCATTTCGCTTTCGACTCTCTTCCCCATGTGCGGTATAATGCCTACATGGTTTGGCGAATTCTTTAAATTCCACCTTTGAGTGAGGCACGACGATGGAGTTTTCGGGCAAGGTGGCGTTGGTCACTGGTAGCAGTAGCGGCATCGGCGCAGCCATTGCCAAGGAATTGGCGACGCAGGGCGCAACCGTGGCCATCCACTACCGCGGCAACCAGGACGGCGCAGATCAAGTTGCTGCACAGATCCGTGAAGCAGGTGGCACTTGTCGCCTCTTCAAAGCCGATGTCAGCGATCTGGAATCGGCGCAGACTCTGGTTAAAGAGGTGGAAGAGAGCCTCGGTGTCATCGGTATCCTGGTTAACAATGCCGGCACCACGGCGGACACGCTACTCCTCAGCATGAAGCCCGAAGATTGGGAACGGGTGATCCAGACCAACCTCAACAGTGTCTTTTATGTGACCAAAGCCGCCCTGCGCAAGATGCTGCGGGCGCGCTGGGGGCGGATCATCAACATTACCAGTGTTGTGGGGATTGCCGGTCAGGCGGGGCAGACCAACTACGCCGCCAGCAAAGCGGGGATCATTGGCTTTACCAAGAGCCTTGCCAAAGAAGTGGGTAGCCGCAATATCACTGTCAACGCGGTGGCGCCTGGTTTCGTCCCCACGGCGCTCACCGACGTCCTCACCGAGGAGCAGCGGGCGCAGACCATCGCCGCTACGCCGGTTGGCCGGTTGGGTGAGCCCGAAGAGATTGCCTGGGCTGTAGCCTTCCTGGCCAGCGAACGATCCGGCTTTATCACCGGTCATGTCCTCACCGTCGACGGCGGACTGGTAATGCAGTAAGTTAGAGATATACATTTGTAGGTGCGCATTTGCAGATATATTATTGAATTGGATAAAGAACGATTTCATGGCTGGAAACTCTCAGCAATCCCCAGATGAGCAAGTGCCACCGCAGGGAAACCGCTCGACTCCGAAACGCCGACCGATGGCGCGTGACGACGAAACGCGCACCCAACAGATCCGTACGCGACACAGGGCTCGGCAAGTTGCGTTGCAGGTTCTTTACGAAATTGATACCACGCAACACAAGCCAGGACGTGTCCTTGATGCTCGGCAGGCTGAGACGAAATTAGAAGATGATGGGCTCAATTTCCTGCGTTGGCTGATCGGCGGTGTCATTGAAAACCTGGCTGATCTGGATCAATTGATTGGTCGTTATGCCCCTGATTGGCCGGTGCAACAACTGGCTGTGATCGATCGTAACATCCTGCGTCTGTCGATCTTTGAATTGCTCAGCCCCGATTCGGACGCGCCGCCTAAGGTGGTGATCAACGAAGCTGTGGAACTGGCCAAGATTTTCGGCAGCGACAGCAGTCCACGCTTTGTCAACGGCGTCTTAGGGACGGCGTTGGCCGAAATTTCACCCGACCAAGGCTGACCTGCTTTCATCTTCCTTTGTGCCTAGGGTACCGGCAGCAGCAGCCCGGTCTATTCGGACTTATCAACGCTTATGGACAGCTTTCTCGGCATCGGTATATTTGAACTCGTTTTTATCATTATCTTCGCCCTGATCTTTCTCGGGCCCGAGCGCTTGCCCGGTGTCTTACGACAGATTATCGGCTTGGTCCGTCAGGTACGCGACTTGACGTCGGATGTGACGCGTCAGTTCAACGATGAGTTTGGCGACCTTGCGGATCTCGATCCACGCCGCCAAATTCAAAAGGCGCTGAACGAAACCACGTCGGACATTAAAGAAGCGACCAAGCCCGTCAATAAGGCGCTTAACAAACCCGCTGCAAAGACCACGCCTAACACTGCCGCAAAACCGGCCACTACCCCGAAGCCTACGCCAAAATCTACCGCAGCCGCTGCCACCACCGACGTAGCCGTCAACGCAGAAGAGACGGTAAACACGGCAGAGATGACGGCTGCCGCTGTTGCCAAAGCCGCTTCTGCTGCACAAAATACCGGCGACGTGAGCGACTCCGAAGCGAACGTCAGCGCTGAAGCAGTGCAGGGGATTGATTCTGTCTCTTCTGACAAGGGTGAGCCGAATAACGGCGAAGAGAAAGCCGCCGCCAAACCACTCCCCACGCCCAAGCAGCCGTCAACCGACGACCAGATCTCCCCGGCATCGGCTTACTTTGCAAATAAGACAGCCCAGCCTTCTGCCGAAAATGTCGACAAGCCCAAATCTGTGACCACCACGGCAGAAGATGATCTGCCTGAAAATACCATTGCGCCACCCCCTGCGGCGCGCCAAACGCCGCCGAAAGACGTGAATGTTTCTAGACCCAAGCCTGCGGACGAACAGTCGGCCGATAAGCCGGTGGACGAAGCCGCGGCTGAGGAGAAGAGTCTATGAGCCAGGGCGAAATAGCCCCTCAGTACGATCCCGTTGATGAGAGCCGAATGGGATTGCTGGAACATTTGGGTGAACTGCGCACACGCCTGATCTGGGTTGTGGGCGCTTTGTTAATTGGTACGCTTGTTAGCTTTGTTTTTGTTGAACGTCTCTTGGCCATCATCACCGAGCCTGTGGGCAAATCCCTCATCGCCATCGGGCCGACGGACACGATCGCGATTTTCTTCCGTGTCGGGTTTGTGTCTGGCGCCGTCATCGCTATGCCGGTAATCGTGTACCAGATTGTCGCCTTTATCGCACCGGGGCTTTACCCCCACGAAAAGCGCACACTGTTTATGATTCTGCCTGGCATCATGATACTCTTCTTAATCGGGGCCTGGTTTGCGTTCACGATTATGCTGCCGGTGGCTACTGGTTTCTTGCAGAGTTTCCTTGGATCCGTAATTGAACAGGAGTGGACGATTGACCGTTACGTCGGTTTTGTAACGAGAATCGTCTTTTGGATTGGTGTCTTCTTTGAGACACCGCTAGTCATCGCTTTCCTGGCGCGCATTGGGCTTGTTACCGGTCCTAAGCTCTTGGCTTACTGGCGACATTCTATTGTAGGTACATCGATAATTGCTGCCATCATCACCCCGACAATCGATCCGGTGAACATGATGATTGTCATGTTGCCGCTCATTGTCCTTTACTTCATAGGCGTAGGGCTGGCGTACATCCTCTACCGGCCGCGTGAGCCGAGAGACTTCTCTGATTAGTCTTTCGTCGCTGCGGTTACTTGAACATTTAGAAATGATTCCGGCAATCACGCTCGCTGAATGAATTCGCCGTCTGAACAAAAATAGCCATCCCGAACCGGGATGGCTATTTTTGTTTGCTCATGATGCGCTGAGCGCGTGATAGGCTAGATATTACAACTGATAGCGGTGCGAATACGTCTACGTGCGGCTACTCCCATGTCGATATCATTAAGTTAAGGCTTAGCGATTGCCGACCGCTGCGGTCGGCTCGATTAGGAGATTGAGCGATTGAACTGCTGATCCAATCGCTCAATCTCCTAATCACTCAATCTCATCCAGACGACTTAACGACATTGATGCCAATGTAGAACCCGCGTGGGCGCACCTTCTTCGCACTTAACTTGATGTGTCGGCACAAAAATGGAGCCATCCCAGGCCGGGATGGCTCTATTTTTGTTGCGTTTTCTGACTGACTTGTTAAGCGACTACTGCAACTCGCTCATCATGGTGTCCTGCTGCTCGTTGGCGAAGACCGTCAGGTTGTCCAGGGTGGTCTGAATGTCGGCACCCTGCATAATCTCGTTGAACGCTGTGGTGACGGCATCGCGCACCGCTGTGTAGGAGATCAACTGCGGCTCGGCTGCGGTGAAAGGCAGAAGTTCAACCGCCTGACCATACTGCGGTCGGCTTTCGATCAAGTCGCCCATGAACTCATTGGCGCTCTCACGAATGGGGAAGTAGTTGCTGATCTCGCTCCAGCGGGCCTGAACCTCAGGCGATGTGTACCACTTGATGAAGAGCCAGGCAGCCACTTCTTGTTCGGGTGTGGTCTTGGTGATCATCACATCGCCACCGTAGATATTCTGTACGGGTTCGTCGGTGGTGTGCGGGATGGCGGTTACGCCCCAGACGTCCTCATCGCCGCCGCGTTCGGCGGCAGCCGTGGCGAAGTCGCTGGCATAGAACGGAATGCCCGAGCTGGAACCCTGGGTGAAAATGGCGTTACGGGCGGCAAGCTGCGGGTTCGGGAAGCCTTCGGTGAAGAAGAAGGCGCAGCCTTCGTCGAGCATGCCCTTGAGGAAGGTCAGGGCGTCGATGGTGGCCTGGCTGTTGTAGACATACTCGGTGCCGTCTTCATTGAGGACGTCGCCGCCGAAGGCAAAGGTCCACGAAGCAACGGCAGAAGCATCGTCGCGCAGGATGTAACCCCCGGTGCCATCACCCTTCTCGGCGGCGGCGGCGCAGGCCATTTCCTTGAACTCTTCCGGCGTGGTGGGCGGGCCGGCAAAGCCAAGCTCTTCGAGCAAGGTCTGGTTGTAGAAGAGCATTTCCATGGAGCGGTTCGGCGGGAAGCCCAGGCGCTCGCCACCGAAGAGGCCATGCACACCCTGTTCGAGGAAGGCACCGTAGAAGTCGGCCAGTTCCTCTGCGCTCATGCCCCAGGTCGGGTCATTGATGAGCAGGTCCAGGTCGACCAGTGTATCGTTGAGCTGGTAGAAGGCCTGGTCGTTCTGGTAGCCTACGAGCAGTGCGGCGGGCAATTCACCGGCAGCGATACTGGCGTTCACTTTGTCGCGGATGTCGTCGTAGCCGCCCTGGTTCAGCGCTTCAACGGTGATGCCCCACTCATTGGTGCTGTTGAATTCCTCAATGAGTGTAATCAGGCCCGCTTCACGCGAACCGCTGTGCTGATGCCACCACACGACGGTCTGCCCCGAAGGATCGACGGCGCTGTAGTCTTCAGCCATCATCTCTTCTTCTGCAGCGGCGGTGGGTTGCGCAGCCGCCATCGGTTCTTCTGCGGCTGGGGCGGGGGTGGGCACAGCACAGGCGCTGAGCATCATTGCCCCGACCAGCAGCAGCATGACTACTGTCAAAAGCTTGCGTTGCATAGGTTAGACTCCTTGCAGATGGTATGCAAAAACGATTGGAAACCAGATGAATATGGCAAAATCCGGCGGTGCTAGGGCAGCGTCACCGGATCATTGCTACCCTTTAAGGCCAGAAGTGGAAATCCCTTCGATGAAGGTCTTCTGCGTGAAGAAATAGAGCACAACGACAGGCAACATGGTAATGACTGAGCCCGCCATCTGTAAGTGGAACTGCGATCCCGCCTCGTCGATAAAGGCCAACATGCCGTAGGAAATGGGACGCCAATCCGGCGTCGTCGTCACCAAGATCGGCCATGCCAGGGCGTTCCATGTGCCGATGAAGGCGAAGAGCACCAGCGTCATAATCGCCGCCTTCGACAGCGGGATCATGATCTGAATCAGGTACCGAATGTGTCCTGCGCCGTCGATCTGTGCAGAATCCCAGAGTTCGTTGGGTACCTGCATAAAAAACTGGCGCAGCAGGAAAATACTGAAGGCGCTTGCCATGAATGGCACCGTCAATGCAGGCCAATTGTTGATCCACGGTATCGGGCCTACACGTCCTAGCCAGGAGACGGTGATGAAGTTGGGCACCCACGTCACCGCTTCGGGTAACATCAACGTCGAGAGCAGCAGCGCAAAGAGAAAACCCTTGCCCCAAAATTCCATGCGAGCAAAGGCATAGGCCGCCAATGTACAGAAGATCACCTCACCGACAATGGTAATGACGGCAATGCGCACACTGTTCCAAAAATATTCGCCAAAATCGGCCTGTATCCAGGCGTTCCCGTAGTTTTCCCACTGCAGACGAGCCGGCAACCAAGCGCCGCCGTTGGCTTCGGTGAGGTTCATAAACGAGACACTCACTGTGTAGAGGAAGGGCACAATCGCCACCGCCGCCCCCACGATCAGCACAATGTAGATCCCAAGGTCGCGCATCACTCGCGGCGTGCCGTTTTTCTGCTTTTTGATCGATGCGCCCAGTGTGGGCTGTGCCGCTAGTTTAGCCATAGTGCACCCGCTGATTGGCAATACGGTTGTTGACCACGGTCAGAATAATAATGATCAGCAACAACAAAATGGCCAACGCCGAAGCGTAGCCGTAGCGTGTATCGCGCTTGAACATCTGAAAGATGACGACGCTGGCCGTGTCGGTTGTGCCCAACGCCGCGCCTGTGCGCAAGACGTAAATATGGTTGAACGCTTTGAATGTGCCGATCACCGAGTAGAGGGTCAAGAAGTAAATCGTGGGCGAAAGCAAGGGCAGCGTGATATGGCGGAACTGTGACCAACGTGTGGCACCATCGATAGACGCAGCTTCGTAGGTCTCGCGTGGAATGTTGCCCAATCCGGCCAGGAAGACCACGGTGTTGAAGCCGAAGAAGGTCCACACACCAAAAATCATGATCACAATCAGCGCCAGGCTGGGGCCCGCCGTCCACCCTGGCAGGTTCATGTCCCCCATCAGGTTGAGGATGCCGGACGGTTCATTGAGCCAGCGCAAAGACGAAATGTTGAAGATGTCCAAAATGGCGTTAATCGGGCCGTCGGGGCGGCTGGAGAAGATAATTTTGAAGACGGCGGCTGTGCCGACGAAGGGGGCGATGTAGGGCAAGAAGTAGACCATGCGGAAAAAGGACTTGCCCTTAATGTCCTGGAAAAGCATGACGGCGAACATGAGCGAGATAATCAACTGGGCCGGCACGGTACCCAGCGCGTAGAAGAAAGTCGCCGCAAGGCTGTTCCACCAAACGTCGTCGCCGGATCCGATGGCACGGGGCAGTTCACCAATCAGGAGCCAACCACCTACGAGCAGCATTGCCCCGCCGGCCAGTCGCAATCCCGTGCCAAGGTTCGAGTCGCGTCCACTGGCGCTTTGCCAGAGCATCCAAGAAAGCGCCACCAGCACAAAACCGCTGCCGATGAGCAACACCTGTGTCCAGATGTCCAGGCCGCCTGCGCTTTCGGCTTCGGCCATGCGGAACTGTAACTCCACCCAGGTCAGCACGCCAATCCCAATGCCCAGTCCTGTCATGGCGACTGCGCCGGTGAAGATGCCCGAATAGTCGCGTAGACGGCGCATCGATTGGTAGCTCCGTTGGATGACGATGTTGAGCACCAACGCCGCCACCAGGCAGCCAATCACCAACAGGAAGAGGCTCAGCACCGATGAGTCCATGAAGGCCCGCCCCATGAGGACATCAAACGGTTCCGGCGTACGTTGACGCGAACGCATCTGATCGGGAATGGCCAATAACAGCGGCAAGAGTCGGAAGATCCAGCCCAGGGCAAAGAGTGTGGCGGCGCCTGCCAAAGCGCCGGGCAGCGCCCAACGCCAAAACGGCTCTTTTTTTGCTGCCGCCTCTTTACGCGCCTCCCAAACAGTGCGTACAGCCAGGAATAGCAACACCAACGCCGCCCCAAAACCGAGGACATACGTCAGTTGCCCCATAGCGTTGACGTAATTCCCCAGCCCGTCGTATGTCCCTAGAATGCGGTTGATGCCACGCAAGCTGCTCTGATAGGCCGCAAAGACAAGGGGAAAGAGGCCGAACAGGCCCACAATCAGGAAGGCAGGGAAGAGGAACAGATAGGCAAGTAACGATTCACGGATGCGCCGACCTTGGCGACCGGAGAGGATCGCAAATCGACTACGTTTCGCCATGCCGGGGCTACCGGTTGTGCGCTCACGTCTCGCAGTAGGGCTGTTCACCAACTCGTTTGTCACAGTAGCGCTCTCCAGGTCCGATTACCGCTCTTAACAGAGTGAATATAGTCGTTCACGGCAAACCACGTCAAGTATACGGATACCCGAAACAAAGGCAAAAATGTTTGGGCAAGCTGCCGTTAAAAAGACCTTTTCAGAATGTTAACGAAACGGTCTCAAACCTTGAAAATTTCACCCACTTTTACCGTCAGCTCGGCCAATGTTCCGTTATTTTCGATGACATCGTGTGGCTCGACATCGTGTGGCTCGACATCGTGTGGCTCGACATCGTGTGGCTCGACATCGTGTGGCTCGACATCGTGTGGCTCGACATCGTGTGGCTCGTGGAGCGTTTCAAATTCTCGTCGCATCTGTTGATACGTCTCAAAATCCGCGTCCGATGGATCGTTATGCCGCGCAGACAACCGCTCGCGGATCACTTCCTCCGGCGCGGTGACCAACACCAGCCGACACAAAACGCCTGCGTCTTGGGCTACTTGCCGCATTTGCCGTCTCAGGCCCGCAGATCGAAATGTTGCATCTAGCACTACAGATCGTCTACGCGTCAGTAGATCGACAGCTTGTTCAAACATCACTTGATAGACGTGTTGCCCTTCTTCGGGCGTATAACGGGGAATAGGATGGAGCTCTTTGCGAATGACATCACTACGCAACAGGACGGCATCAAGCTGTTTGGCGATCAATTGTGCCGCCGTCGACTTGCCCACACCGGGCAAACCCATGACGGCCACCAACTGGCTTGGCACTATCAGATCCTGGGTGTAAATCACAACCAAGCCTGCTTAAACGAGGATTAAAGTTCAAATTGCCGGTGACTCTCTGCAAGTGTATCATACCACAGCATAAACTATTGCGCGTAGGATTCCATCTCAACTTGAATTACACCCATTCATCTCGTTAAGCGAGGCCAACATGACCGCAAACGACAAGATTTTCGCAACCAACTTTGCAGACGTCGTCACCAGCGCCATGCAACGTTTTTTTACGCCGGGCGTAGCCGTCGGTGTCTTGCACAATAACCAAGAAATGTACGCCGGTTTCGGCATCACCAACCTCAATCATCCGCTCTCCGTTACGCCGCAGACACTTTTCCAAATTGGCTCTATCACCAAAACCTTTGTCGCCACCGCTGCCATGCGTCTCGTCGAAGCGGGTAAGCTCGATTTGGATATGCCCGTCCGCCATTACCTGCCTGCTTTTCAGCTCCAAGACGAGACGGCCACGCAGCAGACCACACTGCGCCACTGTTTCACCCATACCGGCGGCTGGCTGGGCGACTATTTCGACGATCTCAGCTCAGGGGACGATGCCCTGGCGCGCTATGTGGCGGCAATGGCCGAACTACCCCAGGTGACACCACTGGGCGAGATCTGGTCGTACAACAATGCCGGCTTTGGCGTAGCCGGGCGCGTGATCGAAGTTGCCTCCGGGCAGACGTTTGAGGATGCCATCCATGATCTGGTGCTCAAGCCGCTGGGCATGGAGATGAGCTTCTTTTTCGCCAACGACGTGATGACCCATCGCTTTGTCGCCGGTCATCTTGTGCTGGATCAGGACGACCCCGCCAAAACCCGCGCCGAGGTGACCCGTCCCTGGGCGCTGGCGCGTACGGCCCATTCTGCCGGCGGCATCGTCTCCTGTGTCGAGGACATGCTGCGCTACGCCCGCTTTCACCTGGGTGACGGCGTCGGCCCAAGCGGTGAGCGACTGCTGTCGCCACAGTCGATGGCCTTGATGCACAGCGAACTTGTCCCCGCGGGCAGTGGCACCAAGGCCACCGGCATCGCCTGGATGATCAACGAAGCCGGCGGGTTGAAGACCATCGGTCACGGTGGCGCCACCCGTGGCCAGATGGCGAATCTACTCCTTGTGCCCGAACGAGACTTCGCCGTTGTCGTCCTCACCAACAGCAGCATGGGCTCATCCGTCCACCGCGATGTGACACAGGGCGCACTGGCACACTTCCTGGGGATCGCAACCAGCGAGCCGTCGTTGCAGTCGCTGAGTGCCAAGGCGCTTGTGCCATACGCAGGCCGCTACGAAGCGAAACTGTCCCACGTCATCCTCAGCGCCGACGGCGACGGACTTCGCGCCGAACTTGTGCCCCAGGGCGGTTTCCCCAAAAAGGACACGCCGCCCGCACCGCCGCCGCCGCCCATGCCGCTCGCCTTCTTCGCCGAAGACAAGGTCATTGTCACCGACGGCGCAGGTAAGGGCAGCAAGGGCGAATTCCTACGCAGCAAAGACGGCGAAATCGTCTGGTTCCGCTTTGGCGGGCGGGTACATCGGAAGAAACCGTGATGCGTGATGCGTAATGCGTCATTGGTTGAAGAAAATGTATCGTTAATCGCGGCAACAGGCTCAGCGAGTTACGCATTACGAATGACGCATTACGAATGACGCATTACGCATCACTCCCTCATGTGCCGCCGCAACAGCGCCACGTTTCGTCGATTCGCCTTGAAGTAGATGTCGAAGGCGTCGCCGATCACTGGGATGCTGCCGAGCAGCGAGTCGATGGCGACGTTGAGGATCATGCGCGTTAGGATTGTCTTCCCCGCGCCCAGCCGCGCCGCTTCGAGGATGATGTAGCTCGAAAAGAGCATCCCGGCAAAGTCCCCAATCCCGGGGATCAGCCCGATCAGGCCGTCGATGCCCATGCGAATGTTGGTGCCGGGGATCTCGAAGGCGGTGTCGAGCAGACGGCTCAGTTGATCAAGTCGTTCAAACGATTGTCGCTTTGTGGTATGATTTGCCATTGTTTGTCCTTTCAATACTCGTCTCCGGCGTCACAGCCCAGAGGCGGTTCGGGGGAAGATGATCGGCTTCTGTGGCCGATCACACTTCAGCCTAAATGCCGCCTTGATCCGTTTCAGTGAGTATTGTTCCGACTTGTCTCAATCATGTATCCACCCTTGTACCCAAACCTTATACCCGAAGGAAGCACTATGACCACGCGCAAAATGACCCCACCCATCGGCCTCCACTACGAGGAATTTGAGATCGGCGATGTCGCCGAGAGCGTGGGGCGCACCATCACCGAAACCGACATCGTCAACTTTGCAGCGTTGTCGGGCGACTGGAACCGTATCCACACCGATGCCGAATACAGCAAGGATCAAATGTTCGGCCAGCGCGTGGCCCACGGGTTGCTCATCCTTAGCATTGCCAGCGGGTTGGCTGTGCGCATGGGCTTCATGGAAGAGACGGTACAGGCTTTCATGGGGCTGCAATGGCAGTTCCGCCGTCCTGTCTTCATGGGCGACACTGTTCACTTGCGCGCTACCATCGAAGAAAAGAAGGAGATGAAACGCCTTGGTGGCGGCATCGTCACCTTCAAAATGGAAATGGTCAACCAAAAAGGCGACGTCTGCCAACGGGGGACGTGGGAGATTCTGTGTAAGAGTGTGCCGAGCGCGTGATTTGGCGCGAGAAAATGAGTAATGAGCCAATGTCATTAAGTTAAAGCTTGGCGATTGGGCGATTAAGAGATTAGGCGATTGGCGCAGAAGTCCAATCGCCTAATCTCTTAATCGCCCAATCTCACCCAAACGGTTTAATGACTCTTGATGAGGCACAACATGCTAGAGATTTTACTCCCCTTCGCCCTGCTCCTCGCCGCGCTAGGACTCTTTGTCCTCTTTTGGGGGCGGCGCAAACGGGGTGAGACCGGGTTGCCCGGTGGTGAGGTCATCTACAGTGACACGCGCGATTGGGAGAAGCCCGAAAAGCCGCTCTTCAGCCGCCGTTATGGATTGGTGGGGCGGCCCGACTATCTCGTCCGCACCGTCGAGGACGGCGTCAGCGTTGCCATCCCCGTTGAGGTGAAGAGCCGCAAACGGCCTACTGAACCCTACCCCAGCCACATCCTCCAGTTGATCACCTATTGCCTCCTGGTGGAAGACAATTTCGGCGCGCGCCCGCCCTATGGCTTGCTGCGCTACGCCGACGCCACCCTGCGTATCGACTACACCGATGAATTGCGCCGGCAGGTCCTCGACATTGCCGAGGCCATTCGTATCGCCCGTCAGGCTAAAGACGTGGCGCGCCGGCACGAAGAGCCCAACCGCTGCCGTGCTTGTGGCTACCGACATGCCTGCGGTGACGAATCGTTGGTGTAGGTTGGGTAGCTGGGAATGGGCAGAATGCCGTCAATTGGGTAAAATTATCTCATCATTTGTTTAGCGCCTTTCCCAGGAACGAGGATCTCGTGTTTGAAGTTGTCTTTTTCGGAACATCGGCTTCCGCGCCGTCGGCGCAGCGTGGGCTTTCTTCTGCACTAGTGATGGCGCAGGAACATCGCTTTATGATCGACTGTGGCGAAGGCACGCAGCGCCAGATTCTGCGCAGTGGATTGGGCTTCCGTCGCCTCGACAAGATCCTGCTCACTCACGGGCACCTCGATCACATCCTCGGCCTGGGTGGCCTCGCCAGCACGCTTGGCCGTTGGGAAGCGCTGGACGAGTTGAATATCTACGGCGGCGAATCGGCGATGGCGCGTGTCCACGCCCTGATGGAAGTCGTCTTCGGGCCGGGGCAGATCCCCAACGCAGGCGTGAGTTTGAACGTGATCGAAGCGGGGCTGCTCTTCGAGGGCAGCAGTTTCACGTTGACGGCCTTCCCCGTCACCCATCGCGGATCGGGCTGTTTCGGCTTCACCTTTGAGGAACAGACACGCCGTCCATTTTTGAACGAGAAGGCCGAAGTGCTGGGCATCCCCCAAGGACCTGTGCGCCGTGATCTCATTGCCGGGCAAGCAGTGACACTCGACGATGGACGCACGATCCAACCCGAAGACGTGTTGGGCGATCCGGTGCGCGGGGCGAAACTGTGCTTTGTGGGCGACGTTGCCCGGACGGGGCCACTGCACAAAGCGGTGGAAGGTGCCGATCTGCTCGCGATTGAGGCCACCTATCTCGACGCCGACGCCGCCCTGGCCGACGCGCATGGACACATCACCGCCAAGGCCGCCGCCCGCCTGGCGCGCAACGCCGGCGTCAAAACGCTGGTGCTCCATCACCTTAGCCGCCGCTACCGCACCCACGATGTCCTCGCCGAAGCGCAGGCCATCTTCCCCGAAACCTATGTGGCGAACGATCTGGATCACTTTCGGGTGAAGAAGAGTGGGCCTGTGGAGAAGTTATGAATGAAGAATGATGAATGGGTGGCGGGTGGACTGGGGTGATCGGGGTGTTGGTGGGGTAGAACGATGATGGGATGGTGAGATGATGGGCATTAAGACTTTGGGGGGGCAGCGGGAGTTTAATGAGGTAGAATTGAGCCATCTGGCTGCCGATGGCGAGGAGATTCGGGGCCGAGAATTTTACGACTGCACCTTTACTCGCTGTTCTTTTCGTGAGACGAAGTTTGTCCACTGCAAGTTCAACGATTGCACCTTTGCTGATTGTGACTTGAGCCTGGCGTCCCTGGCCAATAGCTCATTTCGCGACACCCAATTTGAGCGATCCCTGCTTGTCGGCGTTAATTGGACGATGGCAGATTGGCCTGATTTTACGCGTCAGGCACAGGTTGGCTTTCACAAGTGCACGCTGGACTATTCCACTTTCATCGGGCTGAAGTTGCACAAGATCCAATTCGTCGAATGTAGCGTCAAAGATGTCGACTTCTCAGACGCCGATCTCACCGAAGCCGACTTTGGCCGCGCCGTCCTCACCAAGAGCCAGTTTCGTAACACGGTCCTCAGCAAAGCCAACTTCGAAGGCGCGACCGACTACCAGATTGTCCCCATTCAGAACCAGATCGACCAGGCCCGTTTCTCTATGCCCGAGGCGATGTCATTGCTCTACGGGCTGAACATTGTTCTTGTTGATTAAGATCGTCTGAATCAAAAAAGCCGCCCCGTTCGTTGGGCGGCTTTTTTCGTTGGGCCAAACTCCACCCAATCCTCATTCTTTATTCATCTCTGCTACGCCCGCAACTTCGCCGCCAGATCCCCTTCGACGCCGCTGATAATCCGCCCGCGCCAGTGTGTTACCTCTTTCTCGCTGAGGACGTGGCTAAGGCTCTGGTAGGTGACCCGAAAAGCCAGCGATTTGTGTCCTTCGCTGACGGCGGGGCCGCGGTAGATGTCGAAAAGTTCGATATCGACGAGCAGATCGCCGCCGTGCTGCTTGATCGCATCCTGTACGCGCCGCACGGTGACCTCCTCGGCGACGACGAAAGCCAGATCTTCGACAACTGGCGGGTAGCTGCTAATGGGCTGCATCGGCTCCACCTGCCAGCCGCGGCGGATCAGCGGATCGATGTGCATTTCCACCAGGCAGACCCGCTGATCGGGCAGGTTGAAGTTGGCGCGCACACGAGGATGCACTTCGCCTACAATGCCCAGGCTCTGCTCTTTCAAGAAGATCTGTGCACAGCGCGGCCCGAAGGTCGGCGTATCGGGTTGGGGGACGAAGCGCAGATCGCTTGGGCGGAAGCCCATACGCTGCACCAGTGTTTCTACAATGCCCTTGGCATCGAAGAAGTCGAAATCGTCGCCGCCGTCACTGTCTTGGTGGATATTGGTGGCGCGGCGTGGTCCGCTGAGGCCGATGGCAACGCGGCGATCTTCCTTGGGCAGCACGCCGTCGTTTTCTTCAGGACGGTAGACACGCCCAATCTCGAAAAAGGCCAACCGCTGTGCATAGCGACTGTTGTAGGCAAGGTTCTCCATCGCGCTCACCAGCAGTGACCGCCGCATGACACGTCGCTCGACCGACGGCGGATTCTCCAATTCCACAAAAGGATGCCGCGCCTGCTTCTCAACGCCAAACGCGTGCAGTTTGTCGTGATTCTCAATGCTGGTCAACGTGTAGTTGATGGTGTCGAAGAGACCGCAACCGATCATGATGTCGCGAATCTGCTCCTCCGTCTCCAACACAAAGTTACGACGTTGCGGCGGCAACATGGTGTCGAGCAGCGTCACGCCCACTTTGTCGTAGCCGATGATGCGCGCCACCTCTTCGGTGAGGTCGGCGGGGATGGCAATATCCAGCCGATGCCAGGGTGCCTTGGCTGCGAGGACCGGCTCTCCGTTCACCCGCTTCAGCCCGAAGACGGATGTGGGCGCGGGGTCGGCAGGCAAGTCGGCCAATTCGGTCACCGCGAAGTCGAGCCGTTGCAGCGACTGTGCGATCTGCGGCAGATTCACGTCCATGCCCAGTTGGCGGCGGACTTCGCTTTCTGTTGTGTAGACCGTCACCTCGGGTTGGGGGACGGGATAGGCGTCGGCGATGCCCGGCACGATGCGTCCACCGGCGTAGGCGCGCATGAGATCAGCGGCGCGTCGGGATGCGATGTCGTTCAGTTTTGCCGGTACACCACGTGTGAAGCGGTGGCTGGCTTCGCTGTGCAGTTTGAGCTTCTGGCTGGTGCGCCGGTTGTTGATACCCTCAAAGGTGGCCGATTCTAAAAGTACGTTGACGGTGCCATCATGGACTTCGGTCTCAGCCCCACCCATGACACCGGCAATGGCGATGGGTCCACCGCTGTCGGTAATGAGTAGCATCGAATCGTCCAGCATGCGCTTGACGTGATCGATGGTCTCCATTTGCTCGCCGGGTGTGGCCGTGCGCACGGTGATCTTGGGGATCGCGCGTCCACTTTCTTTGGCGCGCGCCAACAGCAGATCATAGTCGAAGGCGTGTAGCGGCTGGCCCAATTCGAGCATCACGTAGTTGGTGATGTCCACAATGTTGCTAGTAGGGCGCATTCCCGCTTTGCGCAGCCGATCCTGTAACCATGCCGGCGAAGGACCGACCTTAACGTCGCGGATGACAATCGCCGTGTAGCGCGGACAATATTCCGGGCTGTCGATGGCGACTTCCACATAATCCGCGGCGTTGTCGTCGCCCGAAGGTTGCCATTCGTCGACGGGCAGGTGCAAGGATACGTTGGTGAGCGCCGCCACTTCGCGCGCCACACCCGCCATGCTCAGGCAGCGCGCCATGTCGGGCGTCAACTCGATTTCGACGACGGTGTCGCCCAGGTAATTGCTGAGCGGCGCGCCCACGGGTGCGTCCTCGGGTAGGAGGATGATGCCGTCGTGTTCCTCGCTCAGCCCCAACTCCCGTTCAGAGCAGACCATGCCTTCGGAGCGGACGCCCCGAATCTTGGCCGGCTTGAGTTTCTTCTTGGGGCGGGGCGTCTCCTCGCTGTACGCGTCCACGAGGACGGCGCCGTTGCGGGCAAAGGCTACCTTGAGGACGGGCAATGTGCCTGCGTCGAGGCTTTGTCCTTTGAATTGATACAAATTCGGCGCGCCGGTGACCACGGTCTGCGGCGCTTCTGCGCCGTAGGCCACGTCCACGAGGACCAGTCGATCAGCGTCGGGGTGGGGCTTCACCGCCACCACCTGGCCCACGCCGATGGTCTTGGCGTCCCACCAATCGCCCACCGCCTGCACTGCGCCGACTTCCAGCCCGGCCAGCGTGAGCCGTTCCACCAGATCTTCCGTCGAAAGCGTCAGTTCAACGTACTCTTTGAGCCATGAGAGGGGTACTAGCATGTTTGTTGTCCTGTTTTTTTGGACTGGGGGTAGGGGACTGGACTAGGGACTGGGATCTCGTTAAGAAACTGCTTGCGCAATGAGATCCCAGTCCCCAATCCCTAGTCCCCAGTCCCCAATCATTTCATTACATTCACACCCCAGATGTAGACCAGTTGACCGCCCAGCCAGCCGCTGACGAGGACGAGGATCACCCCGCCGGCCAGTTCGGCGGTCAATAGCCACTTCTGTTTGGGTTCGGCAAGAAACTCGGTGACAACCAGTGGCTCTTGATTATTTTTGCCTCTTGTCCGTTGCCTTTTGCCTTTGCCCGAGTTATGCAACCATCCGCGATACAGCACATCCCCATACAGCACGCCCAGAATTAGCCCTGTGGTTGTGTGCCAGTTGAGCACATTGCGGTAGGGCGCATCGGGGGGCAGAGGGCCCTGCGCGATCAGGCCGGTGATGATTGCCACAATCAGGCCGAGCCAGCCCGCCGCCATCCCCCACCAGGTGATGGTGCGCAACTGTTCCATGGGCCGCCAGTGGATGTAGGCCAAACCCGCCACACTGGCGGCAATCAAAAACGCAATTGGAAAATGAACCGCTGCCGGATGCAAGTGTACAAGCGACACGGAATAGATCTCCTCGGAAAGAAAGACACATCCTCATTGGGTTGTATTCACGTTCAAGTAATGCGTGATTCGTAATGCGTAACTCGTCGAGCATCAGTCTCTCAAATGGTGAAATCTTCGTATGCCAATTACGGATTACGGATTACGCATTACGAATCCGTCGAAGGAGTATACCATATCACAGAAATGGTCTGGGAATCCCGCCATACTCATCGTTAAGAAAGTGATAAGAATTTCGTCATTGAATGGTAGGATTCACTGATTAGTATTGTGAACACAGGCGTTGTGTTCTGGGGTTACCCCCAAACACAAAATGCGAAAACTGAGAAAAGTGTGCCCACCAGGAGGCAATCATGTCAAGCAATTATCCCAAGATTCCGGCAAACGAAGTGACACCCGAGCATATCTTTCTGAACCGCCGCAAGTTCATGGTGGGCGCAGGATCGGCTGTGGGTGCATTGGCCCTGGCGGCCTGCGCCCCATCGTTGACATCACCGGCTGGGCCGGCTGGGCCGAGTGGCGACAGCGCCGCCGTTGTGGACACGGGTCCTGAACCCGTTGCCGGCGCAGCCACCGATGAATTGGGCGATCCCCTCAACACCTTCCAGGAGATCACCAACTACAACAACTTCTACGAGTTTACTGTCGACAAGCAGGCTGTCGCCCGCCTGTCTCAGGACATGCCGACGTCGCCCTGGTCGGTGGCGGTTGGCGGGCTGGTCAATAACCCAGGCACCTATAGCGTCGAAGACTTCAAGTCGATGTATGACATTGAGGAGCGCATTTACCGGCTGCGCTGCGTCGAGGCATGGTCGATGGTGATTCCGTGGCTGGGCTTTCCATTGCGTCAACTGCTGGAGACGGTGGAACCGACTGCCGAGGCAAAGTATGTCCGCTTTGAGACGGCTTACATGCCTGAGCACATGCCCGGCCTCAAGAGCGACTGGTACGAGTGGCCCTACGTCGAGGGTCTACGTCTTGATGAGGCCATGAACGATCTCACGCTTATCTCCACCGGCCTCTACGGCCGGGATCTGCTGCCCCAAAGCGGCGCGCCGATCCGCCTGGTGGTGCCGTGGAAGTATGGATTCAAGAGCATCAAATCCATCGTGAAGATCGATCTCGTAGCCGAGCAACCTACCTCGTTGTGGATGGCGGCGGCAGGCAACGAATACGGTTTCTACGCAAACGTCAACCCCGAAGTGGATCACCCACGTTGGTCGCAGGGATCCGAACGGCGCATCGGCGAAACCGGACGCCGCCCCACCCTCATGTTCAACGGATACGAAGAGCAGGTGGCGTATCTGTATGAGGGGATGGATTTGACGGCAAACTACTAGCAGAGGACGACAGACGACGGATGACCAACAAGTTACTATTTCGACGGCAAGTGCGTCGACGTGATACCGTCGTCTGTCGTCCGTCGTCAATTCTGAGGACAACTACCATGAATCTCTCCAACCTTCTCACCAAACACACCGTCCTTTGGGCAACACATTTGGGATCGCTTTTCCCGGCGGCGTGGCTGCTGTGGGATTATGTGACGAACAACCTCAGTGTCAACCCCATCCAGGACATTACCTTCCGCACGGGGAAACCGGCGCTGGTGTTGCTCATCCTCTCGCTGGCGGTGACGCCGGTCAGCTCGATTTTGGGGCTGCGGCAGGTGATCCCGGCGCGCAAGTGGCTGGGGCTCTATGCCTTCTTCTATACAATGGGGCACTTTCTCGTCTTTATCTGGCTCGACTACGGGCTGAATTGGGGATTGCTCTACGAGGCCATTTTTGAAAAGCGCTATGCGTTGGTGGGGTTTGTGGCGTTGTTGATCCTCTTGCCGCTGGCGATTACGTCGACCAAGGGCTGGATGAAACGGCTGGGTAAACGCTGGAAGAGCCTGCACCGTCTGGTCTACCTAGCGGGGATCCTGGCGGTGATCCATTACGTCTGGCTGGTGAAGTCGGACATTCGGGAGCCGTTGGCGTGGGGGGCGTTGCTGGGGCTGTTGCTGATTTTGCGGATTCCGTGGGTGCGCAAACAGGCCAACACCCTGCGCACCCGCCTCAGTGGACCCCAAAAGCCTGAGGCAAAACGTCCACAGCCTCCGGCGGAAAGCCAGGCTTCGTAAAAAGGAAAGCCATCCCCCGCAAAGGGATGGCTTTTTTGATCGACATCTGCATTCGTAGACCCCACCGGTCGTCGGTCGTCCGTTGTCGGTCGTCCGTCGTCCGTCGTCAATTCCGATTCACATAAAAGACACTCGGCGTGGCCTGCCGCCCAAAATCGCGATAGGACGGTTCCACCTCCACCAGCGCCACCGTCCACCAATAATTGCCCGAACCGGTGACTGCGGGCAGATTGCTAAGGAATGGGACGTCTAATTCGTATTCGCTAGGCCCCACCACTTTGACTACACCGTTTCGGTTGTCGGCTACGGCGTCGTGGACACCTGCGGGTATGTTGCCATCGCGCCAGATGCGCACTTCGAAGCCGCAGCCGTCGGGTAGCGGCGCATTGAAGCCCCAACGGAAGGAGACCTGATTGTGAACGCCGATCTCCACGGGGTGGATCAGCCAGAATTCGCCGCCGGTGAGGCAGGGAGACGCCGTCGACGCCTCAGCGGTGGGGACGTCTGCGCCGGGAACGTTTGCGGCGGTGTTTTCTTGTGTCACCGTGGATGATGATGGAGACGGCGCTGCCGTTGGTGTGTCGATGATCGCCACATCGTCTGATGGGGCAGTGATGCTCTCTTGGCTAGAGACGATCTCTTGGGCGGGTGTTGCCGTGGGCAGCGGTGGCGTTGGGCGTACCGCAAGTTCGGCATTGTCAGGTTGGGTGAGCAACCACGAGGCGACCCAGCCTTCCACGTTGTCGAACAGGACGTAGAGCCAACTGCCGTCTTCGCTGCGCCCCAGCAAGGTGACCTCTTCGCCGGCGGGGATCAGCCCGCGCACGTCGTACGTTTCGTCGGGGCCGCTGCGCACGTTGACCAGATCCACGGCGGGTTGGGCCAGCACAGGGGCGTCGGCGGGCACTGGTACGGCGGGCTGCGTGGGCAAGTTTGTGTTGGTGGACAAAGAGGTGAGCGCGGGTGGCGTGGGCGTGGGTGCAAGCGCCGTCGCTGCGGTGGGGGTGACGGCAGGAGATGGCGTTGGCTGCACCACGGTTTGGGCGGCGGCGAGTGCTGCGACTGTGGCGGCAAGATCCGGACTGTCCTGTGTGGGGGCTAGACGCCACAACAGCCCCATGACCACGAAGAGGCTCAACACGGTAGGTAGCGCAATCCACCAAAAACTTGAACGTCGGCGTGGCGGTGGCACTTCGATGACGATTTCGGGCCGAGGCATCACCGGCTGTGGATTGGGCATCGGCTTCACCGGCACGGGTTGGGCGGTGACGGGGCGGGTGATGGCGGTGGACGGCGGCGGTAGGAATTGTTCGCGCAGCGGCGCTGCTCGTTCTGCCTGGCGCACACAGCCGATGACACGCCGTCTTTGCGGCAGCGGCAACGACGAGATCGCCAATGCCAGGTCAACTTCATCGACGTTGTCGAGCCAGACGCGTAGGGCGTCGTCGTTGAGCAGAAGCAGATCTTCGAAGAGTTGGGCGTCGATCAGCGCGTGTCCTTGCGGCGGAGCGTCGACGGCGTAGGCGAGGGTGAAGGGGGGCGAGGGAACCCAACCACTGCTGCCAACGGCATTGCGCGCTGCCACGAAGACGGCGTATTCCTGGGCCGGAGCCAGAGCGATGAGCACCGTCTCGGTGGTTTCGGCGTCAAAGCGGATAGTCTGGCTACCGGGCGACACCGCCAGCAAATAGTCGGCCACGGGCGCGTCGGGTGTGTTTTGCGGCGGCTGCCACGTCACCTTGACCCAGCGCACACCGACTTCGGCCTGTACCGCGGCGGGCGTCGGCGGCGTGGAGATCGACCAGGTGTCGTCGCCACGCACATCGAATTCGTCGGGGGGGCGGTAGGACATGGACGATCCTCTCCACGCTACTCTGTGCTGCTCGGCGGAATCATTTCAACCCAGAAAAGTGACGGCCACAGCTTGCCGGTGACGTAGAGCCGGTCGGTCTCTGTGTCGTAGGCGATGCCGTTGAGCACTGCTTGGGGATCGGTGCGGTTTTCGGCTGGGAAGAGGCCGGTCATGTCGATCCAGGCCGTCACTTCGCCTGTTGATGGATCAATTTTGGCGATGCGGTCGGTCTGCCAGATGTTGGCGTAAACCAATCCGTCGATGTATTCCAGTTCGTTGAGCATGTTGACGGGCGCGCCGTTGGCTGTCACTGTCACCTGATCTGTGCGTTCCAGCGTTTCGGGATCGAGGAAGTAGAGATTCTCGGTGCCGTCGCTCATGATCAACTGCTCGCCGTTGTGGGTCAGCCCCCAGCCTTCGGTGGGATAGGTGAAGGTACGGATCAGGTCGAAACTTTCGGGATCAAAGATGAAACCGGTGTTCGACGTCCACGTCAACTGGTAGATGCGGTCGTTGAAAAGGGTAATGCCTTCGCCGAAGAATTGATCGGGCAGGCGCACACCCTGCAACACCTCGCCGCTTTCCAGGTCCACGCGGCGCAGGGTGGACTGTCCGCGGCGGCCTGTGCCTTCGTAGAGGACACCGTCCACAAGGATCAGCCCCTGGGTGAAGGCGTTGGGATCGTGGGGATATTCCTCGATCACTTCGTATCCGTAGACGGGAATTTCGGCCACCGGCGACGGCGTGGGCAGCACGCTCTGGAGCGGACTCACCATCGGTGTCGGCGTGCTGGTGGGCAGCGGCGTGTTTGTGGGCGTCGCCGTAGGCAGGATCGGCCGGGGCGTCAATGTGGGTGGAGCCGGCGCAGGCGTCGGGGTGGACTCCGCGCCGCCACATGCCGTCAAGAGCAAAAGACAAAAAAAGACAATTGCCAACTGCTTGGTCATAGAGCGAATACCTGGTGGAGATGGGCGCTGTCGTTGAAGACAGCAGACGACGGACGACGGACGACGCCGTTGAGTACAGCGCACGACAGAAGAAACTCCCTGCGACTATACAGCTAACTGCCAACGGCCAACTGCTAACGGCTAACTACCACCCTGCGAGTATACCAGAGATGCAAGCCGATGGTATAATCGCTCCCGTCACCTGGAATCCTCTGCCAAAATCGTTTCACCTGTGTCGTCGTTTCACCTGCCACCACTCGTCGAGGACAGAGCCCATGCCCACCAATCCACTGTTGCAAACACTATTTGATCTGGTCGATCAACAGGCCGACGAACTGATTGGCCTGCATCAGGCGCTGGTACGGTGCGCCACCGTCAATACCGGCGCTGCCGAAAGCGGCAACGAAGTCGAAGCCTGCCGTGTCCTGGCTGACTATTTTGAGAAGCAAGGCATTGAATCCACCACCGTGGAATCGGCCCCTACCCGGGGCAATCTCGTCGCCAAAATCGGCGACAGCAGCGGCAAGTCGCTCCTGCTCATGTCCCATGTCGACGTGGTGCCGGTGGAAGACGCAACCGTGTGGAGCCATCCCCCCTTCGGCGCGGACATTGTCGACGGCAAGATTTGGGGACGTGGCAGCGACGACGCCAAATCCCTGGCTTCCACCGGCGCGCTGGCGTTGGCTTTGCTCAAGCGTGCCGGCGTGCAACTGCGCGGCGAACTGCGCTTCCTCGCCGCAGCGGACGAAGAGGCCGGTGGTCGCTACGGCATTGGCTGGCTGGCGCGCAACCGTCCTGATTTGGTGGGGACGGACTATGCGATCAACGAGGGGGGCGGCTCGCCCCTATCCACCGATGGCGGTACGGCCTACATGATCTGCATCGGCGAAAAAGGACGGCTGGAAGCACGCTTCACCTGTAGTGGACGCAGTGGTCACGGCGCAGGCCCGTGGTTCGCCGACAACGCGCTCTACAAACTCTCTCAACTGCTGGAACGCATCCGCCACTATGAACCCGAAGTCGATCTGAGCCTGCCCATCTTCCAGAACTTGCAGCTTTTCGGCGTCGAAGACGAAGTGACGGTGGACAACCTCGATACCGTCCTCGCCGAACTGCGCGAGCGGAATCCGTCGGTTGGTCGTTCGCTGCTGGCGCTCTCACGCATGTCCGTTGCGCCGACGATGGTCACAGCGGGCATCAAATCCAACAGCATCCCTGCCACAGCCGTCCTCACCTGTGACATTCGCACCCTGCCGCACCAGGACGAAGCATACGTGCGCGCCGAGTTGACCAAACTGGCCGAAGGCATCGACGGCGTCAGCCTCAAACTCGACGTCACCGCTACAGCCAACGCCTCACCCTACGACAGCGAATTTGTGCAGAAGATCCAGCAGGCCACCTCCTTGACGGTAGGCGACGATGCCATCCACTGGCTGCCGGGGCTGACGGTAGGCTTTACCGACTCGCGCGAAGTGCGTCCTCTGGGGACGGAGACCTACGGTTTTTCGCCGCTGCTGCCAGGCTCGAACACCGTGCGCACCGGCGTCCACGGCGTAGACGAGTACTTTGAAATCGACAATCTGATCTTCCGCACCAAGATGCAGATCGCGCTGGCTGTGCTCACGTTGGGGGTGGCTTAGGCAATGTCCACTCCCCTGAATCTGCTGATTGGATCATATCTCGAACCCGAACTGGTGGCGCGTGTCGAAGCGGTGGATGCGCGGATACGCGTCCTCTATGAACCCGACCTGATCGGCGCGCCACGCTTTATCGCCGATCACACATCGCCCATCGAACGCACGCCGGAACAGCGCCAACGCTGGCACGCGCTGCTGGCCCAGGCCGATATCATGTTCGACTTCGACCGCGGCACCGTCAATCAACTGGCCCAACTTGCCCCCAACCTCAAGTGGCTGCAAGCCACCAGCGCGGGGATCGGTCAACTTGTCAAACAATCTGGTTTGGCCGACACCGACATTGTCTTCACCACCGCCAGCGGCGTCCATGCGATTCCACTGGCCGAATATTGTTTGATGTCGATGCTCATGTTCACCAAGCTTGCCTTTCACCTGGCGGCCGAAAAGGAACGCAAACACTGGGCGCGCTACTGTTCCGGTGAACTGCGGGATCAGACGTTGGCTGTGGTGGGGCTGGGCCGGGTGGGCAGCGAAGTGGCGCGGCTGGCCCGCGCCGTGGGGATGCGCGTCATCGGCACCAAACGCCGCCCCGAAGGCATCGATCCGCAGAGTTTGCATGCTGATGCACTTTACGCGTGGACGGATCTACACGCCATGCTCGCCGAAGCTGACTTTGTGGTGCTCATCGTCCCCCATACTGCTGAGACGACGGGGCTGATCGACGCTGCGGCACTGGCGGCGATGAAGCCGGGCGCGGTGCTCATCAACATCGCCCGCGGCACCGTCATTGACGAAGAGGCCATGATTGCGGCGCTACGTTCCGGTCACCTGGGCGGCGCTGCGTTGGACGTCTTCGCCGTGGAGCCGTTGCCCGCCGAGAGTCCGCTGTGGGAGATGCCCAACGTGTTAATCAGCCCACATTCGGCCAGTACAGCGGTGCGCGAAAATGAGCGTATCGTTGATCTTTTCTGCGACAACCTGCACCGCTACCTTGCCGGCGAACCGCTACGCAATGTGCTGGATAAGGAGCGGCTGTATTGAGAAGTAACCAGTCAATGTCATTAAGTTAAGCGCGGAGTGAGCACGCCCTCGTGCGGCTCTTCCTGTGTGGCCCCGCACGAGGGCGTGCTCACTCCGCGGACATTCGAGTGTCGGTCGCTTAATTTACTGACATTGAATAACCAGTAGGGTGGGTTCCGACCGCAAGAATTCGCTGTGAAAGCCTTCCCAAGATCGGCGGTCGGAACCCATCCTACAACCAATCGTAACCAAGTCCACCCCCCCACCCCCCGAGGAGGAGACCATTGGAAACGTACATGACGACAGAGATTGATCCGTCGTTCACCGCGGTTGACCAGGACGAAGTCCACGCGCTGGCGGCGCGCTATGGTCAACCGCTGTGCCGCACCTATGACATCGTCGCCGACGTACATCTGCGTCAACAGCGTTGGCGCGCGGTGCCGGATCGGCGCGGCGAAGTTGTCTTTGCCATTCGCCAGCCCAACGGTGCCATTCTTTTACACACCAAGCCCCAATACGAAGAGCACATCTACCGCCTGCCCTCCGGCGGGATTCATCCCCAGGAACCGGTGGAAGACGCACTTCTGCGTGAAGTTGAAGAAGAAACAGGGCAGACGGTAAGTGTGCGCCGCTTTGTCGGTCTTTTCACCTGTCGCTTCCACCGCCGCGGTGACACCGCATCGTTCAGCAGCTACATCTTTTACCTCGAAAGCCACACCGCCGAACTCCACGCCACCGACACCGACGAAATCGCCGGTTACCAATTCGTGGCCCCCGAACACCTGGGACACGTGGCCCTGGCCCTGCGCAGCCTGAGCGGCACGCGTCGCCGCTGGGGGTACTGGCGTTCGCTGGCTCACGACCTGGTATACCGGTATTTGACGTGTCCGGAAGTGGGGACTGGGGACTGGGGACTGGGGACTCGGGACTGGGGACTAGGGACTGGGTAAAGAGTATAGCTTGGGAATGGGGCTGTTGGCTTTGTACACCCCACCGTGATGATGAGATGATGGGAGAAGAGGAACGAATCATCATCTCATCATCTGCTCTTCAAGTTCAGCCTCCCCGATAGAATTCAGAATCTCTACCCGATCCCTGGTCCCCGATCCCCAGTCCCTAATCCCTAATCTCTAATCTCCACCTCCCCACACAAGACGCGCCCTTCCGAGATCGTCCCCTCTGCGTTTTGCACTGAGACATAAACGGGATAACGCCCCATCGACGTGGACGGGTTCAGGTTCACGTCCGCTTCGTCGCGGTAGTAGAGGCCCGGTGTCCATGCCGTGGTGGGGTGGTGGCGCAACGGCTCGTTGGGGCGTTGGAGTTCTTCGCCCCAAGCACCCTGTTCGCCGATCACCTGGATGAGGCTGGTGTAGTCTTCGCTCAACGCGGCAGTCGGCTGCCACCACATGCGCACGTGGACCCATCCACTGGGTGGGTGCATGATTTCGTCGCGCGCAGCGACGACCGGTGTGATGATTTCGCATGCCGCCAGAGTAAGCCCGTCTGCAACCTGGACATTGGGGTAGCGGGCGTTATTGCTGAGTTCGGGCAACGTGTCGTACTCGCTGCGCAGGGCGTAGCCGGTAAGCTGAATGCCCGTGGGGAACTGATCGGTGATGAGTGGGTAGTGGGCGTCGAGCCAGCCTTGTAGACGGCGGTCGTCGTCGATGCCTTCGAGGTGACTTTGCACGAGCCACAACGTGTGCGCGCCGGTGCCTTCGATGCCGGCCAGGCGTGGGCCGACGATCTCCATGTCCGCTGCGGCGATGGGGCCGTTGAAAATTTGGTAGACGGGTAACTGCTCAAAGCTGTAGCGGCGATGTAGATACCAGTCGAGGCTGCGGAAGAGATAGTCGGCGTGGATGATGCCGGCTGCGGGCAGAGAGGGGCTTGCGTCCTGGTAGTCGGCGATGGTGTTGGCGGCGGCGCGCCAGTTTTCTCGGAAGAGGCGTGGCGTCCACAAGGAGGGCAGGGCGAGGGCCAGCGCCAGCACTGCGATCCCCGCGGCGGACCAGCCAAGGCGCGGCCATTTCTCGGCCAGGGAGACGGCTCCTTGCGCCACGGCCCACAGCACAAACGGCCCCACAAAGAGGAAGTAGCGATCTTCCTTGAGCACATTGGCGTTGGTGGCCTGCATCACACCGGCCACGAGCAACGGCAGCGCGATCCACACGGTCAAAAGTAGGCGGGTGTCGGCGCGACGGCGATCTGTGGCCGGTCGTAAGATGCCCCACCCCGCCAACAGGGCAAAGAGAACCAAGATCCCCGTCACGGCAAGATCCGGCCATTCCACCTGCCAAACCGTGAACGTGCGTAATTGACGCCACAGATAGGGCAGAAAGCCGCCAAACAGTTGACCCGGCGGGCTTTGATCGGTGTTAACGAGCCATGCGTTGCGCGCCAGGGGCAGAAAGAGCGCCGTGGTGATGGCCAGCGCTGTCACGCCTTGAAGGAAGGGCCGCCAGCGCAGCCGTCCGTTGCGCCAACACAAAATCAGCAGCCCCAGGCCGATGCCGGGCATGGCGAAGGCGGCGAAGAGGTAGCTGTAGAGGGCGTAGGTGAGGGACAAAACGGCTAATGCGTAGTGCGTGATGCGTAATGCGTGATTCGTGATTCGTGATTTGTGTTGGGGGGTGCATAGTGCGTAGTGCGTAGTGCGTGGATTGTCGTCGGTCGTCGGTCGTCGGTCGTCGTCTCCGCTCACGGCTAACGGCCAACTGCCAACTGCTAAAAAGTAAATCCCCCACACGATCCCTGTCACCGAGGGCTGGAACATGCGTAGTTCCTGGCTGTACCAGACGAGGGCGGGGCTGAGGGCGACGAGGAGACCGGCGAGCAGGGCGACACGGCGTCCACTGAGGCGGGTGACGAGGAGCAACACACCGAGGACGGTGAGCACGCCGAACAGGCTGCCAAGGGCGCGCAGGGCGATGTCGTTTTGGCCGAGGCCGAAGAGATCGAGGAAGTTTTGCCAGTAGTGCAGCGTGAGGTAGTAGGCGGGCGGGTGCTTTTCTTCGATGAGGGCGAAGGTGACGTCCCAAGTGTAGGCAGCGTCTGCGCCGGCCCAGATCAGGCTGACGGCTTCGTCGAACCAGAGGCTGTGGTAGTCGAGCCGCCAGAAACGGATCACCGCCGCCACCGCCAGGATCAGCGTTTCGGGCAGGATCGAATGCGAAAAGAGCTTGGTCAGGTGGCGGTTCATGAGGGGATTGTAGTGTGTCGAGCGAGATTGGGTCAAGATGGGGCGTGATTCGTGATTCGTGATTCGTGATGCGTGATTCGTGATCCGTGGGTTGAGTTGCTGATTTCCGGATTGGGAAGGATCGGGGTTAAGTAGCGCGTAATCCGTGAAGTCGCTAGGCTCAATGATATTGTCTACGCACTACTGCACACAATAACCGTTTTCAATCCAGAGATCACATCCTCAACCCACGGATCACGAATCACGTATCACGTTTTCCGGTACCGCTCCCGAATATTCGGAATTAGATAGTCGTCGAAGGCTGCGTCGACGCCATAACGTGGATGCCAGCCCCAATCGCGGCGGGCTACGGAATCGTCGAGGTCGGCGGGCCAACTGTCGATGATGGCCTGCCGCTTCAGATCCGGCTCGAAGGTGACATGGGCATTGGGGAAGTCGGTGAGGACACGATTGCGAATCTCCCCGGCGCTGAGGCTGAAGCTGGTGACGTTGTAGATCAGGCGTGTCAGTTTTTCGCGCGGCGCAGCGGACAGCGCCAACAGCGCGTCCACGGCGTCGGGCATGGTCATGAAGGGGATGCGGGCGTCCTCGCGCACGAAGCAGGCGTAGGGCTGTCCTTGGGCGGCGGCGTGGATCATCTCTGGGCCGAAGTCGCTGGTGCCGCCGCTGGGCAGTGTGTATGCGCTGATCAACCCAGGAAAGCGCACACAGCGGAAGTCGATGTTCACCGGCTGTTCCGTCGCCAGTTGACGGTAGTGCTTGCTGAAATAGGTCCCCAGCATTTCGCCGTAGACCTTGTTGCAGCCGTACATGGTGCGCGGCTGGTTCCATTCCCATTCGCGCACGCGGTTGTAGAGGTTCTTGCTTTCCAGATCGGGCATGCCGTAGATGGCAATGGAGCTAGGAAAGAGGAACTGAATGGGCCGACTGCGCCACTGCGACTGTTCCGCCGCCAGCTTGAGCAGGCTGAGCGTCCCTTCCACGTTGACCTGATGCGCCATCTCGGGCGTGAATTCACTGCGCGTCGACAGCAACGCCGCCAGGTGAAAGATGGTGTCGATCTCGTACTCGCTGACCAGTCGCCCAAACAGCCCACTGTCGAGGACATCCCCCTGTACATGGGTGGTGAGGGGCCGAATGTCCTCGGGCAGGGCGTGCAGATCCATCGTCAATAGCCGATTGTTGCCGTCCTCGGCCAGGCGGCGGATCAGGGCGTGGCCCACTTCGCCGCTGGCGCCGGTGATGAGGATAACGTGTTTGCGCAAAGAAACCCCCTTTTTTGATTTACGATTTACGATTGACGATTTACGATTTCTGGTTGAGGACGTGAATGATCATTGGCATGTTTCGCTCTGAGCAACGCTGCTCAAATCGTAATATTCCCAATGCGAGTGTCACAAATTCAACGGGAAATCGTAAATCGTCAATCGAAAATTATCTTCAGTTCCCTTCCAATCTTCTCAAACGCCGCCAATCCCTCTTCAAGATCCCCCTTGCTGTGCGCCGCCGAGTTCATGACGCGGATGCGCGCTTTCCCCTGCGGCACGGTGGGGAAGCCGATGGCGCCGGCGAAGACGCCTTCCTCGAAGAGGCGACGGCTGAATTGCTGGGCCAGTGGCGCTTCGCCCAACATCACGGGGACGATGGGCGTCTGGCTGTGACCGATGTCGAAGCCGAGCTTTTGCATTGTGTCTTTCACAAAGGCGGCATTAGCCCAAAGACGTTCCACCCGCTCCTCCGATTCTTGCAGCATGGCGGTGGCTTCGATGCACGCCGCCACATCGGGGACGGTCATGGCGCTAGAGAAGAGGAAGGGACGTCCGCGCTGACGTAGCCATTCCACGATCACGGCGCGGCCGGCCACCAACCCGCCCACAACGCCGAAGGCTTTGCTCATGGTGCCGATCTCCACGTCCACGCGGCCATGCAGATCGAAGTGATCCACGATGCCGCGGCCTCCTTTGCCGAGGACACCCTCACCGTGGGCGTCGTCGACCATGGTCAGGCAGCCAAATTCCTCGGCCAGCGCCACTACTTCGTCGAGGGGGGCGATGTCGCCGTCCATGCTGAAAACGCCGTCGGTGATGATCAATTTGCGGCCGGTTGGGGGGCAGGCTTCGAGCTGACGGCGCAGATCGGTCATATCGGCGTGGGCGTAGCGGATCACCGTGGCCCGACTGAGGCGACAGGCGTCGATGATGCTGGCGTGGTTGAGTTCGTCGGAGAAGATGAAGTCATCGCGCCCCACCAGCGCGGGGACAGTGGCGAGGTTGGCGGTGAAGCCACTCTGGAAGGTGATGCAGGCTTCGGCCTTCTTGAATTCGGCCAGCCGCTGCTCCAATTCCACGTGCAAGGACATTGTCCCCGCGATGGTGCGTACTGCGCCGGGGCCGATGCCGAAGCGGTCGATGGCCTGTTTGGCCGCTTCACGCAGACGGGGGTGGTTGGCGAGACCGAGGTAGTTGTTGGCGCAGAAATTGAGTAACTTACGCCCGTCGATGGTCACCCAGGCATCCATCGGGGAATCGATGGTGCGGATGTTGGTATAGAGGCCGGCTTCTTTCAGGCGCACCAGCTCCTCTTCGATCCATGTGACGCCGTTGTCCGGCATGGGAGTCTCCTTGTGGATTTGAGTAAAAGCATTGCCCCTATCGTAACATAGAACGCGGATTGAGCGGATCGGGCGGATTTGAGCGGATTTTTTCTGAAATCCGCTGAGATCTGCCCAATCCGCTCAATCCGCGTTCTATTGAGCGCAGCTCTGTACGAACGCCACTATGTCGGGGACAATCGGGGCATCGGCGTCGGTGAGCGCTTCGAAAAGGAAGTCGGTGTGTCCTTTGCCGGGATAGACGATTAGTTCGTTGGGGATACCGGCCGCGGCGAGGACTGTGGCGAATTCCTGACTAATGGAAATCGGCACGGTGGTGTCGGCGTCGCCGTGGATCAGGTGTACGGGCGGCCTGTCCGCGGTGACATAGGTGACGGGCGACGCCGCTGTGAAGTTGTCCTCGCCGCCCATGACGGCTGTCATCACCGGCGCGGTGCTCTCTTTGGCCCGCTCGAACGCCATCTGCGCTTTGACGTCGTAGACGCCGCTGAGGCCGATAAAACGGCAGAGCGCAGCGAGCGTGAGATCGTAGGCGGCCAGCCAGCGTTCGTCCATCGCCACCAGCCCGGCCAGGTGACCGCCCGCCGAATGGCCCGACAGGACGATCCGATCCGGGTCACCGCCGTAGTCGGCGATGTTGTTGACGGTCCACGCCACGGCTGCCGCCACCTGATCCGTCATCTCGGCGTATCCTGCGTCGGGGTAGAGCGTGTAGTTGGGGATCACCACCACCAGGTCGTGGGGCAGCAGCTTCATCGCTACCGGCGTAAAGAGCAATTTATTGTACGAGTCCCACCCGCCGCCGTGGATGAAGATGAGCACGGGGTGGTTGTTCCCTGTGGAGGGGCTGTAGACGTCGAGCCGTTCGTCGCTGCCGGCATGGTAGGCAATGTCGCGACCGATGTGCTCGTAGCTTTCGTAGAACTGCGTCCCCGCGCGGGACGCCTGCCACAGATTCCAGTAGAAGGTCAGGTCCTCGCGGTTGAGGACGGCGAAAACCGCGGCCGCAGCCACCACCACGCCGCCGATGCTGAGAAACCACTTACCGAACGAATTCATGAAATCGATTCCTTACAAATTAGGGAAGATAGAACGCGGATTGAGCGGATGATTTGGACACGGATTTCACGGATTGACAGGAGTTCAGAGAAGGATGTTTACCGCAAAGGCGCAAAGAACGCAAAGGGCAGAGGAGAGAATTGGACACGGATTTCACGGATTGACAGGAGTTCAGAGAAGGATGTTTAC
>WGMT01000099.1 GCA_016124945.1 bacterium | reverse complement strand
TGCTGCTGGGCCAACGCCATCGCACGCTCGGTGGCGAACAGGGCGTTCAGCGGTCCTGGCCCAAGCTGACCATCCCACTGCTCCAGCGCGCCCAGAGATTGGCGGAGGATAGGCTCTGCGTTCACCTTAACGTAGCCCCGCCGCACAAAATCCACAAAGCCGCCGAAGCGGTTGACCCCGTGTGAATAGACGCCGTCCAGGCTGCTTTCAGCAAAGATGCGGGCACAGGTCGCTGCTCTATCGGCGGTGAAGCCGTGGGACGCCAGGATCTGCTGGAAGATCTGTTGCATGTCGGCAAAAGGTATTCGGTGCATACATCATCTCGCAATCTGTTGGGACATCGTCGGCAATTCAGTTGCCTATGTTGTATCACGCACCTTCTCGTCTGACCAGAATGAACATGGGGTGAAAATCCTTCTCGTCAGCCCCTGTCAGGATTCTACAGAAGTACAAGTGCACAGAGAAAAATTCCAGGATTGACAACCGCTGTCAATCCTGATATTCTTTGAACCGCTCCCATTTTGTTAATTTACTTAATTAATTAAAAGGTTCTCAATGAGTCACCGTGCAAAGGCGACCCATCAGCAGACTCGTCTGTTTAACAAACAGTTGGTGCTGCGCACAATTTTTGATCACCGGCAGATCAGCCGAGCCGAGATTGCGCGCTATACCGATCTGACTCCTGTTTCCGTTTCGGAAATTGTATCGGAACTGATGGCGGAGGATTTGGTCGTTGAAAGCGAGGATGAATCCCCATCGACAGGACGCCGAGGACGACGTCCTGTTCTCTTAGGCGTTGCCGCCGACGCGCAACACATTCTTACAATACGCCTGGCTGTTCACGAATTCCGCGGGGCAATCGTCAACCTGAATGGGGAGTTTGTCTATAGCAAGACGGTGCAGATTGAGAATGAGCGTGGATACGAGGCAGTTGACCTAATTCACCAGTTGATTGATGACTTGAGCAATCACTCGTCCCGCCCTTTCCTGGGCATTGGCATTGCCGGCCCTGGCATCATCGACACACACAACGGTGTTATTCGGCGTTCAGTCTTCTTCGACTGGAATGCGTTGCCGCTGGGTAACATTCTACACAAGCGCTGGAATCTGCCGGTCCATCTTGCCAATGCCAGCCAGTTGGCGGCGTTGGCTGAGTATATCTTCGGGAACCGCAGCGATCTGGCGAACCTGGCGGTTGTGCGGGTGGGCCAGGATGTGGGCGCTGGGTTGATCTTAAATGGTCAACTCTACTTTGGTGATGGATTTGGGGCTGGTGAAATCGGGCATATTGTCCTCAAGCCGAATGGGGAATTGTGCCGTTGTGGTAACCGGGGCTGTTTGGAAACGTTGGTAAGTTCTCGGGCAATTGTGAAACGCGCGCTGATGCTGGCGCAAGAAAATCCAACGTCATTGCTTGCACAGAAATTATTCCAGGAAAGCGATCCCAGTCTTGACGCGGTGTTGGCTGCGCATCGACAGGGTGATCCATTGGCACATCAGATTGCTGAAGAGAGTGCTGAATACCTGGCGCAGGCGTTGACCTCTATTGTCGCGGTGTTGAATGTGCAACGCATTCTCTTTGTGGGCAGTGTCACCCAGTTCGGCGAACCCTGGCTACAGCAGATCCGCGCCAAGCTGCCGACATTGGCCATCCCTAACCTGGTGAAACAGACTACGCTCGCCGTCGCCGAACATGGATCTGATGCTGTGATCCTGGGTGCGGCTGCGCTCTTGCTCTCACGGGAACTGGGGCTGACGCTCAATCGGCAGCATGCCATTGCCCTCTGAGCACACCCATCCAAGCGATGCAGTTTCATGGCTGCGTTAATGGTTTGATCAGAATTGATTCGCCAATAGCGCAGGCCAGTCTTTAATTGACATCCACCTTTCAGGAAAGAGCTATCCATGTCGCCGAAACTTAAGACTGGTATTGTGGGGCTTGGCATTCTTGGCCGCCAATATGTCGAAACGCTCCTACCCCATCCCGATGTGCAGTTGGTTGCACTGTGTGATGTCCGCCCACAGGTGCTGGGTGAGTTTGCTGCCACCACAGGTGCAGCCACCTACACCGATTTGGATGAGATGCTCCGAGGGCAGTCGCTTGATTTGGTGGTGGTGGCGACGCCGGATCATCTGCACCGAGCGCCGGTGATGGCCGCAATTCAGGCAGGGGTGCCCAACATTATTGAAGAAAAGCCGCTGGCCACAACCCTGACAGACGCGCGCACTATCTTTGATGCTGTGGAACAACAGAAGACTCGCCTATTTATCAATTATGCCAACCGAGCGATGCCCCTGGATTTGGCCACTTATTACGTCGTCCAGCAGCAGTTGATTGGACGCCCGGTCTATGCTGAATCGCGCCTGGATGACAACATCAGCGTGCCGCGAAATCTTTGGGGTAGCCGCAGCAAGGAATTTGCAGGCGGCTCCTCTACGGCGCACTTCTTGCTCAGTCATGTCGTCGATCTGCTGCTGTGGACATTCGCGCCGGCGCGCGTTACGGATGTCTATGCTTTCTCGCAAGAAGTTGTATTGGGGTACACGCCGGATCTCTACGATGCCTTCCTCACCTTCGACAGCGGACTCAAAGTACGCGTCAAAGCCGAGTGGATCAAGCACATGGATCAGATTGTGGAGTTCTACACCAGCATCACCGGGGTAGATGGAACGGTCATCTACAACAAACTACCTGGCTTCGGCGTGCAGAAGAGCTGGCGCGCCAACTTCTCCGGCAGTCAGGCGACGTCGCAATCGCTGCAACAGCATCAGGAAGCCCTGGGTGGACGAGGCGTTATCGTCCGCTCAGCCCAACACTATCACACACGGACGGACGAGTTCGATCAGTCCACCGTTAACTTTTCATTGGAGCATCTTGGCCCGGACAATTCAAATGGGATGATGTTGATCCCGCGCATGTTGGCCTCCATTGCAGAAGAGACGCTGACGCCTTCCAATTGGCAGGGCTGGGGCACGCTGCCTACCCACCTCGACGGTCTACGCCAGGTTGAAGTGGTACAGGCCATTATTCATTCTGCACAGAAGGGTGAACCTGTTTCATTGGTCATCTAGACGCACCGGCACTTCAAATCGAACAGCTTCTACTTCTGGAATTTGCAGAGCAGTCCAGTTCCGTTGCAATTTGTCGGGCTGAAAAACTTTGAGTTGGTCTTCACCGCCACACCTTTCGTCGATTCGTTGCGCAACACCATTGTCCTCTCTGTATTGGGAACCGCGCTACAGTTCTGGCTGGGCATGGGGATTGCGCTGCTCATGAACACGGGTGTGCGCGGGATTACCCTCGTGCGCGCCGTACTCATTATGCCGTCTGGTTTTCGCCGATGCTGTGTTGGTAGCAGCGCTCGGCGCTGCGCTCGAGTGCAATCAGCGGGTCGCCCACTTCTTTGTATGCCTTCCAGGTGATCCGGTTGCGCTCTCGGTGTTTCCATAGCTGCAAGAGCGTGAACTGTAACAGCGGCAGCCCGGCACCTTCACCCAGGATCTTGCTGATCATGTCGTCGACGATACCGTCCTCGAACTTCAGCATAATCTTTTGGGCCGGTTTGAGGATAGCCGACTCCAGCTCCTTGATCCCCATTGCCTGCACATCGATACGGGTTGCAGCGCAGAAGCGGTCGTATAGCCTGTTCAGGCGGGCCATTTTGTCAACGAAGTGATCAGTGCGCATCGTCAAGATCACAAAATACCGGCCAGATTCGGATTCACTGAGCGCAACCAATTGCTCAGCAAACTCCTCTCTCTCTTCCTGAGAGTTGAGGGTGAAGACCTCTTCAAACTGGTCGACGACGATCAGCGTTGTGTGCACTGGTTCGAGCGGCGGCAGCAGCGCTACATCTGCGCCGTTGTGGGCCGACACGGCAATGGCTGAGTTGCGTATTGCTTCCTGTGCGCAGTGCAAGCCGCAGGCTTTCAACAGGAGTTGCGCCGGGAATCAAGGTGACGTAACGCCAATCCTTGCTGTCTCCTAGACCTCCCTGCCTGAGCGTCGGTATCAGCCCGGCGCGCACCAAAGAAGATTTTCCACAGCCGGAAGCGCCGAGGACAAACAACATGCGCTCGCCGGCGCGCAGCCTGGTAATCATTTCCTCGACCAGCGCCTCGCGACCATAGAAAAAGGCATGGCTACCTTCATCGAAACTGGACAGCCCCTGGTATGGACAGTCGGACTCGGCAAGTGTGGGCGCTTGTTCAAGATCGAACGGCGCCAGGCGCGCAGGTTGCGTCGGGTACTGCGCCAGGTCGTCGATGGCGAGCTTGAAACTCTCTAGATCGGGTCTTGCCGTCTCATCGGCATGTTCGCGAAGGGCATTGTAGACGTTGGTGAGATCTTCTACGATGGCGCTCAGTTCGATCGTACGAAAGACGCCCATCATGCGCTCATTCATGGCAAAAATCTGCATGTTCAGTTGATAGAAAATCTCCTGTAGTGCATCGTAGATCTGCTCTGTATCACGCGCCGGCCAGGCTTCAATCAGTTTGGAAGCGGCATTTTTTAGTTCATGCACCAATTCCTGGCTTTCGGCGGCAAAGGACGATTCTTCTATCGCCTCGCATGCACCGGCGATTTCGGCCTGGATATTGTGAATTGGTTTTGACAGGTGAGGCCAGTCGATCTGTTGGGTAGGAATCGGTGTTCTGCTGGTTGCGATGGCACGCTCAATTGTCAGGTAGGTGCTTTCAACAATCTGGAGTCGATCATGGATCTCTTTGTACTCTTTCATAAGGCGAATGCGCTCGCAATTGGGGCGCAAAGTATCCACTGCGATCTCTACAAGGTGCTCTGCTGCCGGGATTGTCTGCGCCAAGGCCATGGCGCTGCTGAGCGCTGGGTCTGCACTGCCGTCGGCAGGTTCTGCGAAAAGGTTACCGAGCGCGCTGTCCTGCCAGCGTAAGTAGAGTACTGGGCGGTACCAATGGGGCGATTCCCGACTCAGCCCTGTCAGCCCGCAGGCGAAAGCCTCCACGACAGGACGATTACCGACAAGAAGCGCATAGAACCGCTTTGCAAAGAGGGACGCTGTTTTGGCGTCAATAGGGAATTGCATGGCCACAATAGCCGGAATCCCTGCTTGAATTAGCTTCTGAGCGACACCATTGAAAACATTCGCTCCGTTGCGCGTCACCGCTGAACGGCAGGCGCTCAAAACCACCAGCCGGGTACCGCCCTGTGCCTTGTCTTCTCCTACGACAATGGCCTGGCGCACAAGATCAGCGAATTCGACGGCGCTACGATAGTCTGGGCGATGTTGACGCGTGAATGGGTGCTCTATCACCCTGCATCGGTGTGGGTTTGGGTGCGACGGTTGGCCTGCAGCGTGCGGCGGGATGGATGTAGTGGCGCGTGAGGTCGTTGAAGTATTGTTCCGCGTTTACAACTTGATATTTCTGACGCACCCAAAAGAGTTTGTGTCTGCATTTTTATGTGATAGACTACTTGAGATTTCTGTATATTCCCTTCAGTATTTATCAGTTCTCGAATCAAAAAGATAGATCCACTGTGGATTCTTCCATTGCATGTTTTATCATGCTTCCTCACCAACTTACCCCCAGTTGAGACATCGCTGCCACTTTCCATCCATTTGTTTCTCATCTGAAAGGAAGTCCATTTATGACCCCAGTACAGCCTGACCCTTCTTCTCTCCCTTCGAAAATGCACTCTTCCAAACGACAAATTAGTCGCCGTGAATTTCTTCAATACTCATCTGCACTGGGCCTAGCGGTAACTGTGAGTAGTAGCCTTGCCGCCTGTGCACCACAAGTGCCAACTGCTGTGACGCCGGCAGACTCTGCTGCGCCTGTGAGCCTGGCAGAGATTATTTATGGCTATGGGGCTGAAGCAGTCACCTTAGATATGGCTGATGCCATTGACGGGCCTTCTCAGGATGTAACAGACAACCTGCACGAGGGACTACTGGAAATGAGTGCTGATGGAGAGATCCTGCCTGCCCTGGCCGAATCGTGGCAATTGCAGGACGATGGCCTGACCTGGACTTTTTTCTTGCGATCCGATGTCCAATTTCATGATGGAACCCCCTTTAATGCTGAAGCGGTAAAGTTTAACTTCGACCGAGTTATGGACGAAGCTCTCGGGCACGCCAATCGAGGTCAATGGGCTCCCCATATTAGCGAGGTACGCGTTGTAGATGAGTACACCGTTGAAATTGTAACCTTTGCGCCCTACGCCAGCCTGGGATTAAAGCTGGCCGACAGCTTTGGTAAGTTAATGAACAGCCCTGCTGCGGTTGCAGAACAGGGGCCTGATTATGGACGGAACCCTGTAGGTACAGGCCCATTCATGTTCGAGTCGTGGTCGCCCGGTGAGCATATTGTGCTGGCACGCAACCCCAACTATTGGCGAGCGGGGCCTGGCGTAGAGACTTTGCGCTTCCGTCCCATCTCCGAAGGTAGCGTCCGTCTGTTGGCGATAGAAGGTGGGGACATTCAGGTAATTAACCAGGTGCCGGCTCAGAGTCTTGCCATGTTGCGTGAAAACGCTCAGGTGCAGGTGCAACAGAAAACCATTACACGTCTATTTTACTGGGCGTTTAACCACACCAAAGATGCCTGGAAAGATCCGATGGTTCGCAAGGCGTTGAATCACGCGATTGATCGCCAAAGCATTGTGGACAACATTCTATTTAGTGTGGGGGAAGTGGCGGCGTCGTTTGTTTCACCCAGTGTCCCCAGTTCTGTTTCTCTTTCCGATTACCAGTACGATCCAGAACTGGCCCGGAGCCTGTTGGAAGAAGCTGGGTACGACTTTGATTACGTGGCTACTTGCTATGCAACTGAAGGTCGATATTACCAGGATCGTCAAGTTGCAGAAGCGATACAGGGAATGTTGGCTCAAGTCGGCATTCAACTTAACCTGGAAATTTTAGAGTGGGGGGCATTTGTAGACGCCATTTGGTTCACACCTGCGGATGATCCTGTTGCCCAAGCGCGAGATTTTATGCAGACATCCTTTGGTAGCAATGATCCGCCCACATGGATGAACCAGACGCTCCACACCAATGCTTGGCCTCTCGATGGCTTCAACGAAGCATTCTACTCGAATGCTCAGGTAGACAGCCTCATTGATGATGCAAACCGCACCGCCGATGTAGAGGCACAAAGTGAAATTGTACGTACAATCCAGGGCGAATTGGAGGCCGATCCGCCCTGGATCATCAGCCACTTTGAGCAGGCCGTCATCGCGCATAGCGCCAATCTGACAGGTCTATTCATTTGGCCGTCGGGGCGTGTCAACTTCCGTGAAGTGCGCTCCATCTAGTCCAGTCTAGTCTAGCCTCACGCACAGGTCGAGACGGAAGCAGGTAAAGATCTTGATTCTGCTCTGCTTCCGTCTCGACCTGTGATTTACATACTTCCCCAATATCTACATATCGGTCGGCGCGCTGCGCTGGTAACCTTGACCCACAACCAGTACTCTCAGGCACAATGGCGATCTTCCTTTTTCAGCGCTTTCTACAAGCAGTGGGTGCTTTGTTTGCTGCATCCATTGTCGTTTTTTTGCTTTTGTACCTTATTCCAGGTGATCCAATTCGGGTGATGGCCAGCCCGCAAGCGCGACAGGACGACATTGAGCGGCTGCGGGAGCGTTGGGGGCTGAATGAGCCGTTGCCTGTGCAGTACATCAATTGGGCGCGCAATACACTGAGCGGTGATTTGGGCGAATCAGTGCGTATGCGCATACCGGTCTCATCTGTTTTGTGGCCTCGATATGTCAACACCTTGCGGCTCACTGCGGCCAGCATGGGCTTTGCTGTGGTGTTAGGGCTTGCTATTGGCATTACCGCCAGCATCAAACGAGGGTCCATTTTCGATATCTCCACGATGTTCGGCGCAATCCTCGGTTTTTCGATTCCCCCTTTCTGGTTGGGTCTCCTCCTCATATTGACGTTCAACGTCCATCTGAACTGGCTTCCTTCAGGTGGCGGCGATACTTGGCGCCATATGATTCTCCCTGTGATCTCTTTAGGAACAGCATCGACTGCGTTAATCGCGCGTATGACCCGTTCGGCCATGTTAGAGGTACTCAATGCAGATTTTATTCGTACCGCGCGCGCCAAGGGGCTGGCCCAACAGCGCATTATCATTGGCCATGCACTGCGCAACGCGCTTATTCCAGTTGTCACCATCGTAGGTTTGCAGTTTGGGATTCTTATGGCTGGAGCCGTGATCACGGAAGTTGTGTTTACCTGGCCCGGCATTGGCCGCCTGATGGTAGAAAGCATCCTCAATCGAGATTTTCCTGTCGTACGAGCGACTCTGCTCGTTACGAGTGCTACGTTTATTGTGATCAATCTCCTGGTCGATATTCTCTACGCTTACCTTGATCCTAGAATCAAATACTAAATCGCCATGTCCACTTATCGAACTCGCACGTTTCGGCGTTTCATGCGCAACCAGAGCTTTCTCATCGGGATATGCATCCTGGCTGTCTACCTGGGCATGGCCGGTTTCGGCCCTGAAGTGGCTCCCCACGATCCCCTGGCCCAAGATATTGGAAAGGCACTTGAGCGAGCAAGCCTGACGCACCCAATGGGGCGGGATGAATTGGGGCGCGACCTCTTTAGCCGCCTGCTTCATGGCGCACGCTATACGCTAGGAATCGCTTTGGCGTCGGTCTGTATCGGGCTTTTCAGTGGGCTGATATTGGGCAGCATTTCAGGTTATTACGGTGGATGGGCCGGCACACTGATTATGCGCATCATGGATGTCATGTTGGCATTCCCAGGACTGCTAATTGCCATTGCTGTGGTGAGTGTGTTGGGGCGAGGTTTGTTCAATCTCATCTTCGCAATTGGGCTGGCCTCTATCCCAGTTTTCACCCGCTTAGTCCACTCCTCCTTTATCAGCCTGCGCCAGGAAGAGTACGTGTCGGCAGCACATGCCGTAGGGGTGCCCAATCTGCGCATTATGTTCCGTCACGTACTTCCCAATGCCCTGGCCCCCATTTTGGTACAGACCACATATGAGATGGCCGGTGCTATTCTGTCGGCTTCAGGGCTTAGCTTCCTGGGGCTTGGCGTCCAGCCACCTACGCCGGAATGGGGCGTCATGCTGAGCCGCGGCCGAGATTATCTGCGGATTGCACCCCATGTCGTCACCACCCCAGGCGTGTTTATCGCCGTCGCCATCCTGGGGATCAATCTCATCGGCGACGGCCTGCGCGATATCTTCGATCCCAAGTTAATCAATTCCAAGTAGTTAATCAATTCCAAGTAGAAAACCCGGCGGAAATTGGTCGTCCAATCCGTTACAACCAGCGAGCTACAATAATGAAAACACTGATTCGAACAGGGCAACTCATCGACGGTACCGGTGCTGAACCACGCACTGATATGGATCTGCTGATCGAGGGCAATCGTATTGCTGCCATTACACCTCGTTTAGATGCGATTCCCGAAGACACCTGGGTGGTTGATGCAACCCAGAAGACGGTTCTGCCCGGGCTAATTGATGCCCACGTCCACATTTGCTCGGACCCGGTAGCAGATCCCGTCTACCTGGAGCTGACCGATTCGCCGGCGCTGCATACCATCCGTGGGATCCGCAACGCACGCCTGACCCTGGAAAGCGGTGTCACCACAATCCGTACCTTGGGGACGCCCCACGGCGTCGACATCGAGCTTCGAGACGCCATCAACGCAGGAACGATTCCCGGTCCGCGCATGAAGGCAGGTGGACGCACTATCACCATTACCGGCGGTCATGGATTCTACTACCGTATGGAAGCCGACGGGGTAGATGAAATGCGTAGGGCCGTCCGCGCACTGATAAAGGATGGGGTAGACGTGATCAAACTCACCGTCACCGGTGGCGTGATGACGCCTGGAATTATGCCGGGCATACCCAAATTCAACTTCGAAGAGATTGCCGCCGTGGTCGAAGAAGCACACAAAGTGGGGCTTAAGGTAACAGGTCACGCGGAAGGCAAGCAAGGCGTGAATGACGCCATGTTGGCCGGTATCGACTGTTTAGAACATGGCTATTTCATGAACAATGAAGAAGGGCTGGCCATACTCGTAAAAAAGGGTGTCTATCTCGTACCAACGATCATGGCCTACGATCTAATTGCTACGGGCGAAGATCGGGGTGTCCCGCCAGCAACTGCGGCCAGATCACAAATGGCTGTGGAGTACAACACGGTGGGCTTTCGTAACGCCGTAAACGCAGGTGCGAAGATCGCCATGGGCAGCGATGGTGGTACAGCTTTCAACGATCACAATCTGACCTGGCGCGAACTGGTTCACATGGTGAAACATGGCATGACCCCAATGCAGGCCATTGTCGCAGCCACGCACAACGGCGCTGATCTCCTGGGCTGGCTGGATCGTATCGGCACGCTGGAAGTCGGCAAACTGGCCGACGTGATTGTGGTGGATGGCGACCCCCTGGCAGACATTAACCAAATCGGCAATGTGACCCATGTTTTCAAAGACGGCAAACTGGTGCGAGGACCACAAAAATGACTAAGAATCATCTGAAAATTGTCATCCATGCCGGGCGCATGATAGATGGGACCGGTGCTGAACCGAGAAATGCAGTGGACATTCTGATTGAAAACGGACGTATTCAGGCAATCCTGCCACAGGGAGAAATAGCCGTTGAAAACGCGTTTCACCTCGATGTTCAGGATAAGACGGTGTTGCCGGGCCTGATCGATACCCATGTACATATTTGCTTCGATCCAACTCCAGGACAACACGCTTCTCGGGTTTCCGAATCTATTCCGACACAAACCATCCGCGGTGCCAAAAATGCCCGCGACATGCTGGAAAACGGTATCACCAGCATCCGCACACTGGGCACGACGCATGATCTAGACTTCACCATCCGCGATGCGATTCAGCAAGGCATCATTCCTGGGCCACGTATGATTGCCGCGGGAAGAGGCATCAGCATGACAGGTGGACACGGCCACTACATTAGCATGGAAAGCGACGGCCCCGAAGCTGTACGCAAAGCAGTGCGCACAGCCATTCGCAACGGGGCCAATGTGATCAAACTCTTCGTGACCGGCGGTGTCATGACTCCTGGCGGCAAACCAGGTCGCCCCCAACTTAATCGAGACGAACTAGATGTCGCCATGCTAGAAGCACACAAGATTGGGCTTAAGGTGACAGGCCATGCCGAAGGAAAACAAGGCGTCAACGACGCCCTGGCTGCAGGCATCGATTGTATCGAGCATGGCTACTTTATGAACAATGAAGAAGGGCTGGCCATGCTTGTGGAAAAGGGTGTTTACCTGGTTCCCACCCTCATGGCTTATCAGCTCATTGCTTACGGGCTGGACGCCGGTGTGCCGCCTGAAGCAGCAGCCAATGCAGAGATGGCGCTAGAGTACAACACAGTCGGCTTCGGCAATGCGGTGCAGGCCGGCGCTAAAATCGCCATGGGTAGCGATGCGGGCACAGCTTTCAACGATCACGGCAGATCTTGGCGCGAGCTTATCTACATGGTGAAGTACGGCATGACGCCTATGCAGGCGATTGTGGCTGCCACACGCAACGGCGCCGATCTCCTGGGCATTGGGAGCGACGTGGGGACCATTGAAGCAGGCAAAGTGGCAGACATTCTCGTTGTAGAGGGTGATCCGCTCGCCGACATTGCCCAAATTGGCCAGACACGTGTGGTGCTCAAAGAGGGGGAAATCGTGCGAAACGATCTGGTCGTAGAAGAGGGCAGCGCAGTTTTTCAGGGGGGGACGAGCAATGCGTATCGCTAGAGCACTGGCGGCGTTAGGCCCGCGCTTCACCGGCGCAGGGAACGACGAACAAGCGGTGACCCTCTTGCTGAATGAAATGAGATTAGCTGGTCTGCAAGCTACACGCCAAGCCTACACCTTTGTGGGCTGGGAACTTCTGGCGCCACCTCGCTTGCAGATAGTAGAGCCGGGTTTCAGTGAGATCCCTTGTGCTGTCATGATTCGCAGCGGTTCAGGTAATATCCGTGGCAGACTCCGACCTGCTGGCTTGCGCTCTGTGGTTGGCGTTTTCAATTGGGAAAGTTTTGAGGTTCTAAATGAGGCAAATGAAGTCTCAGGGTTGATTATCCAACGCAGCGATGGTCCGGCCATTCCCCAGTGTCTTGATGAAGCGCTTTCTATTCCAGCAGTCATCGTTGGATCTGACTGGTTGGATGCTTTTGGTGGCACCTTACCAGAAAATGTGATCGTAACGCTTTCCGTCGAGTGCCGCCATAAACCAGACTGTTCCGGGTTTAACGTTGTCGGTGCAATGGATGGTTTGCAAGATGCCACCGCCGAGATTTTGGTCTGTGCCCACTTCGACACGATGTACGGCAGCCCCGGCGCAAATGACAACGCATCTGGGGTAGACGTGGCATTGCAACTTGCCGCTCAGCCGTTGACATTGCCCCCCGGTGTAGCGGTGCGTTTTGTCATCTTCAGTGGTGAAGAGTGGATCCAACTTGGGGCAAATGCCTATCTAGGTGCACGCAAACGTGCAGGAGATTTGGCACAGATCAAACTAGTCCTCAATATTGATATGGTCGGCAAGGGAAGCTACCTGTGGCCATCGGTCACCGATGACACAGAACCACTCTTTCGTCAGGCAGCCGCAGAGGTGCTACCCCAGGCGCACGTTGTCTATCACAATCCCCCCATGAAAGGCGATCATTATCCCTTTCATGTTGCAGGTATCCCTTCTATTATGCTCCTGTGGTGGCCCGATAACGTATACCATACACTGCACGATGTCGCCGATGCACTGGATGACAAAACCCTGCTACATTCCAAAGAACTAGCTGCACGCATTATCGAAATCGCGGCCCAGAACCTAGCGAGCACCAAGGACCAAATATGCGTGTAAAGCTGACCGAACTCACCCAGGCTATCGAACAGGCGCTTGTCTACTATGGCTACGATGAGCAGGAACGGGGCCAAATCTCCGAGATTCTGCTTTATGCTCAGTTGCGTGGTAACAACCAGGGCATTGCCAAGCTTATCGGCAGCGGTATGCCCAAAAATCCCAACGCCGAAGCGATTACCGTCATACGCGAAACATCTCTTTCGGCTTTGTTGGACGGTGGTCAAAATGCAGGCATGGTCGTCCATACCAAAGCTACCGATCTGGCAATTGCCAAGGCAAAATCGGCAGGATTTGGCATGGTCGGAACACGCAACACATCCACGTCGACAGGCGCCATCGGCTACTATGCGCGGAAAATCGCCGAGGCCGACTGTCTTGGCTTTGCTTTTGCGGGGTCGCCGGAAACTGTTGCCATGCACGGATCCTACGCGCCGTTGTTCGGCACCAATCCCTTGGCGATTGGTATCCCCACCATGGATACCCCCGTTGTTTTCGACATGGCAACGGCGGCTATGGCCTTCTATGGATTGGTGGAAGCGCAGGCGGCCAAACGCCCGATTCCTGACAATGTGGCCTATGACGCCGAAGGAAACCTGACTCAAGACCCAAGCGCAGCGATGGACGGCGCAATATTGCCCTTTGATCGAGGATACAAAGGAGCCGGTCTGGCCATGATGGTTGAAATACTCACCGGGCCACTGGTAATGGCAGCCTTTACCGGATCGGCAGATTCTTGGACCAATTGGGGGAATCTGGTCATCGCCATTGATCCGAAGCTTATGGTCGACTTGGACCAGTTTAAACAAGAGGTGAGCACCCTAGTAAAACGAGTGAAAAGTGCAAAGCGACTACCGGGCGTCGATGAAATCTATACACCAGGTGAGCGAGGAGATCGACTGCGCCAGGCCGCGATAGATACTGGGGAAGTGGAAATCGACGATGAACTTTACCGCTCGCTGTGTAACGTGGGTATGCTGTCATAGCATCACCGACAATGGGCTGGGCTGACGTGAGCACATGTGGGGGCGCCTCTCCTGGGCCACCCTTGCCGATGGATCTGTCAGTTGGGCCGCGCCGCTATCGTTCGCTGATCTGGCCGTCACCTATGCTGCGCTCGGCGTTGGTGAGATCCGTTTTTCCTGGGATGGCCCATTTTCGGTGACGGTACACCCGTCCCCTTGGACAACTACAAGCGCTGCGACAATCTCTACTGCCAGGCAGAGATCGGCAACGCTATGGCATTACTCACAGCGATGAGCGGCTGGAAATCGAATTCTGAATCAACACGACACATCCGGCACAATTACACCCTACCACGCCCAATCGACTTGACTTTCCCCCCTGCTACGGTATCATCTTTTTGTATCCCACGAGTACGTAACCAACCATGAGGAGATCCCCAATGACTGACCTGATTGCACAGATGCAGCGTACGCAGATCGTGCCCAACAGCCTCGCCATTTGGGGGTTGGGCCAGATCGGCGTTGCCATTAAAGGGCCGGAAGGCGTCCTCTACATTGATGCTTGCCTTTCCGACGTGGTACGTCAACAGTTCGGCGACTGGTGGTACCGCGCCTACGATCCCCCCATGTTGCCCGAAGAAATCACCAACGCCGACTACTATCTCATCACCCACGAGCACCTGGATCACCTGGATCCACTCACTGTAGGGCCGGCGGCCAAGGCGTCACCTGATGCGAAGTTTATCGCCACGGGCTGGTGTCGCGATCTACTTGCCGATCTAGACATTGCACCGCGTCGGGTGATCGTGCCACCGGCATTGGAGACTATCGAACTCCCCGGCACGAGCCTCAAATTAACAGCCGTCCCCGCTGCCCACTACGCCAAAGAGTACGACGAAGACAAAGGCTATCGCTGGTTCGGCTACCTGATCGAGTGGAACGGCGTCACCTTCTACCACGCCGGTGATACCGTCATCTACCCCGATTACATCGAAACGCTCAAGCAACTGCCCGTCCCCGATGTGGCGCTGATGCCTGTCAATGGGCGAGATTACTACCGGGAGACGGAAGCCGGCGCTGTAGGCAACCTGTTGCCCACCGAAGCCGCCCGACTCGCCCGCGACTTCGGCTGGGATGTGCTGATCCCCGGTCACAATGATCTATACCCCAACAACGCCATCCCCAACGCGCAGATTGTGGCGGCGCTGGAGACCATCGCCCCACGCCAAAAGTACAAGTTCCTACAACCGGGTGAGCTCTATTATTACGTCAAGGGAGCGATTGAATGAAAGCCGCCGTCTGGCACGCCCGCAATGACATCCGCGTCGAAGAGGTAGCCGAACCGAGCGCGCCAGGACCGGGCGAACTGGTGATCCGTGTCGGCGCATGCGGCATCTGCGGCACTGATCTCGAAGAATACCGCGCCGGGCCACTCTTTATCCCCGTCGACGAGCCGAACCCACTTACCGGCGTACAAGCACCGCTGATCCTGGGGCACGAGTTTGCCGGTGAGGTAGTGGCCGTGGGCAAAGACGTTGCCGATTTTCGGATCGGCGACCGTATTGCCCCCGATGTGCTCATTTACTGCGGCGAATGCTTCTGGTGCCGTCGCCATCAGGTCAACCTGTGTGAAAAGCTGGCTGCCCTGGGGCTGATGGCACACGGGGGCCTGGCCGAATATTGCAAAATGCCCACATCCACCTGTATCGCCCTACCCAATGGACTCGGCTATGATCACGCCGCCCTGGCCGAACCACTCTCTGTGGCTGTGCGCGCCGTGCGTCGCGGACGGATGAAACCGGGCGACAAAGTAGCAGTCTTCGGTGGCGGCGCCATCGGCCAACTGGCGTTGCAGTCGGCGCGGGTGGCCGGCGCAGGAGAAGTCTTCCTCGTGGAGCCGCTGGCCTCGCGGCGGGAACTGGCCCACACCTTCGGCGCGTCCGCCACCATCGACCCCACCCGCGAGGACGTTGTCTCCGCGCTCCTGGGCTTGACCCGTGGCGTCGGCCCCGATCTGGTCATCGAAGCGTCGGGCAATGCCGGCGCGGTGGCCACCGCCATCCGCAGCGCCCGCAAAGGTGGGCGGATTGTGCTTGTGGGGCTGCCGGTCAAGGAGACCCCCTTTAACTTCTTTGAATTGGTCTCCAGCGAAAAGGAAGTAATCGGCTCCCTCAGCCACATCTACGACGAAGACTACGACACCGCCATTCGCTGGCTGGGCGATGGACGTGTCCTCGTTGACGCGCTCATCACCACGCGCATTCCCCTGGCGAATCTACTGACCGACGGTCTGGATCGTCTCGAACAGCGCCCGCACGAAACATTGAAAGTGATTGTTACGCCGTGAGTGCTGGTGATTGGTGATTAGTGATTGGGGATTGGGATACAGGCATCCCACCTTCTTCCAAATCACCAATCACCAATCACTAATCACCAATCTCTCCTCTCGAAAGGATACGAATTATGACACTTGCCACCACCACCGCACCAGTGAACATCACGCCGGAAGAAGTCGCTTTTTACCATGAGAACGGCTACCTTGTCGTTGAAAACGCCTTCTCGCCCGAGGAAGTCGCAGAGCTACGCGCCGAAACCACCGCCATCTGCCGCGGAGACCGTGGCGACGTGCGCGGCGTCGTCCCCGCCGATCCCAACGAGTCGGACGACGACGTCTTGCGCCAATACCTCTGTATCCACTTCCCCCACAAATTGTCCGATGTGATGTTCAAGTACCTGGCCCACCCCGCCATGGTGGACGTGCTCACCAAAGTGATCGGACCCAACGTCAAGTGCATGCAGTCGATGCTCTTCATCAAGGCCGCTGGGAAGCCCGGCCAGGCCTGGCACCAGGACGAAGACTTTATCCCCACCCGGGATCGCTCGCTGGCCGGCGGCTGGATCGCTCTCGACGACGCCACCGTCGAAAATGGCTGCCTCTGGGTAATCCCCGGCTCGCACAAACGGGGCATCCTCTGGCCGCAGCGCGACCACGACGACCGCGAATTTGACTGCACCATCGAGTCGTTCAACTTCCCCTACACCGACGAAGACTCAATCCCCGTCGAGGTGAAGGCCGGGGCCATTGTCTTCTTCAACGGCTACCTGCTGCACCGCTCTCTGCGCAACCGCGCCGAAAGCGGCTACCGTCGTGTCCTCGTCAACCACTACATGAACGCCGATTCCCTGCTGCCGTGGCGGCTCAAACCCGGTGAACGCGCCGCCATCGCCGACTTCCGCGACATCGTCATAATCGCCGGCGAAGACATCTACAACTACAAAGGCATCGAAGAGATCAGCTCGGCCCACGTCCGCCCTAGCGGCGAAGGCGGCTGCGCCAAAGACCCGGCGAAGACGTCGGAAGCGATGGCGGGAATGTCAGCTATGATGCCGCCGAAGATGGGGTGAGTTGCAGGTGGTAGGTGGCAGGTGGCAGGTGGCAGGTGGCAGGTAGTATCAAGCATGATCGTCTGTGGTCGTTTGAAACGTATCGCAAGGCGTTGTTTTTGGCCGACCTTGCCTGGTTCGATGCAGAGAAAGTGCTGGCGGACGCACGCGGCAAGGCAACAGCCTGGCAGTTGGTTGATGCGGCGGCTTCCGTCGCTGCCAACATTGAGGAAGGATTCGGGCGGGGCTTCGGCAAAGACTATGCCCGCTTCTTACGCATTGCGCTCGGCTCCTGTCGTGAAGCCCGAGGTTGGTACTATCGCGCCCGACACGTTTTCGACGCCGACATCCTATCACACCGCCTGCAACTAGCCGACGAAGTCATTAGCGGGCTTGTCACCACCGCCAACCAACAACGCAATCGCAACCAATCTTAACCATAAATCGCCCCCAATGACCCGATCCATCGTCAACTCTGCCACCTGCAACCTGCCACCTGCAACCCACCAAAGAGAATCGTACATGACACCTTCCTTTTCTCCTCCCCGCCACCACGCCTGCCGCATCTCCGACGAGTGGACCTTCCGCGGGATGCGCACGTTGGTCATCGAGAACGAACTGCTGCGCGTGACGGTGCTGTTGGACCGTGGCAGCGACATTGTCGAGTTTCGCTACAAGCCGCTCGATCTTGATTTCTTGCACTTTGGGCCGCATGGGCTGCGCAACCCGGCTGCGGAGACGCCGTCGGCTTTCACCGACAGCCCCTACCTCGATGTTTTCAGCGGGGGATGGAACGAGATCCTGCCCAACGGCGGGCCACCCGTCACCTACAAAGGCGCGTCGTTGGGCCAACACGGCGAGATCAGCCTGATCCCCTGGCGCTGCACCCTGCTCGAAGACACGCCGGATCGCGTCTCTGCCAGGCTATGGGTACGTCCCCTGCGCACGCCCTTCTTTTTGGAAAAGACGCTCTCAATGGAGCGGGGCAAGGCCGCGCTCTTCATCGACGAACGCTTGACCAACGAAGGCGGCGAACCGATGTCGCTCATGTGGGGACACCACATCGCCTTCGGTCGTCCTTTCCTCGACGAAGGCGCGGTGATCGACATGCCGGCGCGCCGTTTCATCGTCCACGAGGCCATGGACGGCTACGAGCCGCGCCGTTTCGCGCCGGGCAGCGAAGGCGTCTGGCCCCACGTCACCGCCGCGGAGGGTGGGCAGGCCGACGCCGGTCTTGTCCCCGCCTATGGCGAAACCCAGGCCCAAGAAATGGCCTACGCCACCGACTTTGAGGACGGCTGGTACGCCATTTCCAATCCCGTACGGAAGGCCGGTTTCGGCATTCGCTTCGATCCGTCCATCTTCCGCTACGTCTGGTACTGGCAGCAGTTGGGCGATGTGGCCCAGGGCTTCCCCTGGTGGGGACGCACCCACATCGCCGCCCTCGAACCGTGGACAAGTTACCCCACCACCGGCCTCAACGACGCTGTCGCCAACGGCACCGCCCTCACCCTGGCCGCCGGCGAAGTGGTGGAAACGTCCTTGTGCGCGGTGGCCTTCACCGGCAGTGGACGGGTGAAGGGTGTCACCTCGGCGGGGGACGTGGCGCGGTAGAGAAGGCCAAGAATCGCCCCATCCGTCAACAAACGACAGCCCAACCCGCCAGGTTTTCTGAAACCTGGCGGGTTTTCTGCGACCGATCACGATAGGTTACGACCGCCGATCTTGGACTGGTGATCATGGAAAATTCATGCGGTCGTAACCCATCCCACAGAAAAGGATCCCCCCATGCCCCTTGACACCCAACAGATCACCGCGATCCTCACCCGCTGGGCCGTTGCCGTGGAGCCGTTCTGGTACGCCCCAGCCGACGAGCCTGATCTCGGCTGCTACGGTCCTGGCTACATCCACTGGGGCGTGCAGTCGAACTTCAACTACGCCGCGGCCATGGCCACCCTGGCCGATCAGCCCGGCGTGGACAACCCCGATCACTGGCGCGGACGCGCCCTCGCCGCCCTGCGCTTCGCCCTGGCATCGCACCACACCGGAGATCGCACCGGTCTCAACGGCGAACGCTGGGGACACAGTTGGATCAGCATGTTGGGCATCGAACGCGCCATGCACGGCGTGCAGTGCCTCTCGCCCCACCTCACCACCGCGGACCAATCCGCGCTGCGCCGTGTTCTCGTGAGTGAGGCCGATTGGCTGCTCCATCACGGCCACCGCGGCGGACACGTCGGCGTCATCGCCGATCTGTGGAACAGCTCAGGCCGCAACGCCCCCGAATCCAACATCTGGGCGGGCGCGCTGCTCTGGCGCACGGCGCAGATGTTCCCCGACGCAGCCGCCGCCCCCGACTGGGAAGAACTCGCCCACCGCTACTTCATCAACGGCGTCTCCGTCCCCGCCGACGCTGAGGACGATACCATCGTGGCCGGCAAGCCGGTGCGGGAACGCTATGTGGGGGCCAACTTCTTCCCCAACTACGCCCTCGATCACCATGGCTACCTCAACGTCGGCTACATGGCGATCTGCGTCAGCAACGCCGCCATGCTCCACTTCGACATGCGCCGCCTCAACCTCGCCCGGCCCGACTCGCTGGATCACCACCAGGGCGATCTGTGGGCCGTGCTGCGCCGCTTCATCTTCCCCGACGGTCGCCTGGCCCGCATCGGCGGGGACAGCCGGGTGCGCTACTCGTACTGCCAGGAATACCTGCTCCCCTCGCTGCTCTACGCCGCCGATCAACTGGGCGATCCCCATGCGCCGGCACTGGCCCAAAACCAGATCAACCTGATCCAACAGGAGATGGACGCCTCTGATGACGGGACTTTCTACGGTCGTCGCCTGGGCTGGATGCGCGCCGCCAACCCGCACTACTTCACCCGCCTGGAATCGGATCGGGCGTGCGTGCTGGCAATGGCCTTGAACTACGCTCCACTCGTCACCGCGCCGCCTGCGCCCGAGGACGACTTCGAATCGTCGGTGGCCGGGGGCTGGCTCGAAGCCGATCACGGCGCGGTGATGCACCGCAGCGCCACGCGGCTGGCCTCCTTTTCGTGGCGCGCCTACGGGTTGACGCAGGCCATGTGCCAGCCGCCCGCGGCCAGCGATCTGGCCGAATGGCAGGGCAACCTCTGTCCGCACGTTCGCTTTCTGGGCGACGACGGCAGCGCGCCAGGACGGCATCGCCGCCTGCTGCGTCAACACATCGACACCTTCGACGGCGGCTTCGTCACCTGCGGCGCGGTGATGGAAGGCGTCGAGATCCGCGTCGACGAAGGCGCAAACTGCACCGATCAGGCCGTCAGCCACATCGCCTTCGCCGCCCTGCCCGACGGACACACCTGCGTCGCGCTCCAATACGTCGTCGCCGCGCCGGATCGGGTGGGCTACACGGTGGACGTGAAAAGCCTGCACCTCAACCTACCCAACGATCTTTTCAACCACTTCCGTCGGCACATTCAGACGCCCACGGGCACGCATGAACTGTCCGCCCCGGTGGACGCAGACGCACGCCTCGTCCTCGACGGGGATTGGTTGAACGTGGAAGACAAGATCGGTCTGGTCCCCATTTACGGCGGCAACCAGTTCGTCATCGACCGATCCCCACAGCGCCGCGGCGGACGCTACGCCTCTCTGCTCGTAGACGAGATCTGCCTTCAGGTGGAAAGGACGACGACCCGCCGTGTCCCCAACGAACCCATCTGCGACGTTGGTTTCGTCGTCACGTCTGGTCTAGATTCTCTCGCCATCTCCAAAGTCACGGTGGACAAGTTGATCTTCGACCCGGGGGATGTGCGCGGCGTCTCCGTCCTGGGGCAGGATGGGGTGCGCTACGCACTGGTGGCGAATTTCGGGGCAGAGGACGCGACGGTTGAGGTGTGGGGGCGGCGGGTGATCCTGGCGGCGGGGACGGCGGCGGTGGGAACAGAATAAGCCAAAAGGCAAAGCCAATTGCTCGAGTCAGGACGAAGCGCTCGTGTAATGGATGTCCTGCGGTTGGTAACCGCAGCTACGACAGACGAGCCGGTCGCCTAAGTCGTAGGTCACGCTACCAGCGTGACGAGCATGCTCAACGAGTTCACCAACTCGTATTGGCGAATTGGTCGAGTCAGTCAGGACGAAGCGCTCGTGTAATGGATGTCCTGCGGTTGGTAACCGCAGCTACGACAGACGAGCCGGTCGCCTAAGTCGTAGGTCACGCTACTTGAACATTAACAAATTAATCTGGTAACTGTGGTATGCTAGACGTCAGGAGGTGAAAAATGGCCGCCAGACGCAAGCTAGAACTGACACGAGAGCAGAAAGACGAACTCGAAAAGCTACGAGATCACAGCAGC
>WGMT01000106.1 GCA_016124945.1 bacterium | reverse complement strand
GTTGGAACGCAAAACGTTGGAACGCAAAACGTTGGAACGCAAAACGTTGGAACGCAAAACGTTGGAACGCAAAACGTTGGAACGCAAAACGTTGGAACGCAAAACGTTGGAACGCAAAACGTTGGAACGCAAAACGCAAGATACACTATCGCTTTACCGCTTCAACGTTCCAACGTTCCAACGCTCCAACGCTCCAACGCTCCTCAATACCGCGTCAACGCCCCAATCTTCCCCGCATCTTCCAATCCGCGGTGTTCATCAACCACAGTGACTGCGATGCCGTAGAGCAGGGCGCGTCGGAGGACGCTGTCCACGGCGTCGGGGAGTTGTTCGATGGGCTCTTCGCTGCCGGTGGCGGCGGCTTCGGCTTCGTCGAGGACGACGTACTTGCTCTCTTTAAAGCGCAGAGCAGGCTGTGAATAGCCGTTGAGGACGACGACATGCTGGGCGCGTCCGCTTTGTACGGCATAGAGCGTTTCGGCCAGGCCAAGGACGCCGTTGCCGTCTTTACTGCGTGCCTGGGTGATCACTTCGTCGGCCAGATCGCACCCAGCCTTTGCCGCAGCCTGTAGGGCCAGATCCGAGGCTGAGCCTTGCAAATCCTTGGCTGTGGCGTGGGTATCGGCTGGGATCGAGCCGATCACAAGCCCGCGCAGTCGGTTGCTTAGCAGCGACTCGAACCGGGCCACATTCTTTTCGGTGCCTGCCAAGATTAGCCGACGTGTGTCGGTGTTGCGATAGAACGATTCGGCGAATTCGGCGGCAGCGCTGAGATTTTGGCGCGCTGTCTCCACTTCGCGGCGCTGATACCGAGCCGAGGCCCATCCTCCGGCGCGGTGAACATGGACCTCTTCGCCCAGATGCCCGTCAACGGCCTCCAGGTTGCCCAGATGGTAAAGGTAAAAGCGCGCACCCATCTGATCCACATGGATGACGCCCAGGCGTGCGTAGGTGTCGAGCAGGGCCGCCAGTTGATAGACATAGGGGCGGAAACTGACAAACACTTTGTCGTCCACAGGCACGGGCAGACTCCTTGCCCACCAAAAATCCCGACCCTGACAGGAAAAGATGATCAAGCCGCGTCCATGCCAGTTGTAGCCAGTTTCAATGAAATTACGAACCTGACGCGCATCGGCAGGGGCTTGATCCTCAACCCGCGCCAACAGATTGCGCAGCGCCAGTTTGTACTGTTCAGCAGTACGATCGCGCGAATCGACGTTCAGGTAGATGCTGAGCACAGGGTGATCTTCGCACTCAAACTCCAGAGCCTGACGAACATCTAGATCGGTGAGCATATGAACCTCCTCTTCAGTGGGGTAAAGGCGTGAAGATGAGCATGTGGTGGGGTGCATCTTAACACTAACACCCGCAACAGCGCTTTGTCAACGAAGCCAAACCCTTCTTTAGAATCAATCTAATGTGGATTGACAAACATATTGCGCAATGATAAAATTTGGACAGTTAGTTTAGATTGAGTCTAAATGAATCGCCGTTATTTTCTGATTTAAGCGGGGGACATGGAGATGCAAAGCACGGGGCAGTATTTAGATGCACTTAAGCGTGGCGGTTATCGGCTTACCGATCAACGGCGCGCTGTGTGTGAGTACCTTGGGCAGACGCAAACACACCCTACCCCTTCACAGGTCTATGCGGCCGTGAGCGCCGCCCACCCTGAGATCAGCCGCGCCACGGTCTATAACACGCTCAAAGCGCTACGCGACCTGGGCGCAATTATGGAAATCAGTGTGGGCGGGGAACATACACACTATGACATCAACCCGGAACCCCACATCAACATGGTCTGTCTACGCTGCGATCAGGTCTTCGACTACGACGGCGACTTACCGCTTAAGGACCTGTACCAACGGGTTTTTGATGAAACCGCCTTTCAAGCTGTCGGCGTCCAGGTGCAGATGGTTGGATTCTGTCCGGCTTGCCGGGCGCAGAAACGTGCGGAAATTTGGCGACAGTTGCAGGGGTAGAGTAACCCGTGATCTCCTTCAATCCCCAAAGAGGTATCTTTACTGATGACAACACAAACATTTGATCAAACACTTCAAAAACAGAAAGAACGCGAAGCGGCACGGGTAAACTGGTTGCGTGCAATGACCACAGTCACCTTCTGGCGTGAGAACCCCGAACTGGCGCTGGCGGCGATTACATTGATCGCGCTGCTGGCCGGCTGGCTCGGCGGCTCGGTGACCGGCGTCATGCCCGGCTGGTTGGTGACCGTATTTGCAGTGATCGCATTTGCCGCTGGCGGTTATTCGGGCATGGTCGAGGCCATCGCCGATGCCCGCAACCGCGAGTTGAACATCGACTTTCTCATGTTGGCGGCAGCTTTCGGCGCGGCCGCCATCGGTGAATGGGAAGAGGGCGCGCTATTGCTCTTCCTCTTCACACTGAGCGGTGCGCTGGAAGAGTTCGCTATGGATCGCACGCGCAAGGCCATCGCCGGTCTCATCGATCTGCGCCCCGATACGGCCCACCTACGCCGAGACGGTGAGCTGGTGGAGATCGCCGTCGAGGAACTCCAGGTAGGCGACGTCGTGCTGGTGCGTCCTGGCGAGCGGCTGCCGGTGGACGGTCGAGTCATCGGCGGCAACAGCAGTGTCGATCAGAGCCCGGTCACCGGCGAGAGTGTGCCTGTCTACAAAGACAAGGGCGACGAAGTCTTCTCTGGCACCATCAACGGCGGCGGCGCGCTGGAGGTGAAGGTCACCAAATTGGCGTCGGAAAGTACGCTGAGCAAGATCATCCAACTGGTGCAAGAGGCGCAAGAGGACGCCGCACCCACGCAGCGGCTGATCGACCGCTTCAGCCAGCCCTACACATTGGCCGTCATCGGGGCGACGCTACTGGCCATTGTCATCCCGTGGATCTTTATCGACGAGCCGTTTAGCGCCACTCTCTACCGCGCCATGACGCTGCTGGTGGTGGCCAGCCCCTGCGCGTTGATCATCTCGACGCCGGCCAGCATTCTCAGCGCGATTGCGGCGGCGGCGCGGGGCGGTGTTCTCTTCAAAGGCGGCGTCTACCTGGAGAAGGCGGCAAAGTTGGATATTCTCACCTTCGACAAGACGGGCACGCTCACCTATGGCCGCCCTGTGGTGACGACGGTAAAACCGCTCAACGGCTACAGCAGCGAAGACGTGCTGCGCATCGCTGCGGGCGCCGAGAGCCTGAGTGAGCACCCTATTGCGCGGGCGATCCTGACCGCGGCCAAAGAGGCAGGCGTCAAAGCGGAGGAACCTGATGAGTTCCGCTCTGTAGCCGGTCATGGGTTGCAGGCGATTTATGATCGGGACGATCACCGAGAGATCATTTACATCGGCAACGACAAGCTCTTCGCCCTGGAAAAGATGGAATTGTCTCCCGCTGTCAGCATGATCGGTCAGCGGCTAGAGGCCAATGGCAAAACAGCGATGTTGGTTGTGCGCCGCGGCACGGTGGAGAATACTCTGGGCGACAAATTCGACTGGGAGGTGGTAGGCTATCTGGCTGTGGCCGACACGCTACGCGAAAATGCCGCCGAGACGGTGGCAAAGCTGCGCTCCTTGGGCGTCAAACGCATGGCCATGCTTACCGGCGACAACCGCACCGTGGCCGAGTCCATCGCCAAACAGGTGGGCCTGGAAGACGCCGACATCTACGCCGATCTGCTGCCTGAAGACAAAGTGGGCATCGTGCAGAAATTGGTTAAAGAAGGCACCGTCGGCATGATCGGAGACGGCGTCAACGACGCCCCGGCGCTGGCGACAGCCCACATCGGCATCGCCATGGGTGCGGCGGGCACCGACGTGGCGTTGGAAACGGCAGACATCGTCCTCATGTCGGACGAGTTGAACAAACTGCCCTTCCTCATCGATCTGAGCCGCCGCGCCGAACGCATCGTGCGCCAGAATTTGATCTTCGCCATCGGTGTCATGCTCACCCTCGTCATCTTCACCATCCTCGTGCCGATTTTCGTCTCCGGCTTCGTCATGCCGCTCCCCCTCGGCGTGGTCGGCCACGAAGGCAGCACGCTGATCGTGGTGATGAATGGGTTGCGGTTACTCGGCCTGAGGCCGAAGTAGGTGATTAGTGATTGGTGATTGGTGAGTGGACGGTTGTCACTTAGTTTGGAGATGATGGGATGATGAGGATGATGGGTTCTCAACGAGATTCATCATCCTCATCATCCGCCTTTACCCGCCCAATCCGCTTCATCCGCGTTCCATTCCCACTCTCTTCGTCTTGGTTGATCAAAACCCCTCTTACCGTTATGATTACAGACCGTCCCATTTGTGCAGATTATCTTCATATCGCAAAATCGACATCGCAAAATCGACATCGCATAACCGACTTTCACAGGCAGTGTATCCCGTGTAATCTCGATACCACGGTGCAAATGGATTCGTGTGGTGTGCTGGTACACGCACCACGCACTACGCACTACTTTCCCAACAGGAGGAAACTGTGGCAGAGAATGGTCATCAGCAAACGTACAAAGTGATCGGCACCCGCCCCATTCGCCATGACGGCGTGGACAAGGTGACCGGCGCAGCCAAATATGGCGCGGACACGCAATTGCCCAACATGCTCTACGGCAAGATCCTGCGCAGCCCACATGCCCATGCCCGCATCCGCTCCATCGACACCAGCAAGGCCGAGGCTTACCCCGGCGTGACTGCGGTGGTCACCTCTAAAGATCTGGCCGAAGCCGCCGATCACATTCAGGAATTGGGCGAATCGGCCACCAATTTGCGCTATCTCAGCGCCAACATCCTGGCGCATGACAAGGTCCTCTATCATGGACACGCCATTGCTGCTGTGGCGGCGCGTGATGTCCACACCGCCGAGGAAGCACTCGCTCTCATCGAAGTGGATTACGAAGTACTGCCGCCGGCGATGACGGTGCAACAGGCCATGGCAGCGGATGCCCCCATCCTGCTCGATGATCTGCGCACCGACGAGATGGGACAGCGTGGCGACAAACCTACCAACATCGCCAGCCATGTCCGCCATCAGCGCGGTGACCTGGCCGCCGGTTTCGCTGCCGCCGACGTGATCGTGGAACGTGAGTTCAACACGGCCATGGTGCACCAGGGCTACATCGAGCCACAGGCCTCCACTTCTCACTGGCGCAAAGATGATCACATCGATGTGTGGACGAGTACCCAGGGCGCTTTCGACATCCGCGACCAGGTGACGGAACTGCTGCAAATGCCGATTGCCAAGGTGAAGGTGACACCCACCGAAATCGGCGGCGGCTTCGGCGGCAAATTTACCGCCTACCTCGACGTCCCCGCGGCGGTGCTCTCGCGCAAGAGCGGCAACCGCCCGGTAAAGATCGTCATGAGCCGCACCGAAGTGCTCCTGGCCACCGGTCCCACCTCCGGCTCGTACATTCGTGTCAAAATCGGCGCCAAAAAGGACGGCACCATCACCGCCGCCGAAGCCGAACTGGCCTACGAAGCAGGCGCTTTCCCCGGTTCGCCGGTGGGCGCAGGCGCAGGCGTGATTCTGGCCCCCTACAAGCTCGACAACGTACAGATCGACGCCTTTGACGTGGTGGTGAACCGCCCTCAGACCGGCGCGTACCGCGCGCCGGGCGGCACCAACGCCGCCTTCGCGTCGGAAGCTGTCCTCGACGAAGTGGCCGAGCAAATCGGCATGGATCCGCTAGAATTCCGCATCAAGAACGCCGTCAAAGAAGGCGACCGCCGCCCCGACGGCCCCACCTACGGCAAAATCGGCTACATCGAAACCCTGCAAGCGGCCATCGATTCCCCACACTATGCCACCCCGCTTGAAGGCAAACACCGCGGGCGCGGCGTGGCGTCGGGCTTCTGGTTTAACGGCAGCAACCCATCCAGCGTCACCGCCGTGGTGAACGGCGACGGCACCGTCAACCTGATCGAAGGATCCACCGACATCGGCGGATCACGGGCGTCGGCGGCCATGATGTTGGCCGAAACCATCGGCGTCGCCGCCGAAGACATCAACCCCACCGTGGTGGACACCAATTCCATCGGCATGACCGGCGGCACCGGCGGCAGCAGCGTTACCTTCAAGATCGGCTGGTCCACTTATCAACTGGGGCTGGCGCTGCGTGAGAAAGTGGCCGGCTACCTGGCCGAACACTGGGACGTGCCCGCCGATTCGGTGACTTTTGAGGACGGTCTCTTTGTCTCCGGCGACAAGAAGATCGGCTTCAAAGAAGCGGCGCAAGAGCTTGTCCATTCGTTCCCGCCCATCACCGCCAGCGTGTCGGTGCGGCCCAAGGGCGCAGGCCCCGGCTTTGCCACCCACATCGTCGACCTGGAGGTGGATGTGGAGACAGGCAAGGTGCAGATTCTGCGCTACACCGCGGTTCAAGATGTGGGCAGGGCCATCCATCCCAGCTACGTAGAAGGACAGATCCAGGGCGGCGTGGTACAGGGCATCGGTTGGGGGCTGAACGAGGAGTATGTCTACAACGACAAGGGCCAACTGCTCAACGCCAGTTTGCTCGACTACCGCATGCCCACTGCCTACGATCTGCCCGAAATCGAAACGGTGATGGTGGAAGTTGCCAACCCCGACCATCCCTATGGTGTGCGTGGCGTGGGCGAAGTGCCCATTGTGCCACCTGCCGCCGCCATCGCCAACGCTATCTTCCAGGCCACCGGCCTGCGCATGACCGAATTGCCCATGTCCCCGGCGGTGGTGTTGGAGGCGATGTGGGCGAAAGAAGGAGAGTTGGTGGCTGGTGATTAGGGCTTGGTGATTGGGGCAGATGGCTCCAATTGCAGAGTCACGCGGAAGAAGATGATGAGATGATGAATCTCGACGAGATTCATCATCTCATCATCAGCCACTCTCCGAACACCTCCAGTTACCAATTCCCCACTTCCTTGACAAACCCCACCGCTTCATAGACAATTAAGTCAAGCTACAACCCCATACCCATTCGTAGCGGTCCTGATGCAATCGCAGCAGTGACAGGCAGTAGATGACATTTACGCTCCGCGATCTGTGCGAGTGAAATGTTAACAAATGAGTAACATCATATTGATTTGTTGTTAGCATTTGTCACAGACAATTCACACGTTCATCTATCCCTACCCCTGAACGAGACAATCGTCCTTGTTCCTGATTGGCATCCAACATGACACCAGTTTTGCAGGTAAACGATTTACGCGTCTACTTCAACACGCCCCGCGCCGTGGTCAAGGCGGTGGACGACGTGAGTTTTTCGCTCAACGCCGGTGAGCGTTTTGGGCTAATCGGCGAGTCGGGATCGGGTAAGTCGACGATTGCGCTGGCGATTATGCGGCTGTTGCGCGCACCGGGTGAGGTGAAGTCGGGCGAAGTTTTGCTAGACGGCGAAAATCTGTTGACGCTCTCCGACGCCGAGATGCGCCGGCGGCGGCTTTCGTCTGTGGCAATGGTGACGCAGGGGGCCATGAACTCGCTCAACCCTGTGATCCGCATTCGCCAGCAGTTCGCTGATGGTCTCAACAGCCACGGCATGAACCTGTCGAAGGATCAGGCGCGCGAACACCTGGCCGATCTCCTCACCCGTGTCGGGCTGAAGCGTGAAGTGGCCGACATGTATCCCCACGAACTAAGCGGCGGCATGAAGCAGCGTGTCTGCATCGCCTTCGCCATCAGCTTGCGCCCCAGCCTGATTATTGCCGACGAACCCACCAGCGCATTGGACGTGGTGGTGCAGCGCCAGGTGATGCAGACGTTGCGCCAGGTGCAGGAAGAGTTGGGCGCAGCCGTTATCCTCATTGGCCACGACATGGGGCTGATGGCGCAATTTGCGGACAGGATCGGGGTTTTGTACGCGGGGAAATTGGTGGAACAAGGACCCGTGCGCCAGATCTTCCGTAAGCCCGAGCACCCGTACACACGTTTGCTCATGGAAAGTTTGCCTTCGTTGGAAGAAAAAGAGACGCTGGTCGGCGGCTTCGGATCGCCTCCCTCCGCCGCCGAACGCCCGCGCGGATGTGTCTTCCACCCACGTTGTCCTTACGTCATGGATCGGTGCATCGACATTGAGCCGGTTTACAGGCAGGTTGCACCGAATCAGTGGGCCGCCTGTCACCTTCACGACGAGGCGGATTCCTCCGGCATGGAGTCACCGCTGACGCCGTTGAAAGAGGCTCGCTCATGACAACGTTACTCGAAGCCAAGAGCGTGACCAAAATCTTTGGGAGTGGCGGCTTTATCCACCGCACCCAGACGGCGGCGTTGCGCAATTTCTCGTTCCGCGTCGACACCGACAAGCCATCGATCACCGGTGTGGTGGGCGAAAGCGGCAGCGGCAAGAGCACCATGGCCCGTCTGCTGTTAGGACTGGAAACACCCACACGCGGGGTAGTGGAATACCGCGGCGATGATCTGAGTCGCCTGAGTGGTGGCGAACGTCTTAACTTCCGCCGCGAGGTGCAGGCCGTCTTCCAGGATCCGTTTGAGTCGTTCAACTCGTTTTACCGTGTGGATCACATGCTCGAAGTGCCGATCCAGAAGTTCAAGCTGGCCGATTCACGCCAGGCGATGCGCAAACGCATGGAAGAAGTGCTCAACGCCGTGGGGCTGCGCCCCGACGAGACGCTGGGCCGCTTCCCCCACCAACTCAGCGGTGGACAGCGCCAGCGTGTGATGGTGGCGCGGGCGTTGCTGCTCAACCCCAAGCTGATCATCGCTGACGAGCCGGTGTCGATGATCGACGCCTCGTTGCGAGCGCAGGTGCTCACGAATCTGCGCCAGTTGCGCGACGACTTCGGCATTTCGCTGATCTACATCACCCACGATCTCACCACTGCTTTCCAGATCTGCGACGATATCATCGTCCTTTACCGCGGTTATGTGGCCGAAGCGGGCGACGTACGCAAGGTAGTGAAAGATCCCAAACATCCCTACACCCAACTGCTGGTGGGCTCGATTCCGCGGCCCGATCCCGACCGTCTCTGGCAGGAGGAGCCTGCACCTTCGGCGCTTGCGCTGAAAGCCGACCCGAACCAGGGCTGTCCTTTTGCCAATCGTTGCCCACATGCCTTTGAGCCTTGCCTCCAGAAAGCGCCGCCCTTCTTCCGCATGGACGAACACCGCGCCGCAACCTGCTATCTGCACCAGGACGCGCCCACACTCAGCTTCGACGAGATGGACCAGTTGCTGGTCCGCACATCGGGTACGGCGACCCCTGCGGTGCAGCCTTAATCGCAATTTGCACCATCCACTTCGCATCTTGTTGAAAGGAGGTGTTGCCGACAGCACAAACCATCTTTGCTCCTGACCTTCATCGATCACTGAATGGTGATTTGGATTGGTGCCAGGGATGCAACTACGCCACAACATCCCACGCGCCGGCCATCAATCGCCAATCATCAATCATCCACAAGGAGAAATGCACGAATGACAATTTTCAACCGCAAAACATTGATTTCGCTGCTGCTGTTTACGGTGATGATCTTCACCGTCGCCTGTCAGACGCAGCCGGTGCCCGTCCCTGTACCGGGTGACCAACAAGGCAGCATGACCTCGCCTGCCGATTCGGAACGTGCGCAGACGTTGAACATCGCAATATCGCGTCCTTTCGCGGACCCGACGAGCTTCAACATCTACACCCCCGGCTTCGACCGCTCTCGCACCGGTCTGGGTGCGATGGTGCACGAGTATCTCTTCTACCTCAACCTGGAGACCGGCGACTACATTCCGTGGCTGGCCACCGGCTATGAGTACAACGACGACTTCACCGGCATCACCGTCACGCTACGTGAAGGCGTCAAGTGGAGCGACGGCGAAGACTTCAACGCCGACGATATCGTCTTCACCTACGAGATGCTGAAGAACAACCCCGGCATGGTCTGGGCGTCGGAAGCCAACAAGGCAGTAGAATCGGTAGAGAAGATCGACGACTACACCGTGCAATTCAACCTGACTGAGGCCAATCCTCGCCTGCACCTGGTACGTGAGGCATTCCCTGCCGTGCCGGTGTGGAGTGGTGTCACGATTCAGCCAGAGCACATCTGGAACAGCGTCGAAGATCCGGTGGCCTACAAGAACGATCCGCCCATCGGCACCGGTCCCTACGTCTTGGAGAACGCCACCGAATCAGCCTTTACCTACGAGCGCCGTGATGATTGGTGGGGCACCGAGGTGTTCGGTGTGACGCCTGCACCACGCATCGTCAACTTCATGCACGTCGGCCCCGAGACGAGCGTAGCCCTGGCGCTGTCGGCCAACGAAATCGACACACCGGCCATCGGTATCCTCTCCCCCGGCGCGTTCACCTCGGTGAAGAATCGCAACGCCGAAGTGCAGGCATGGCTGGCCGATGCCCCCTATGCCTGGTACGATCCTTGCCCACGTGCGTTGATGTTCCAGAACGCCACGCCGCCCTACGATGAACCACTGGTGCGCCAGGCCATCTCCAGCCTGATCGACCGTGATCAGATTGTGGCCCTGGCCTACGAAGGCGCTACTGCCACCGCCGATCACATCTGGCCTGCCTACTCCGGCCTGCAGCCCTACTTCGACGCCATTAGCGATGTCATCGCCAATGTGGATTACGATCCGGCCCGCGCCGAGGCACTCTTCACCGAAGCCGGCTTCAGCAAGGACGGCGACGGCTTCTGGACGCGTGACGGCGAACGGCTGGAGCCGGTGTTGCTCACCAACTCCGATTCGTCAGAAAACATGCGCGTCACCCAGGTGTTGGCCGACCAGTTGGAAATCGGCGGCATCGCTGTGCAGTTGCAGCCCCTGGCCGGTAGTGTGAACAACACAGCGTTGCTGGAAGGCAACTGGGATCTCTACGCACCGCAGGCCTTCTGCCCCGGCACGATCTACGAGAACCTGGAACTCTTCCACAGCAAGTTCTTCGAACCGCTGGGTGAATCGGCCCCGTGGTACGAACGCAATTCCTTCCGCTACAACAACCCTGAGTACGATGCCGTCGTCGACGAGATGCTGTTGGCCCTGGGCCGCAACGCCGACGAAGCCGAGTTGATTGGCCTCTACACCCAGGCGATGGAAATCTGGTATGCCGACCTGCCCGTCACCCCGTTGACGCAGGCCCCGGCGCTGGTTCCCTTCAACTACACCTACTGGCAAGGCTGGCCGTCCGCCGATAATCCGTGGATGATGCCCGTCAACTGGTGGGCCACGATGAACCTGCTCCTCACCGGCTACGAATCACCAGCTACCGGTGAATGGGTGCCGGGGATTCAGCCCGCGGGGCAGTAGAACTTAACGTGATTCGTGATGCGTGTTGCGTGGGTAGAGTATCTGTGCTGTAAGCCTGGAAGTTCTTTGGTAAAAGGATAGTGCGTAGTGCGTAGTCCGTTTCAAAGTACGCACTACGCTTAAACCGGAAACGTTCCAAGCAAAACAGACCCGAAACTCCTCCCACGGATCACGAATCACGAATCACGGATCACGAATCACGAAACGACAGCCATGAATGCATATCTTCGCTACATCAGTCAACGCTTCATCATCCTGGCGGCGACTGTCTTCATTTCGATGACGGTCGTCTTCTTTGTGCCGCGCATGGTGCCTGGGGACCCGCTGGGCGCGATCTTTGCCAATATGGCAGCGGTAGGCGGCAGTGTCAACGCGCCGGAAATGGTGGCCGAATATCGCGAACGCTTCGGCCTGGATCGCCCACTTTGGGATCAATACATTAGCTTCTGGCGTGAGCTGTTACAGGGCAACCTGGGCTTTTCGATTAGCAACTTCCCAGCGGAAGTGTCGACCATGTTGTTTTCGGCGCTGCCGTGGACCATCGGCCTGCTCACCTTGACCACACTCCTAAGTTGGGTGCTGGGATCGGTGATCGGCGCGGTGGTGGGCTGGCGCGGGCGTAAGGCCGGCGGCTGGCGGGCGCTGGTGCCGGTGGCGCTGGTCCTCTACACGACGCCGTACTATATTTTGGCGCTGATTCTCGTCTTCGTCTTCGCCTTCTTGTGGCCGATCTTCCCGCTGTCGGGGGCGTACTCCGTCAACATGCGCCCCGGCTGGAACCTCGCCTTCATCCTCGACGTGTTGCACCATGCCACATTGCCGGCGTTGAGCATTCTGCTGGTGTCGCTGGGCTGGTGGTTCCTCAGCATGCGCAGTTTGATCATCCAGCTCAAGGGCGAAGACTACATCCTCAACGCCGAGGCGATGGGGATCGGCGAACGGCGCATTTTGTGGGGTTACGCCTTCCGCAATGCGCTGTTGCCACAGGCCACAGGGCTGGCCATTTCGCTGGGACACATTGTGGGCGGCGCGCTGATCACGGAGGTGATCTTCGCCTACCCCGGCATCGGCTACCGCATTTACAACGCCATCAGCAGCCTGGATTATCCGCTGATCCAGGGCGGCGTGTTGATGATCATCATCTCGGTGGCGGTGGCGAATTTCTTAATTGACATTATGTACCCAATTATTGATCCGCGTATTCGTTTTGAAGGCACGCAGGGGAGCTAGCTCATGGCCGTTGTTCCAGTATCTGAGCAGGTTGGCGAAAGCCGGCAGGGCGTTTTCTGGGAGCTGCTGCGCAATCCCAAGTTTTCCAGCGGCAGCGTGATTTTTCTGACGCTGGTGCTGCTCGCCTTCATCTCCAGCCTCTTCATTGACCCCACATTGCGCCGTTCCGGCAGCTTCCCCGTGCGTCTGCCGCCCGGCGCTGAAGCGATGCTGGGAACGACGTCCTTAGGCCAGAGTGTGGCGATCCAGTTGACCGAGGCGATCCCCAATTCGGTGCAGGTAGGGTTGCTGGCGGCCACAGTGGGTACCGTCATCGGCGCGTTGATTGGCTTTGTCAGCGGTTACTTTGGGCGTTGGGTGGATGCGATCTTGCGGGTGCTGATCGACGTCTTCCTCTCGGTGCCGTCGTTGCTCTTCCTCATCTTGATTGCGGCGCTGGTGCGCGGGGTCGACGTGACGACGATGGCGCTGATCATTGGGGCGTTCGCGTGGCCGTCCCCTGCGCGGCAGGTGCGCGCCCAGGTGCTGAGTTTGAAGGAGCGCGGCTTTGTGCAGGTGGCGCGCCTTTCGGGCATGGGCGGCCTGGAGATCATTTTCCGCGAGTTGATGCCGCACATGATCCAATGGTTGGGTGCGAACTTTGTCAACGCTTTCATTGCCGCGGTGCTGGCCGAGTCGGGGTTGTCGATCCTGGGGCTGGGGCCGCAGCGCGAAATGACGCTGGGCATGATGATCTACTGGGCGCTCAACTACAGCGCCATCTTCCAAAACCTGTGGTGGTGGTGGATCACGCCGGTGATCACGCTGATGGTGCTCTTCCTCTCGCTCTACCTTGTGCACATTGGGTTCGATGAGGTGAGCAATCCGCGGTTGAGAGAGGGGTGATTAGGGATTGGTGACTGGTGATTGGGGGGAACGAGTTGAGATTCTGAAATTTCCTAATCGCCTAATCTCGGTCAATCTGAGATTAGGCGATTAGGAAATTTTTGATCCTGGGCATGAGAGATCTAATCTCTAAATTCGGTACGGTGTGACTTCCTCACGAATTTTCAGTTCGACTGCGTCGCGGGCGACTTCCAGATCATAGTGTGCTTGAAGGTTCATCCACACCTCGGGGGACGTCCCCAGAAAGCGGGCGAGGCGCAGGGCTGTGTCCGCGGTGATGGCGCGTTTGCCGTGCACAATCTCGTTGACACGCCGAGGGTAGACATGCAGTTCCTTCGCCAGCCGGTACTGTGTGATGCCCAGCGGCTTCATAAAGTCTTCCAGCAGGATTTCGCCTGGGTAGACGGGCGGTGTCTTTTCTTCGGTCATATCGACTTCCTTCGGTGATAGTTTGCGAAATAACTGACTGCACAAATGATTTCTACCACAGAGAACACAGAGAACACAGAGAACACAGATAGCACAAAGAAACTGCTATTCTATGCCACATAAATCGGATTCGACAACGCCCACCGCCAATTGCGCAGATCCAGATCCCCCGGCGCAGTGGAGGGCAAAGCCTCTCGCGCCATGTCCCCCACGAGTTCGGCGCGCACGTAGCGGTGGACGCTGACTTCCGCTTCGATGACGGTTTCGTCGTCCTCAATCTGCGCCTGAAAGCGGCTGTGACCGTCTACGATCAGGTGCAGCGTCTTGCCCCGCCCACCGACGATTTCCACCGTCATCCTCATCATCCCATCATCTCGTCCGTCTATTACTTCGCCCATCCCCACGGTTTTGCCGTTAACCGTTGCCGATAACTCAATCCTTGGCCCGTGCGGGGTGGCGCTGATGGTGGCGCGACCGGCGGCAATCGCAGCGAGGACAGCCTCCACGCTGCGCTCGTGGATCTTCACCCATGTCGTCGGTTGTCCTAAGCGCAGGGGATTGGTCTCCTCGCCGCTGGGACAGTGGTAGTCGCTGCCGCCCACGGCGGGCAGGCGGCGTCCTTGGGCGAGGAGGCGATCCCAGAGGGCGAGGCTTTCAGTGTTGCGGTGCGGCCAGGGACCCTGCCAGACTTCCATGCTGTCTACGGGCAGGTCGGTGGTGTATTCCCAGGCCGGGCCACCCTGTTTGGGGTGGTTGATGGAGCAGAGCGCGCCTTCGCTGTGAGCCAGTTCGATGATGGCGGCGATGTCGGCGTCGCTGCGGCTGCGGAAATCGCACCAACGGCTGGTGTGCCACACGTTCATGTGACCGTAGTAGGTGGTCACCTCCTGGCCGCGGATCAGGAGCAGATCCTCATCGGCGAGGGCGGGCAGGAAGGGGTGATGGCTCACGGTGTTGTGATCGGTGACGGCGAGGAAATCGAGATCGAGGGCGCGGGCTTTGGCGATCAACTGTTCCAGCGTCCCCCGTGCGTCGCTGTGGACGGTGTGGGATTGGAGATCACCGCGGAGCCAGAGACCCCCCTCTAACTCCCCCCGCAACGGGGGGAGGACTGTTGACGGGGCGGCGGCAGATTCCCCCCCCTCTAACTTTCCCCGCAACGGGGGAAGGACTGTTGACGTGCTGAGATTGTGAGTACGTTGTGGGGATGTAGTCGACGAAGCATCTTGTTGCGAGGCGTCAACAGTCCCCTCCCCGTACACGGGGAGGGTTAGGGAGGGGTTGATCTCCGCCGTCACCTCGATCTCCACATCCACGCCCTCTTCCCACACGCGATAGAGGCCCAAAATCACCTTGTACTCGCCCGCGGGCAGTGGACCCGGCGTGTAGCCGGGCGTGGCATCGGTCAATGCTACGAAGAACTCACGTCGCGCCGATCCGCTCCAACCGCGGAAGCCCGCGCCGCCGGGGAAATCGTAGCCGCGGGGATCGAAGAGGCCGATGTCGACCACATTGCCGCCGCTCACTTCGTCTGAAGACATTTCAGCGCTGAAGCGGTAGCGGATGTGCAGCCGTGTGGCCGGGGCGGGCAGGGTGAAGGGGACGTAGGCGTAGTCGCTGTGCGCTTTGTCTGTGGGGGTGAAATGGTTTTTTAACGTTAGTTGAAAAGTAGACATGGGTTTCTCCTGTCGATAGGATAGCGTTGTCCTTCTATGATAGCCTAGAACCGTCGACCCGTCAGTGCCAGGCACTGACTTGCCCAGAACCCGGTTGCATTCCTGGACTCCTCTGGTTACAATCAAAGCCCAACCGTCATCCCCATCCCATTCAGGAGAAAATCGTGTCCATACAACGGCTTTCAAGGATACGCGTCGTCGTCCTGGCGGTGCTGGTACTGTTGATCACAGGAGGGTGCGGCATGCACTTTTTCGACAAACGCGAAGTGCCGGTGGTGAAAGTGAGCAGCGGCCCGCGCCCCACTGTCTCGTGGACACCGGACAACGCCTACGAGGTGAATTTCTACGAAGGCAGCGAAAACGGCGACGGCTTCGGTGTGATTTGGATGGCGCGTATGGGCGGCGGCTTTATCAACGAACTACAATCGCCCGTCGTCTACGGCGTGCCGCCAGAAGGCTCAGAAATATGGGACGCACCGCCGCTTGAAGCAGGCAAGACCTACACCGTGGTGGTCTTCCGCACCGATCCCAAGGGCAGCGGTGACGGCTTCTTCAACACACGCCATCGGTATGAGACGGTGTTAACTTTCACGGCGGAGGAATAATGCGTAATGCGTAATCCGTAACTCAGATCGGGTTGAGCACGTGAATTTCCAATTGGGAGAAAACTTCGTCAACGTTATCTGGATTACGCATTACGCATCACGCATTACGCCTCCCCACACACATTCTTTTCGGAGATCCCAATGCTCGACACACGCGTTGTTTATCTGGAACCGGGCAAGTTGACCGTGGAAACGATCACACTGCCCGACTTGAAGCCGAACGAGGTACTGATCAAGACGCACCAGGCGTCGGTCTGTGGCTCGGAACGCTATTTTTATCAGGGCATCAACGTCCGCCCGGAAGATGAAGCAAAGGGCGGACCAGAGTTTGAGCTGGGCGAGCACAGCAAGAGCGACCGCGCCCACGCCTACCCGATGGGCCCGCTAGGACACGAAGGCGGCGGCACCATTGAAGCGATGGGTCCCGGTGTAGAAGAATACCTGGGCGGCGGTAAGGTGACTGTGGGTGATCGCGTGGGCAGCCTCATCTACCCTACCTATTCGGATTACTGGGTCTGTCACATCAACCACCTACAGCGCATCCCCGACGGGGTTTCGTTCGAGGTGGGCTGTCTGTACGAGCCGCTGGGCTGCGCGGCATGGGCTGCGATCCATGCCGGTGTGAAGTTGGGCGACATTGTGGCCGTCAACGGTGTGGGCTTCGCGGGGAATATCCTGTTGCAGGGTGCGGTGAAATCAGGCGCGTCAAAGGTGATTGCCATCGACGTAGTGCCCGCCAAGTTGGAGCTTGCCCGCCGCCTGGGTGCGGAACACATTATCGACGCCCGCAAGGTGGATCCGGTGGAAGCGGTGAACGAGATCACTCGGGGCGAAGGGGTGGACGTAGCCATCGAAGCCATCGGCGGCACGGGGATCGGCATCAAGCAGGCGTTGGGCATGGTGCGTCACAACGGCATCATCTCGCTCTACGGCGACAACTACGCGCCGGTCGATTCGTTCTGCTTCCACCGCTTCCACGAGGACGGCCTTGAGATCCGCAACCTCAACGCCGTCCACTACACCAAGCTGCGTTCGGTGGAAAACATGCGAGAAGCCTACCGCGCCGTCGAGCGTGGTGTCTTCGACATCGACATCATCTTCCAAAACTCCGTCACCCACCGGCTGGGCCAACTGCCCGACGTCTTCGCGAAAGAGAACGCGACGGTGGAGGAGCAGGCGTCGTTGAAGACGATCATTGTTCCGTAGAGAGAAAGGATCTCTCCATGCCCGCGATGACACAAGAGCAGATCGACGCCTTCCTCCACACCGATGTGCTGTGCCGGTTGGGTTGCCTGGATGACGAGGGGCATCCCTATGTCGTGCCGTGTTGGTTCACCTATGCCGATGGTGGATTCTATGTGGTGCCGCGGGCGCGGTCAGCCTGGGCCGGCTACCTTCAGCATGATGCTCGGGTCTCGCTTTGCATCGACGCCGAAAGTGGGGAACGGGTGCTGGTGAAGGGCGAGGCACAGTTGATCGAGGAGCCGAACGTGGGCGGACGCTGGGTGAAGATTGCCAGTGAGATGGCGCAGCGCTACCGCGGCGACGAAGGGATGGCTTATCTGGATAAAACGATAGACGAACCGCGCTGGCTCTTTTTCATCCGCCCGTTGGACATGATATCGTCAATGGGCGGCTGGGCCAAACGCTACAAACACACCGAATGGTAACCGAAGATGCGCATTGAATCAGATCTCTATCTTGTGGGCAGCGGCAACATGGGCTTCAGCCTGACCGACGGTTTCGACTGTAACATTTTTCTCTTCGACAGCGGCGACGGCTATGTGATGTTTGACGCGGGGACGGGCATGGGCATGGACGCCATCTGGGCCGTTTGCCGCCAGGAAGGCATCGACCCGAATCGCATCGATCACCTCTTCCTCACCCACGCCCACGGCGATCATGGCGGCGGCGCGGCCCACGTGCGCGACCGCACCGCGGTGACGGTCTACGCCGGGGCGGACACAGCGCGCATCGTCACCGCGGGGGATGATGACGCCGTTTCACTCCCTGCGGCGCGGGCGGCGGGCGTCTACCCTGCCGACTACGTCTACCGCGCCTGCACTGTGGACAACGTCCTGGCGACGGGGGATCGGGTGGAGATCGGCGCGTTGACCGTCGAATATGTCCCCACGCCGGGGCATAGCCACGATCATGGCTCGTACCTCGTCACCCGCGGGGATCGGCGCTACCTGGTGGCCGGCGACGCCATCTTCCATGGTGGGCGTATCGTGTTGCAGCACACGTGGGATTGCAGTGTCCCCCAATCGATCACCACGATCCAGCATCTGGCCGGCCTCGATTTCGACGCACTGTTGCCCGGTCACCTCAGCTTCAGCATGCACAACGGCAAACGTCATATCGAGACGGCGATGAGCGTGATCGCCAAACTGGGCTGTCCACCGATGTTGGCGTAGATGAAAAAACAAACCCTCCCGCTGAGAACACGTTCTCGGCGGGAGGGTTTGTTTTTGGTGGGTGGCCCAGCTCGACTTCGACCGCGCCGAACGCGTGGACAAGTCCTTTGTCAGCGAAGAGAAGCAGCAGACCGAGAGCGATCTCATCTATCGGCTGCAGGTTGATCAGTGCTCCTCGTCCCTCAGCCACTGATCAACAAAATCACGGGGAGTGCAAATGGTTACGCCAACTACCTGCTGCAACACAAGCAGATCATTGTCGCCGGTGATTAGATAATCAGCCTCGCCGACTACGGCATAGGCCAACAGATAATCGTCTTTAGGGTCGCGTGTCACCGCGGGGATAGGGCTTTCGATGCGCGGGACGGTCTCCCCACTACGATGAAGGATTGTTGCCAGGCGGGCAAATTCCTCTGGCTGGATGCGTGCATTCAGGTAGGGCTTGTTGGCAACGCTGGCTGTCAATTCTTCCAACAACACTTCGGGCAGTAGAAGCGTTGCCTTTCCCAACACACAAGATTCGACGATGTGGGTAACAGGACTGTCGGCACCGGAATGCAGAAGATAGCTAATCAAGATATTGGCATCGAACAAGAGACGCATTACTCTTCCTCGATCTCATATTTGACTTTGCCTTCGGCGATCATCCCTTCAATGACTTCCCGCGCATATAGATCCGCCAAATCCTCTCCCTCCTGAGCAGAGAGAGCTACATTGCGTGCCTGTATCTGTCGCTTGAGTGCTTGCAGTTCGTCCAGCGCCTGCTGCCGGCGTCGTGTCTCTTGCCACACAATGAATTGCTCATAATCACGGTAGGGAATTAACACAGCTTTCGGATTGCCGTAGCTTTCAATCACGATCTGCTCATCTTCTTCCGCGGTCTGCTCAACAAACCGGCTGAGTCTAGCCTTGGCTTCACTGATCGAAACATGAATGGTCATGGTGTGTTCGCTTCCTTTCGCTTCATCGGTTTGCACTAAAAAACCGACCATATACATGGTCAATTATATTGCCTACATATTTAGTCGGTCAATTTAGTGGTTTTCTCGCTAACTACCGATGCGTTGAAACGCTGTAGCATGGGTGCCGACCGCTCTCATTCACTCTGGTCGTCCCATCAGTTTCATCGCCGAGGTGACCGGCCTTACCGAGGAGGAACTCACCGCCCTCCTCACGTCACCGCCCGAGGACGAGACACCCTAACCCACAATACAACCACCCCGCCGAGGACATGGTCCTCGGCGGGGTGGTTTTGAGTTGCGACACCGATTGTAATCGAGGACCAGCCCCGCGTCCGGAACCAGTGTGTCCGGCGAGAGGAATTGTCCTCGCTCGGGGTCGCGGTGGCGATGATCTGTCCGTTGACAACGAATAGAGGGATAACACGAATCAATCCCGCCGACGAAGTAGCTATTTGTCTCATCCTTCTATTCGTTGTCATAGCCGGTGCTGTCCACTTTGCGGCCGGTGAATACGCGGTCTCCGTGCAAGGAAGGGGTGGTCCCCGCGCGGAGGGTGCCACTGCCAGTACCAGCCCCGCGTCCGGCACCAGCGTGTCGGGCGAGAGGAATTGTCCTCGCTCGGGGTCGTCCGTTGAGGAGGTATCTCCATTGTGGGCGATGCGCTTGGGCTGTCAATTCTCAGTTTCGCTATCTTTTGTATTCTAGGGAGAAAAGATTAAGCGTCAATTGGCAATTCGAATTAGCCTGCACCCTTAGGACCTATCGATTTGTACCACTCAGGACACCCACAACAGACGTAAGCAATTGCATCATGGTGCCGAAACACAAGCAAAGCCATCCCGCTAATTTACGCCTCATACCCAACACGGATGGCGATTCGTGCGAACAGACGTTTTATGGCATAATCTTATGCACATCTGTTCGCATCAAAATCGAGGACTGCCCACATGACACTCACCCTAACCCCCACCGAGGCGCGGCGGCTGGCCGTCTCCGCGCAAGGACTGGCCGGCCCGCGCCCAGCCCCCACCCGCGAGGACGTGCTCAAACTGCTGCGTCGGATCAACGTGCTCCAGATCGATCCCATCCGCGCCGTGGAACGCACACAGTTGCTCGTCCTTTGGAGCCGGGTGGGCGTGTTCGATCCCACGCTGCTCGACGAACTCCAGACGGATCGACTGATCTTCGAGGCTTGGGCACATTGCGCATCACTGGTGCTCACCGAAGACTACCCGCTTTTTTCACACTGGATGCGTAAACCGTCCAATGGCGGCGGCGAGTGGGGCGAACGGGTGCGGGCGTGGATGCAGGCCAACGACGCTCTACGCCGTCACATTTTGGCGCGGCTGCGCGACCATGGCCCCCTCACCACCGCCGACTTTGAGGACATCGCCGCCGTCCCCTGGGAATCGACGGGGTGGAGTTCGGGGCGCAATGTGACACGCATGCTCGATTTTCTCAACGGTCGTGGCGAGGTGATGCCCGTTGCTCGCAACGGCAACAACAAATATTGGCATCTCGTCGACGCCTGGCTGCCCGAGTGGGTGGATCACAAGCCGTGGAAAGAAAAAGACGTGGTGCGCGACAGCGTCGGCAAGTCGCTGCGGGCGCTGGGCATTGGCACGCCGATGCAGATCAAGAACCACTTCATCCGCGGCCAATACCCGGAACTACCGGCGCGGCTGAAAGAATTAGAGAAGCAGGGCGTGATCGTCCCTGCGCAGATTTTAGACGGCGACACACCCTGGCCCGGTCTCTGGTACATCCACCGCGATTACCTGTCAACGCTCGACGCCATGCGCAGCGGCGGCTGGTCACCGCGCACGGTTTTCCTGTCACCGTTCGACAATCTGATCTGTCACCGGCCGCGCACCGAACAGCTTTTCGACTTCTACTACCGCATCGAAATCTACGTCCCCAAAGCCAAGCGGCAGTACGGCTACTACGTGCTACCCATCCTACACGGGGAGCGCTTCATCGGGCGCATGGATTCGCAACTGGATCGCAAAACCGGCGTCTACCACGTGCGCATGATCTACCCAGAACACGAAGATGACGTCAACGCCGACACCGCCGCCGGCATCGCCCAATCGCTGAAAGAATTGTCAGAGTTCATCGGCGCGCAGACGTTGGCGTTGGGCGAAGAGATTCCGGGGATGTGGAGAGAGGCAATTCGGGAGTTCTTTCAATAGCGGACACGTTCGAGGGAAAAGGCCAACAGATTCTCAATCCGTGTTTTCTGTTATAATGGTTTTATGAGCCGCCTATATGCCGCCTCTAGCAGCAGAAGCGACAATCGAAGCGAAGAGGGAAAGAACCATGCAAGCGATAGAAATTGAAACTCAAATCGACAAGAATGGACATATCCGCTTGCCGGCCGAGTATCAATATGCCTACGGTAAATCTGTCCGATTGCTTGTGCTCCTAACGGAAGAAAAAGAAACGCAGAAGCCTCGACGTCGGCCAGGCAGCGCAAAAGGTGTCCTCAAAATCTTGGTTGAGGATGACGAACACTTGAAGGATTTTGAAGAGTACATGCCATGAACTTGTTGCTTGATACACAATCGCTGCTATGGTTTGTGTTGGAAGATACTAGACTCAGTAAAATGGCGCGAGAAAGTATTGTTGCAGCTTCAATGGTCTTCGTTAGTCCGGCAAGTTATTGGGAGATTGCGATCAAGATCAGTTTGGGGAAGTATGAACTTCCCAAGCCTTTTGAGGAGTACTGGGAAGAGCAGATGAACATCAATGGCTTCACCATCCTTCCAATCGCCGTTTCCCACGCTGCCAAGCTTGTCCATCTTCCATTTCATCACCGTGATCCATTCGATCGTTTGATCATTGCCCAAGCGCAGGTAGAAGAGATTCCAGTTGTCAGTAGCGATCTACAGTTTGATCTTTATGCGATCGAGCGCATCTGGTAGCCGAAGTTGCCAAAGGACATGATCTTGCACATCGGCATCATTGCCTGCGGCGCTATCGTGCGCGAATTGACCCACATCGCCGACAACCTGGGCTGGGACTACGAATTGACGGCGGTGCCGGCGCAGTTGCACAACCGGCCCGAACGCATCGCGCCCGCCGTGGAAAAGCGCCTGGACGAGTGGGCCGGGCGCTTCGACCTGATCCTGGTGGGCTACGCCGACTGCGGCACCGGCGGCGCATTGGACGCGCTGCTGGCGCGCTATCCGCATGCGGTGCGCATCCCAGGGCCGCACTGCTACGAATTCTATGGCGGCAACATTTTTCTAGAACAGTCTGAACGGGAACTGGGCACCTTTTACCTCACCGACTTCCTGGCCCGTCACTTTGAAGGACTGGTCATCCCCGAATTGGGGTTGGATCGCTTCCCCGAACTGCGCGACCTCTACTTCGGCAACTACAAAGAAGTCTTCTACCTGCGCCAGTCGCCCGATCACGACGAATCGGTGCGCGCCCGGTCCGCTGCGGATCGCCTGGGGCTGGAGTATCGTGAGGCCGACAGCGGCCTGCAAACGCTGCAAGATCGCCTCGTCCACCTGCTGGAAGAACGCCGGTGAAACGTGTCATCTTCCTCTTTTTGGACGGCGTGGGCGTCGGCTCGGATGACCCTGCCGTGAACCCGCTGGTGGCGGCGCACATGCCCGTCCTGCGCGGGCTGCTCGACGGACTTGCGCCCACCGCTTCTACAGGACGGCTGTCCACGGCGCAGGCAGAGTTCATCCCCACTGACGCGCACATGGGCGTGGCTGGTCGCCCACAGAGCGCAACCGGACAGACGGCCATCCTCACGGGGATCAACGCGCCCGAACGGTTGGGCGAACACTACGGCCCCCGCCCCGACCAGCGCGTGCGCGACATCCTCGACGAAGGCGGTCTCTTCGCCCACCTCAACCGCATCGAACTGCCCAGCTACTTCTGCAACGCCTACCCCGACGGCTACTTCGCCGCCATCGAACGCGGAAAGCGGCTGCTTAGCGCCGTCCCCTACGCTGCGGTGGCAGGTGGACAGGCGCTGCTCACGGCAGATGACATGCGCGCTGAACGCGCCCTTAGCGCCAACTTCACCGGCGAAGGCTGGCGCAGCGAACTGGGCTACACCGATATCCCCATCTACACGCCCGAAGAAGCGGGCGCGCAGCTCTGGCACATTGCCCATCCTTACCGCTTTGTCTTCTTCGAGCACTGGCTCACCGACTACCTGGGCCATCACCGCAACCACCCCGCCGCCGTGGACAACTTCCAAGTCTTCGACGGCTTCCTGGGCGGTCTCCTCGCCGCCGCCGACCTGGATCAGACGCTCATCATCGTGAGCAGCGATCACGGCAACGTGGAAGATTGCACCCACCGCAAACACACCGAGAACCCGGCGTTGACACTGTTGATGGGCGCGGGGCGGGATCACGTCGCAGGACGTGTGCGGCGCTTGGACGATTTCGCGCCGAGCATTGTGGAGTTTTTGAAATTGGGAGATTAGGCGATTGGGAATCAAGTTCAACGCGGAGTGAGCACGCCCACGTGCGGGTTTACACTTGAACAGCCGCACGTGGGCGTGCTCACTCCGCGGCAATTCGAGAACGCAAAGACCTTAAATATTTTCACACTGTTTCTTTGTGATCTTTGTGTTCTTTGCGGTTAAGATAAATGTCGTTATGGTAGAATCAGCTTCCCTTCCCACTGGAGATCGGCGATGAGCATCCCCACGCCTTCTGATCGTGAACAACAAATCGCGTCCTTCGTCGAACGTGTGCGCCACCGCTTAATCGTCTCCTGTCAGGCGCTGCCACATGAACCGTTGCACGGCGCGTGGATCATGGCGCGCATGGCCGTGGCCGCGGCGGAAGGCGGCGCTGCGGCGATCCGCGCCAACGGCCCCGAAGACATTCGCGCCATCCGCCAAGCCGTGGACCTGCCCATCATCGGCCTCTTCAAAGACAACGTCCCCGGCTACGAGGTCTACATCACACCGAGCATGGAGCACGTGCGCGCCATCGTCGCCGCGGGGACGGACATCGTCGCCATCGACGCCACTGCCCGTCCTCGCCCGCAGCCGGGCACCCTGGCCGACTTTATCGCCGCCATCCACGACGAGACGGGTTGTCCTGTATTGGCGGACATTTCCACCTTCGAAGAAGGCATCGCCGCCGAGGAAGCCGGGGCCGATCTCATTTCCACCACCATGTCGGGCTACACCGACTACAGCCCCCAACAGCGCCGACCGGACCTCGATCTCGTCGGTCAATTGGCGGCGCGGCTGCGCGTCCCCGTCCTCGCCGAAGGGCGCTACCGCACGCCGGAACAGGTGCGCGCCGCCCTCGACAGCGGCGCGCTGGCAGCCATCGTTGGCGGCGCGATTACGCGACCGCAGGAGATTACACGCTGGTTTGTGGAGGGGATTGCGACAAGGGAGTGAACACGTTGAACGGCGTTATTTTGTTGAGGATAGTGCGTAGTGCGTAGTCTGTTGAGGACGTTGTCGCTTAATTGGGTGGTGGAGTCGGCGATGATTGCCGGCTGTCTGCTCACAATCTCAACGCGACCCTACGCACTGCGCACTATCATCCTACCCACCAACATTCCAATCCACCGAAAATATTCTTTTCCCATGCCATCCATCCTCATCCTCCCACTCGACGACCGACCACCCAACGTAGAATTCCCCGCGCTGCTGGTGCAGGCGGCGGGGTTTGAGCCGATTTTGCCGCCCAAGGATTGGCTGGGCACGCCCTGGCGCGCCGGGGATGTGGACCGGCTGACAGGCTGGCTGACGGAAAACGCCCCACGCGCAGACGCGCTGGTCCTGGCGTTGGATACGTTGGGGTACGGGGGACTCGTCAACTCGCGGCGCTCGACCGACCCCGCCGACGTTGTGCTGCGGCGGCTGGAAACTATACGGGCGATCAAACGCAATCATCCAAAGCTGACGGTGCTGGGTTATTCGATCCTGATGCGGGTGACACGGGGCAACGACGCCGAAGAAGAGAAAGCCTACTGGGGAACGTATGGGGCGCGCATGTTCCGCATCTCGTACCTGGAAGACAGGTTGGCGATGCTGTCCGGCGACCCCGCCGCGGACGAAGCCGAGCTGGCGCGTTTGCGCGCCGAAGTCCCCGCCGATGTGCTGACCGATTACCTTGAGGGCCGGGTGCGCAATCACGCCGTCAACCGCGCCATGATCGAGTGGACGGCGGAAGGCGTCTTCGATTACCTGATCATCCCGCAAGATGACACGATGGAGTACGGCTGGAACATTGCCGAGGCGCGTCAACTGCGGCGGCTGGCGCGGCAGTTGGGCGTGGCGGATCGGGTTTCCGTCTACCCCGGCACCGACGAGACGGATATGCTGCTGATTGCACGGTATGTAGCGGGGCAAGCCGGCTTCCGCCCCCGCGTGTGGACGCGCTACAGCAGTGTACGCGCCGGGTCGGTGATCACGGCCTACGAAGATCGCCCGATGGAGGAGCTGATCAAGGCGCATCTGGCTCCGCTGGGCGGCATCATCGAGGACGATCCTGCCGCGGCGGACGTGAGGATCTATGTCAATTCGCCCGCCGAGGTGCAGGGCAACGGCTTCGATCAGATCGCCGCCGAGATTGGCGAAAGCGGCGCGGCGCACTTCCCCGCCGAGTTGCAGGCGGCCTGGGACGCCTACCGCCGTTCCGACGGACTGCGCAATTCGCTGCGCGAGATGCATTCGGTGCAGCGCAACGTGGACGAATTCGCCCGCAGCCTCGCCCTGGCCGTGAGCGAAGGACACACCTGCGCCGTGGTCGACGCTGCCTACGTCAACGGCGGGGACATTGAACTGGGCGAAGCGTTGCGCCGTCACGTAGATCTGGCGCAGTTGGCCGGTTTCGGCGGCTGGAACACCGCAGGCAACACGCTGGGCACCGTCCTGGCGCACAGTGTGATCCGTCATTTGCAGCGGGTACACGGGGCGACGCCGGAAGCCATCGCCGCGCATGTGCGTTTCCTCTTTGTGCGCTTCGTCGACGATTTTCTGTACCAGGGGATTGTCCGCTCGCATGTGGCCATCGAGGATCTGCCCAAACGCGGCATCCCCCCCAAGATGACCAATTTGGGCGACGCTGCCGAAGCGATAGAAGACATCGTGAATCAGCGTCTTATCCCCGCGGCGGCGGAATTAGCGGCGCAGCACTTCAGCGGCTACAGCGTCAGCGCAGGCGACACCCGTTTCACGATTGACGTTCTCAAAATCAACCGCATCTTCTTGCCGTGGCAACGGCTGTTTGAAATCGGAATCGAGATGGAAGAATTTACGATTTGTGATTGACGAATTGACGATTGACGTGTTTAGCGCATGATGCCGTTTGGGGCTATTTCGTGTTGACGGAGCAATAAACAAGCTATCCACACACAATCACTACGCGAAAATCGTCAATCGAAAATCGTCAATCGAAAATCACACACAAAGGATACACCATGAAACTCAGCGTTAGCATGTGGAGCGTCGTCTACCCGGTGCGGGCAGGACAGATGGATCTGGCAGGCTTTGTCGATTTTGCCGCCACGCAGGATGTGGAAGGGGTGGAGTTGCTAGACTACTTCTGGAAGGATAAGGCAACCGAACTGCCGAAGGTGAAGAAGCAGATCGCCGACGCCGGGCTGGAATTGGCCGTCTACTCGGTGGGCAACGATTTCTTTCAGCCGGATCGGGCGGTGTGGGAGAAGCAGTTGGCCGACATGAAGACAGGCATCGACACAGCCAACGCGCTGGAAGTGGGGCTGATGCGTGTCTTCAGCGGCAACCGCAAGGAAGGCTACGAGTTGGCCGACGGCATGGATTGGATCATAGACGGCCTGGCCCAAAGCGCCGAGTACGCGGCTGCGCATGGCGTGGTGCTGGCGTTGGAAAATCACGGGCTGATGGCCGGGCGCAGCGATCAGGTGCGCCACATGATCGAGACGGTCAACTCGCCGTCTTTGCGCGCAAACCTGGACACGGGCAACTTCCTGCTTGTGGGCCAGAACCCCACCGACGCCGCCCGTGATCTGGCCGACGTGGTGGCGCTTGTCCATCTTAAAGATTTCGCCGTCGCCCCCGAAGGACAGACCAGCCACGTCTACAAAGGACTCGACGGCGTGGGCTACACCGGCACCGTCGTCAGCGAAGGGCAGGTCGATCTGGCCGAGATTGTCTCCATCCTGGGCAAAGCGGACTACGACGGCTGGCTCTCCCTCGAATACGAAGGCGGCCTGGATCCGTTGACGGTTGGTGTGCCGGGGAGTTTGGCGGCGGCGCGGAAATTACTGAAGTAATGCGTGATTCGTTGACGAAATTGGTTCCCAATTGGCCACCAACTTTGTCAACGAATCACGCATTACGCATTACGCATTACGCACCCACCCAAAGGATCTCAAATGACAACACAAACCCCTCCCGTTCTCGCCCTCGACGTCGGCGGCACGAAGTTGGCGGCGGGGATTTTGACGGCGGATGATATGTTGCAGCAGCGCGCCGAGGTGCCAACGCTGGCGCAGGAAGGCAGCGCCGAGGCGATCCTGGGGCGGTTGATTGGGCTGGCGCGGGATGTGATCGCGGCGGCGCCGGAACGTCCGCGCGCGGTGGGGGTGGCCAGCGCCGGGCAAATCGATCCACGCCAGGGGGACGTGGTCTTCGCCACAGACAACCTGCCGGGGTGGACGGGGCTGGCGTTAGGACGGCGGCTGGCTGAAGCGCTCGATCTGCCCGTCTTTGTGGAGAACGATGTCAACGCCTTTGCCCTGGCCGAAGCGCAATTGGGCGCTGGACGAGGCTATCATCATCAGGTGTTGCTGGCTGTGGGGACAGGCGTAGGCGGCGGCATCGTCGTCGACGGCAAACTGTACAGCGGCAGCATGGGCCGCGGCGGTGAGATCGGGCATGTGTGTATTGTGCCGGGTGGGCGTCCTTGCACATGTGGGCAGATCGGCTGCCTGGAATCGTACGCGGGGATGCGGGTGATGTTGCCGGCCAGCGGTTATCCGTCCTTGCGGGCGTTGGCCGACGATTATCTGGCGGGCAAGTCGATCCCCGCGGTGGACGAGGCGGCGCATTGGCTCGGTCATGGGCTGGCGCAGGCGGCGCATGTGCTGGGGCCGGAGGTTTTGCTGGTGGGCGGCAGCATCGGCCTGCTGGGGGAACGTTTTTTGGCAGACGTGCGCTTGTCCTATGCGGTGGCGGCTATCAAGTCGTATCGCAACATCCCGATTGTGCCCACACAGTTGGGCGCAGACAGCGGGCTGTTGGGGGCGGGCGTCTATGCGCGGCAGAGGAGCGGGGATTAGAGATTGGTGATTGGAGATTGGGTATAGAGTGATTCGGTTTTGTGGGGGTGTTGAGCGATGGAGTTGGCGATTGGGGGATTAGGAGATTTTAGATCGTGTGCACGATCTAAAATCTCCTAATCCCCCAATCGCTTAATCGCCATCTTTTGTATCCAGTTCTTCACAGACCGAAACGGTTCACGCCGCAGTAGACGGCGCAGCAGTGAAGAACGTTGCAACGCTTCAAATTCTTCGTTTTTTAGCCATACCGCCTGTTTCCCCGCCAGCAACAGTTGACCGCGCAGATCGTACAGTTGCATGGCGCGGCGCATAATGGATTGGGTGATCTGTTCCTCTATCTCTACCAGATTTTGCGGCGTCTCCCCTTTCGCCCGTTCCTTCAGGTGACCAACATCTTTGTGCATGGCCACGGTGACACCTAAGAGACGCGCCGCCGTGCCTTCTTGCGCGATGGGCTTCCCACGCATGTCGAAGAGCACATTCCCCCACTGCGCGGCATGGCTTCTACGCTGGAACAACGCCTCATCCAGATAATAAAACCCGCCACGAAGTGCGCCACGGAAAGAGATCAACATGTCGTGCCCACCGGGGAGGTAAAGTGTCGTCAACCGTGGAAAATCCGTGTACACTTTGCGTCGCCAGGCGAGGCCTGCCCCCAACATCGGCCACAACCAAACGTGCTGAATCACTTGATCCATTGAGATAAAGCCAGACGCCCATCGCTCGCGGTTGGTGACCCGTGGCCGACCATCTGCCTGAATCGCCGTGAAAGCCGACGCGACGACGTCCGCGCCGGTTGCCGTGAAGGTGCGCAGAATCCGCTGCGCTCGATCCGGCTGGGCAACGTCGTCATGGTGCGCCATGAGGGTGATGTCACACGAGGCCGCCTCGGCCATCAGCGTGAAGTGATCCAGGCGCAGCCGTTTCTGTCCCTGCCGAAAGAGGACACGGTGTGGTCCGTGGTAACGCTTCGCAATGTCGAGGATGCGGCGTGGCGTTTCGTCGCCGGATGCGTCGTCGGAGATAAGGATCTCCAGGATCACGTCACGCTGCGCGAGGACAGAGGTGAGCGCTGCGTGGAGATGTGTCGAGCGGTAGGTGGGAAAGAGCAGAGTGGCCTGTGGACGGTCTTCGCCCTGACACAGTAGATCAAAAGAGGATGCCGCCATGGATTCAGCCTCGGTATGGTGGAAACCAGTTTGGATTGGACGTAACACATGCACGGACAAGCCGTTGGTAGGTGTCTGAATCTACGATTGACTGGGCCATCAAAACCGGTGCACTGCGATTGGCGAAGCGACGTTTGAAACGCGCAATTCCTGGCCCGTTGGTGGCGCTGGGTGTCCCCCCCAAATAGAGCGTGGTGTGCTGTCCCCAGCGGTCAAGTGCAGCCTGGTATAGCGCGTAAAATGCGCCGGTTTGGTAGGCACGATCTGCGCCGACAATCAGATGGAAGTGGACACTATGTCGGCTGTGGGCAGTGATCAAGGCTGCGCCCAGCCCTTCGCTGTCGAACGCAGCCAGTGTATTGACGCCGGGTACGTCGCTTAACAGGGAGAGATGGGTTGGTCCTAGCGCGGCCATTGCGCTGAATGGACGATTCTGCGTCAACGTTTCGTGGTAGCGGGTAATGAGGGAATGGTGATCGGCCAGTGAGACTTGATCGACCGCCCAGCGTCGTTGTCCGCGGCGGATATTGTAACGGGTTTTGGCGCTGTGCGCCGGCATGTCCAATTGTGGATCAAAGACAAAGTGTTCTTTCAAGGGTGTCACAACAAAGCCGTGTCTTTGGAGATCCGCGACGGGTGGGTTGCTGTCCGGTCGGAAAAAGGCACGGAATGTCACAAAGCCCTGGGTATGCAATGCCGCAGTCAGCGTAGGCAGTTGATCGGTAGATGGCGGTGTGCAGTATGGCCAAGGACCGACGAGATCATGTAGATCGGGTTCCCCCGGAATGGCGCTTGCAAGCAACGCGCCTGTCCATTCTGGGATGCCCCACGGTGTACCGATATGCGCCAGGGTGGCGGCATAGGCCTCCGTGTCGTAGGGAAGAGGATCGTAGATCATATTGTATCGGCAGGGCGTTACGTAAGGAATGATAACAGTTGATCCGCCACCAGCCGGTGTCCATACGCGTTGGGGTGGATGCCGTCGAGCAGTAGTTCGGGCAGGGACAGGCGCTGGAAAAGGGCGAAAATGTCGATAATTGGGGTGGCCGTCCGCGCGGCAAGGACACGCACCGCCTCGGCATACTCTTGCAGAATCGGGTTGAAGCCGTCCGCGTCGTTGGGGCGGTAGGGTGGCTTGCCGTAGAGCGCCAGCAGTTCACGCGTCCAGTGCAGAGGATTAGGCGTCATCAGCAGAGGCGTAGCGTCCTGTTGGCGTAGTTGCTCGATGAAGGTGGCGAGATTGCCGACGAACCAAACCAATGGGACACGCGACCTTGTTGATGGCGGATCTTTCCACACGTCGACGGCGGCGTCGTTGATGCCGAATTGGATGATCACCACACTGGGACGATGGGCCAGCACATCGGCGGCGAAACGGAGTCGCCCGTCTTCGCTGGTGTTGCCGCGCACGCCCGCGTTGATCACGGACACATCGACCCCGTGCGCCGGTAGCTCCGCCCGCAGCAGATCGGCGTAGGTGACAAGGTTCTCCCGCGGCGCGGTGGTGGAATCCCCAAACGCTACAACGGGTCGACAACGATTCAACGATAGATACACAGAACGGCTCTCGATCACTTACGTTTGCCTTTTGCCCTTTGCCTTCTCTTCCCCTAAGTATCACACGCCGCGCAGCGATCCCCAACTTAATCCCCGAATCTCTGCGCCAACGCGTGGTAAAATCATACACAACCCACACATGAATCAAAACCAACATTCAACCACACATCAGGGGACGGCGGCAATGTACGACTTGATCAAGCAGTTGACGGAGATGAGCGGCCCCATTGGGCAGGAAGGGGCGGTGCTGGATGTGGTGGAGGCGCTGTGGCAGGATGCCGGCGCGCAGACCAGCCGCACCAAGGTGGGGAACGTCCTGGCGCGGGTGGGGGGGAAGGGGCCGAAGATTCTGCTAGTAGCCCACGCCGACGAACTCTGCTACCTTGTGCGCGCCATCCACCCCAGCGGCTTCCTCTGGCTGGCCAACGGGCAGGCGTGGACACAGAGCACCAGCTTTCGCAATGCATTTACGATTGGGCAGCGGGTGCGGGTGATGGCGCGCAGCGGCGAGATCCCCGGCGTGATCGCTACGGCAACCGGTCATGTGGCGGCGCTGGCGCTGCCTGAGATGAAGTCGTTGACGTGGAACGATTTTTGGGTGGACACAGGGCTGTCACACGCCGAGTTGTTGGAACGGGGGGTGACGCCGGGCACGCGCGTCATCTGGGACGCCACCACCGAACGCTTTGGCCCACACGTCATTGGCAAGGCATTGGACGACCGCGTGCCGCTGGTGGTGGCAACGGAGGTGCTGCGCCGCGTGCCTGTAGAAGAGTTGGGCTGTCAGTTGACGTTGGCCTGTAGCATTCAGGAGGAGATCGGCCTGGTCGGCGCTTTTGCCCTTGCCGCGCATGAAGAGTTCGACGCCGGCATCGCCATCGAAGTGGGCCTCGCCGGCGACATCCCCGGCGTGGGCGAGCAGATGATGCCGGTGCGCCTGGGCGGTGGGCCGATCCTCGTGCACAAGGATTCGCTCGTCCACTACGATCATGCGCTGACGGCGCGGCTGGAGCAGGTGGCCGGCGACGCCGATATCGCCATCCAACACGCCATCTTCGGCTCGTTCGGCAGCGACGGCGCAGCGTTGATGAAGGCCGACATTCCGGCAGCGCTGGTGGCCTTCCCCACTCGTTACACCCACACCCCCTTCGAAATGGGGCACATGGGCGACATTGAAAAACTAGTCGATTGGCTGTGCGCCTTCGTACGGCGCGGATTGGAGAATTGATCGTGGCTGTCAACAACGTGCGGCTCGTCCCCATTGCTGAAGGCTGGGCGGGGAATTCGAACAATGCGGTGATCTTCCGGCGCAATTCGGTGGTCACCGACGGTGATATGCAATATGTGGCCTTTTACGACGACACAGGTCACGTGGTCCTGGCGCGGCGAGTGCTGGGCAGCGCTGATTGGGAGATCCAGCAGACGCCGTTGACGGGCAACGTGGCCGACGCCCACAACTGTATCAGCCTGATGGTGGACGGCGACGGTTATCTACACCTCTCTTGGGATCACCACAACAACCGGCTGCGCTACGTCCGCTCCGTCTCCCCAGGATCGCTCGATCTCACAGGGCCACTCTCGATGACGGGCCTGGTCGAGGACAAGGTTACCTATCCCCAGTTCTACCGGCTGGCGGGCGGCGATCTGCTCTTCTTCTACCGCGACGGCATGTCGGGCAATGGCAATTTGATGCTGAACCGTTACAGCACACGCGCCCAACAGTGGACGCAGATCCAGAACAGTTTCATCGACGGCGAGGGCGAACGCAACGCTTACTGGCAGATCGCGATTGACAGCAACGAGACGATCCACCTTTCTTGGGTGTGGCGCGAAACGCCAGATGTAGCCACCAACCACGATCTGTGCTACGCCCGATCCCACGACGGCGGGCTGACCTGGCAAAAGTCGACGGGCGAAGTCTATGATCTGCCCATTACCCAGACCAGCGCCGAGATCGCCTGCGCCATCCCCCAAGGACACGAACTGATCAACCAGACGTCCATGTGCGCCGATGCGCTAGGGCGACCCTACATCGCCAGCTATTGGCGACCACCGGGGACGGAGATCCCACAATATCACCTCGTCTATCACGACGGCGCAAGTTGGCAGGTATCACAGGTGTCACAGCGGGAGACGCCGTTCACATTGGGTGGGGTGGGCACACGGCGTATTCCCATCAGCCGTCCGCTGATTGTGGCGGCGGCGGATAGGGATGCGACGCGGGCCTATCTCGTCTTCCGCGACGAGGAACGGGACAGCCGGGTGTCGGTGGCCAGTTGCGCCGATCTGGGCAACACTGCCTGGCAGATCACCGATCTCACCGAGACGTCGGTAGGCCATTGGGAGCCGACCTACGACAGCGAACTGTGGGAATCGGCCCACGAATTACATCTCTTTGTTCAATTTGTTGGGCAGGGTGAGCGTGAAGGAGTGGAAGCAGTGCCGCCGCAGATGGTGTCGATCTTGGAGTGGGGGGTGTAGTGCGTGGTGCATGGACCAAAGAAAGTGTGTATCGGGCTGCCCGTCGTCGGTCGTCAGTCGTCCGTCGTCCAATTGTCACATCCGGGGAGTGACCAGAATTTGGGGGATTGGTTGGAAATTTGGCAAAGTGTGTACTGCCCGGTCACTCCCCGGATGGTAGTTTGTTCTACTACAGGCCGAATGAATTCGGCAACTGTGACGACGTTTTAGCCTTTGAACAGCGTATCCCGATCAGCGGTCAAGATGACCCGATCATCGCGAACGGTCGCAATTTGGTCCGGTGTTGCGTAACGATCGCTAGAGAAAAGACCTTTGGCGTCAATACGAATAAAGCCAAGGCGCTGCAATCTTTCACGCACCTCATCGGGGATCTCATCAGTGCGGAAGACATTGGCCATTTCTTCAACCCACGAATGCTGCTGCATACGCGGATCATCGTTGGTGACGGCACCGGTGCCTGTGGCAGCTTCCTGCTCACTCACTACGCCAAAGTAGACACGTTCAACTTTACCAATGTGTTTGTCGTCGCTGGTGTATACGTCCATGCCCTCGTGGACATGGTTCAAAACACTTTCAGACTGGAGATTTGATTTCAAATTGCCTTGTGTGCGACGTGTCATGGTGTATCCTTTCGGCTGATTCAGCACTATTCAGTACTGCCGTCACAGGTTAACCTGATTTCCGCCGCGGCTCTAGATATCCATACACAAGTGCAGGATATATTGGGGGATAGAATCAGAAAAGGGACGAAAAACAGAGGACGAACGTTAAGTCCGTGTCAACAGTAAATTTGAATCTCACCCAGGGATTGCCAACAAAATCACCCACTCACCTCTTTAAGACGCTGGGAAAGATATTGCCGCTCCACCACATTCTGGGTAAGGCTGAGTGCACGGCGGTACGCATCGGCGGCCGGGGATCGTTGACCATCGCGGCGCAGGAGATCGGCGCGAGCAGCGTGGAAGAGGTAGTAACCGCTGAGGGCGTCGATGAGTTCGGCGGCGTCGAGCAGGGCAAGCCCACGCCGAGGACCGTAGGCCATGGCAATCGCCACAGCACGGTTCAACTCGACCACAGGCGAAGGCTGCATCTCGTACAGAGCGGCGTAAAGCAACGCAATCTGCCGCCAATCCGTCTGCGCGGAGGACGGCGCTTCGGCGTGCAGTGCGCTGATAGCAGCCTGGATCTGATACGGACCGGGGTGGCCGAGTGCCAGCGCCCGTTCGAGGATGCCCATCCCCGCCGCGATCTGAGATCGGTTCCACTGTGTACGATCCTGAGCTTCGAGCAGGATGATCTGCCCGGCGTCGTTGACGCGGGCATCGCGGCGGGCGTCGTGAAGCAGCATAAGCGCCAGCAGGCCAAGCACTTCGGGATCTTCCTGTAGGGCATTGTTTTCGGTCAGCAACATTGCCAGCACTTCGGTGAGGTGGATGGCTTCGCTACAGAGATCGGTGCGCAGCAGCGATTCGCCTTCCACCGCCGTGTACCCCGCGTTGAAGATCAGATAGAGAATTGTCGACACCGTTGCCAACCGTTCGTGGATCAATGAAGACGGCGGCACACGGAAGGGAATCCCAGCGCTGCGGATCTTTTGCTTGGCGCGCACAAGTCGCTGCGCCATCGTCGGCACCGGCGTCATGAAGGCAGCGGCGATCTCGTTGGTGGAAAGGCCACCCAGCGTGCGCAGTGTCAACGCGATCTGCGCCTCAATCGAAAGTGCCGGGTGGCAACAGGTGAAGATCAATTTGAGCCGTTCGTCGGGGATGTTGTCCATCTCGGCTTCGCTTTCGCTCTGCTGCTGCAAACGTACTTCGTGCACCAGTTGCTCGGTCTTGCGCGCCAAAGTGCGATTGCGGCGCAAGCGGTCTATGATTTTATTGCGTGCAGTGGTGGTGATCCAGGCGGCGGGGTTGTGCGGCGTGCCGTCTTGGGGCCAACGTTGCAACGCCATCACCAACGCATCTTGCAGACCGTCTTCGGCCAGTTCGAAGTCGCCGTCCAACCCACTGATGAGGGTAGCCAGCACCCGCCCAGCTTCCGCCCGGAACGTATCTTCGATCACTCGGCTGGTTTCAGTCCTCGTCATGGCAACGTATTCCTCAGACACCGGAGAAATGATCCACAGATTTCACGGATTTGAAGGATCCAGAAAGAAGATTCACCGCAAAGACGCAAAGGAAGAAGAGAAGTAACTATTCAGGTGCGAAGAGAAATCCTCCACAATCCTTTTAATCCGTGAAATCTGTGGAACAATCCGTCTTCTAAAATCTATGTTCAGTTAATTCCACTCAACGACTGGACGCACCTCGACACAGCCATCGCGTGCAGCAGGAATCTTGGCTGCCCACTGAATCGCCTCATCCAGATTCTCGCACTGAATCAGGTAGTAGCCACCGAGTTGTTCCTTCGTCTCCGCGAAAGGACCATCCATTGTCTGCACTTTGCCATCGCGCAGGCGGACGGTGGTTGCCATCGTGGTGGGCAACAACGCCTCACCGCCCAGGTTTACGCCTGCGCTGCTGGCTTCCTCGTTGAAGGCAAAGTATTCGCCCATTTGTTGCTGGCTTTCTTCAGGCGTCATCTGGGCATCGATGGCTTCGTTTCCGTAGAGTAAGCAAAGGTATCGCATTGTGTGACCTCCTCGGGTCTGGTTGGTTGGATAGAGCGACCAAATTCGCCCTTCTGCCAATACGACGAATGGGAATGTGTGGGATCGACAATCAATTTTACGAGTTTTGAAAATTCAGTAATTCACGATTTTGACGCGGAGTAGGCATCCTCAGATGCCGGGGAGAACTGAACAAGCCGCATCTGAGGATGCTCTCTCCGCAAGTTCGCAGAGAATCGTGAAGTACTGAAATTGGTGTAGGCGGACGAAGGACGTTAGGGGCATTCACGCACTTAACGTCCTTCGTTCGTCGTTCGTCGTCCGTCGTCAGATCTGCCATGTCTCGCTGACATCCTCGCGCGGCTCGAAGCCGAGGACACGCTTGACCTTGTCGTTGCGGAAGCGGGCATGGGGCATGTCGGTGAAGACGTTGAAGACCTCACAGCGGGAGGGCAGCGTCTCCAGATCCACGGTCAGGCCCAGGTTGAAGATTTCGGCGGCGTTCTCCCACGAAATCAGGAAAGGTGCGTAGCGTTCGCCTTTGCGCAGATCAGCGGGATCCCGGAAGTTGTAGAAAAGGTACATCTGCACGTAGATGTCGTGGTGCTCGGTGTAGATCTTGCAGATCTCTTGGCCGAGCGACTTGGTGATGGCGTAGAGGTTCGTCCCCGGCTGTGGGGGGATGTCGGGGCCAAGTTCGTAGTCGAAACGTTCGTAGGTGCGCCCGGCAAAGGTGAAGTGCGGGCCGGTGTTGATCACACGGCGGATGTTGTGGGTCACCGCGGCCTGCATTGTGTTGTAACAGCCCAGCGTATTGACATCAAACGCCAGTTGACGGTCATGGCGCAGCACAGACAGGTTGACAATGGCGTCCATGCCCTCGGCCGCGTCCACCACCTGCGAGAGCGAACCGGCATCTACTTCCACAAACTCGCCGGGCAGATCGCCTTCGGGGCGTTTGATATCGGTGACACGTAGATTGTGGTACGGGGCCAGCGCCTTTGCCACATACGGCCCCAACATGCCGCCGCCGCCCAAGATCAGTACATTCATGTTTGTCTCCTATCCGTTAAATTGAGGCTCGAATTCGAGTTCGGTCTGCGCCTTGCCGATGCTGAAGCGTGGCCCCACCGCCAAGGACGCAATGTGGTAGACGCCCCATTGCTCGATCTCAGCCGTCAGGGCCAGGTTGACGGCTTGCGCCACGTCGCGCACATCGACCCACGGCGCCGACGGGATGTGCGCGTCGGACTCGGTGACGTGGGCCAGGCGCAACACGGCCACATCCAACTTGTGCTCGCGGGCAAACTCACGGCAGACCGATTCGCCCAGGTGTGCCGTGAGTGACGGCGGCTGCGGTGACGGCAGCGGGCGCCAGCGCTCGTCCACCCGGTAGTTGGTATCGTAGGGCGTCAGCAAGTCGAGGCTACTCAGATAGACGACGCGGCGCACCCCTTCGGTCACCGCGGCTGTGAGCAAGTTGTAGGTGCAGCGGGTCATGTAGTCGATCTGGGCTGTTGCGTCTTGGGCCGGGGAAAGAGCGGACAGGTGCACGATGGCGTCCATCCCCCGTACGAGGAGATTGGTTGAAGCGTCGTGTCCTAGCGGGCTGACGGCAAACTCGTGTGGGCTTTGCATTGGCCCACGGTCGGTGAGGCGAATCGTGTGCGTGGCCGCCAACTGGTCGGCCAACACCCGCGTCAGTGGATCGGCGGCGGCGGTGATCAATAGGTGCATAGCGTTCTCCGGAATGTAGTGATTGGTGATTGGAGGGCTGGGGACTGGGGACTGGGTATCGGGGACTGGGCTTCGAAATTGGGCAATGAATGGGTGCACCGCAGTTCTGTGGAGCCCATTGGCGCGTCAATTCACTTGCATATTCGACGACCTAAAGTGAAGCTACTTTGAAAACCGTAGTTTGACTAGCGCCGGTTGAGTAGCGCAGCGTATCGAAACCAAGCGGGTAGGCGAGACCGGTTTCTCTGTAGACCCGTTCCTTGGTTTCGATACGCTGCGCTACTCAACCGGC
>WGMT01000030.1 GCA_016124945.1 bacterium | reverse complement strand
GGCACCTTCTGCATTCAGTTGCCATCTTGGTTCCCTGTTCTCGATTGCCTTCGCTTTCGGTACAGACCAAGGCTATGGTTGTTCTCTTGTTAATGTGCTTTTACATCCCCTCTACTGGGGGTGTCTAACTCCTCTCGTGTTGCGTGATTTGTCTACGAAGCGAATTGCCAATTGGCGAACAACATCATCCACAAATCACGCTACACGGATCACGTAACACAAAAGGACTTCACCCGATGACCGTCCCCCATTTCCACACGGATCGACTTCTCCTCCGCCCGATCACAGCGGGCGATCTGCCTGCGTTCTTTAAGATCTTCAGCAACGGGGAGGCGATGCGCTTTATGCCGTCGCTGCCGCACAGCCGCATTGAAGATACACGCGCCTGGTTTGAGACAGAGGTTTCGCGCCCAGGTGAACATCACTGGGCAGTCTGCGACAAAGACAACGGCAGCGTGATCGGGCATGTCAACTACTTGAAGACACGCATCCCCGGCATGGGCTACATCCTCCACCCTGACTACTGGGGACAGGGCTACACCGTCGAAGCGGCCAGCGCCGCGCTGGATTTCGGCTTTGATCACCTGGGCTACGAGCGTGTGGAACTGTGGATCGACGACACGAATACCCGGTCCATGCGCGTAGCGCAAAAGTTGGGCTTCGGCATCAAAGGACGCATCGCCCTGCGCTACCGTCACGAGGCGCGCCATCACCACATGTTCGTCTATGGCATGCGGGCACATGAGTGGCGTGGCGAAGCCGAACCGGCTGATCCCCCGTCCTTCTTCAAAATGGAGCCGGCGTTCTTGGTCCACAATTTGCAGCAGAGTGTGGATTTCTACGTGAACAAACTCGGTTTCCAGCTCGACTTCCTCTTCGGCGATCCGCCTTTCCATGCAGGCGTCTCTCGCGGCGAGTGGACAGGCAACCTCGTCACCATCCAACTTTCGCAAGTGCCGCCGGAACGTACGATTCAGCCGTCGGCCTACCTCTACATCTTCACCGACAATCGCATCGACGAACTCTGCGCCGCCTACCGTGCACGCGGCGTCGAAATCGTCTCTGATCCCGAAGACGAACCCTGGGGGATCCGCGAATTCAGCCTCCGCGATCTCGACGGGCATCGCCTTGTCTTCGGGACATTCATTTAGGTGATTGGTGACTGGTGATTGGGCAGAGCGATATGAAGTAACCCGCCCCGCCTATGGCCATCCAATATCGTCTGTTACTCTGCCCAATCACTAATCACACTATCTCTGAGATCAAAAAGGACGAATCCTTGGGCGGATTCGCCTCTTTCGAAGGGATAGGGCTTGTTTCGGTAGGCACTGATCACCCTATCGGGGCCTGAGGACGCCAGGGGATGCGTCCTCAGACATTATCTACGTTACAACAGGTGCAAGCCACCGACATCAGCAAAATGTGCTGATTCGATCTACGACGAAAGGATGAGTTACAATGGCAAAACCGCCAACCCATCCACTTTGCATCTCCCACTTCGACTGAAGGGACAACCCAAATGATTGAATCTATTGTTGACAATGCCTATGCCACTGCGCTGGAGAAGTGGCGCGCCGAACGGATTGCCCAGTTGCGCCGTCCCGATGGATGGCTCAGCCTGGCCGGTCTTTTCTGGTTGACGCCAGGGCAGGCGACCTTTGGCAGCGATCCCACAAACGATATTGTTTTTTCTGAAGGAAAGGCCGATCCCGTTGTAGGCACGTTCATTCTCGAAAACGGCCACGTGCGTGTTGAGATCCGTCCTGACGTGGATGTGCAGCATGACGGCGAAAGTGTGGGCCACATCAGCATGGCCGACGACAAAAGCCAGACGCCGACGATCCTCACCCACCGCACGTTGAGCTGGCTGATCATCCGCCGCGATGACCAGATTGGCATCCGCCTACGCGACAGCGAAAGCCCCACGTTGACGAACTTCGACGGCATCCCCGCCTTCCCGGTGGATCCGTCCTGGTGCGTAGACGCGGTGTTCGAGCCTTACGACCCGCCGCGCATCGTCCCTGTCCCCACAATGTTGGGTACGGTGACGCAGACGCCGTCGCCGGGCGCGCTCGTCTTTTCGGTGGACGGTGAAACATACCGGCTGGACGCCTTCGGCAAGGGAGACGGCGCGCTCTCGCTCGTCTTCGCCGACGGGACGACCGGTCGTGAGACCTACGGCGGTGGTCGCTTCCTCAGCGTCGATGCAGTGGACGGCGAAGGGCGCACCGTCATCGACTTCAACCGCGCCTACAACCCACCCTGCGCCTTCACCCCCTACGCCACCTGTCCGCGCCCGACACAGCAGAACCGGTTAGGGATTGCGATTCAGGCGGGGGAGATGGCGGTTGGGCATTAGGCGACGACGGACGATAGACGACGGACGACGGACGACACGTTGAGGTGATTGGGGTTTCATTGGAGAGTCAAAGATAGAACGCGGATTGGGCGGATCGAGCGGATTTTTCGGATTTCCAGAAGATTGTCTCTGCGTCCGTTTTATCCGCTTGATCCGCCCAATCCGCGTTCTATGTCACAGTGAAGGGATGCGCAACATGGCAAGTCGACCCAATATTCTGTTTATTTGCACCGATCAGCAGCGTTTTGATTCTTTGGGCTGCTACGGGAATGTCCACGTGCAGACGCCGACCATCGACAAGTTGGCCGAGGACGGTGTGCTCTTCGAGCAGTGTTACGTGCAAAGCCCGGTCTGTTCGCCGTCGCGGGCCAGCCTGCTCACAGGACAGTACGTCCACGCGCATGGGTTGTGGGCGAATGGCGTTGCCCTGCCCGATCATGCGCAGATCTTCTCAAAAGCCCTGGCCGATGACGGCTACGACTGCGGCCTCATCGGCAAATGGCACCAGGCGGCCTGCTTCCAGGGGCGCACCGAACCGCGCCGCGACGATGGTTTCCGCTTCTTCCAATGGGCGCACGACCCCACCCACGGTTCGCCCGAGAATCAGTACCACCGTTGGCTGGAGACAGAGCACCCCGAGCTTTACGCCGAGGCCATTCGCCACGGCACCGGCCGCCAGGGACACAAAACCGTCCCCTTCGACACCATGCCCACCGAGGCGCACTACAGCCATTGGGTGGCCGAAAAGAGCATCGAGTTCCTCGAAGACGAGCGCAACGACGACACGCCCTTCTTCCTGTGGGTGAACTTTTTCGATCCACACCATCCGTTCATCGCGCCGCAGGAATACCTCGACCGCTATGACCCGTCCATGCTGCCTGCGCCTGTGGGTTATCCTGGCGAACTGGAAAGCAAACCCGAAATCCAACGTCAGGCGTCGCAAAAAAGCTACGGTGGCCACGCCTCAGGATTTACCGAACACGCCGCCGCCGAAATCCAGGAAATCATCGCCGCCTACTATGCCATGATGAGCCTGATCGACGACGAGGTGGCGCGCATCCTGGCGCGGTTGCAGGCACTGGGGCTGGACGAAAATACATTGGTCATCTTCACCAGTGACCACGGCGAGATGTTGGGCGATCACCAGTTGTTGCTCAAAGGACCGATGCTCTACGAAGCCGCTGTGCGTGTGCCGTTGATCCTGCGTTGGCCCGGTCACCTGCCGGCGGGGGAACGGCGCGACGATCTGGTGCAGTGGATCGACCTCAACCCGACAATGTTGGACGCGGCAGGCGTCGATCCGCTGCCGGGCAACCAGGCGCAGAGTCTGCTCCCGCTCGCTCGCGGCGACGAGGACGCGTCCTCGCGCGGGTGGGCGCTGTGCGAATACCGCGACAGTGGACACCCCTACCAGCCGCCCGTGCACACCACCATGTTGCGTACGGGGCAGTACAAGCTCATCGTCAACCACGGCGCGCCGGCCACGGCTCGTCCGCGTGAGGGGGAGCTTTACGATCTGGCTGCCGATCCAAATGAACTGCGCAATCTATGGGCTGATCCTGCACACCGGGAAGTGCGGACAGAATTGCAGGAGATGCTCTTGGATGTCCTCGTGGCGACGGAGGATCGAGGGCAGGTGCGCGAGGCGTATTGGTAATCAACAACGGTACGAACTGCAATAGAACGCGGATTGGGCGGATCGAGCGGATTTTTCGGATTTCCAGAAGATTGTTTCTGAATCCGAAAAATCCGCTCGATCCGCCCAATCCGCGTTCTATCTCCCCAATCTACCCCCAATCTACACCGACGGCGTCCGATACAGGACCCGCCCGCCGACCTCAATTGTTGTGTCCACCAGATATTTGCGCACGGCATCCAAGTTGGGTGTAATCCCCAGACCGGGGGCGTCGGGCAGGGTGATTTCGCCGTTGTCGTCGCGCAGGATGTGCTCGTGGGTGAGGTCCCACGCCAGCGCCGAGAGTTGACCCGGGTACTCGCAGAGGGGATGGTCCGCTGCACCGGCGTAGGGCTGGATCGACGCCGCCAGCGCCAGGTGCGAGGTGAAGGTGTGGTTGACAAACTGGACTCCCTGCGCCGCCGCATGGTCGAAGACGCGCTTGGCCGAGGTGATACCGCCGACGCGGCCGGTGTCGACCTGCACGTAGCCGATGCCAGCGTAGTCGATCATGTGTTGGGCCATGAACTCGTTGTGCGCGCCCTCGCCGCCTGCCAGTTTCACACGTAGGCGCTTAGACAGTTCAAGGTAGGCGTGCAGCCCGCCGGTGTGGAAAGGTTCTTCGAGCCAGGTGACGTTACATTCTTCCAGAACCTTGATGCGCTTCGACGCTTCATCCACGTCGGTTGTCCACACCGTACCGGCGTCGACACAGAGGATGCCCTCTTGGCCTAGCCCCTCACGTGCGGCCACTACCTGGTCGATGTCCTCCTGAAGCCCGGCATGGCCGAACGGTCCCCAGCCAAATTTGACGGCGCGGAATCCCTGGCGGCGCGCCTCCTGGGCCTGGAACAGCGTCTCCTGTGCCGTGTCACCGAAGAGGACCGAATGGTAGGGCACTTTGGGGCGGGCTTGAGGAAAGCCCAACAGCCGGTAGGTCGGCTCCTGGCGGATCTTGCCCAGCAAGTCCCACAGGGCGACGTCGATGCCGGAGAGGGCATGATCGGCCTGGAGCAGGTCCATGCTGTTGTGGCGCACCTGATGGTGGATGCGTTCAATATCGGCGGGGCTGTCGATCACCTGGCCAAGGACAGAGGCCGCTACCGGCTTGCAGGCGCTGTGCGACATGGGTGTGATTAGGCTGGCGATGGTGACCAGGGGCGAGGCTTCACACTCGCCCCACCCGACAAGATCCCCGGCGACGACGCGCACGAGCAGCGCGTCCTGGCTGCCGTCGCCGATATCCTGGATTTCGGGCATAGAAAGGTAGAAAAAGTCGACTGCATCAATTTTTCTCGGCATAGGTGTGAGATCTCACAGTGGAATGTTTAGCAGGTCGGTGGTTGAACATTGAGTGCAAGATGTGGGCGCGCGCCACAGTGCCAGGCACTGCTCGCCCCACCATTGAAATGCATACAAACGCTGCGGTTCTGTTGACAAAAGATCACTCTGATCTATACACTAATCATGTTGTTTCTCACAACAAACTCTTTTTGTGTTACGTTGGTGCCCCCAGAAGCCAACGGTTGCCCCAAGTCGTTTCCGTTAGCCTTACATCCTTTTTGCCGGTGGATCCACTTTTGGTTGGAGCCATCTTTCACTACATCTTCTATTGGAGGAGAGAATGACAAAAGCTCTGTACTTGAAGGTCGTGCTGTTAATGGTGTTTGTTGTGCTGGTCCTCTCGGCCTGTGCAGCGCCTGCGCCGAGTGAACCGGCCACGAGTGCAGACGGGGCGACCACTGCATCGGAACCCGCCGAAGACCGCGAATGGGGAGCGTGGCGTGATACCGATCCCTACGCGCCTTTCCCCGAAACCGTGCAGTTGACCCTCGTCAAGGGTGGACAGGAAGCGGCGTCCTTGCTGCCTGAGGGAGAGAGCATCGAAGACAATCGCGCGCTCCAGTACATCGAAGACGCCCTCAACCTCGACATCACCTTCTCGTGGGTGGTACCCAGCGACAGCTTCGGCGACAAACTCAACCTCGCCATCGCCAGTGGTGACATCCCCGACGCTATGTCTGTGGACGCCATTCAGTTCCAGCAACTGGTGGCCGCCGGCGCGCTCGAAGACCTCACCCCCTACATCGAGCAGTACGCCAATGCCGACATCCTCGCGAACTACGAGCAGACCGGCGGCGTCGCCCTGGACGCGGCCACGGTGGACGGCAAGATCTACGGCATCCCCAATGTGCAGCCACAGGCCGACGCACCGCTGATGGTCTGGGTGCGCCAGGACTGGCTCGACAAGCTTGGCCTGGAAGGCCCCGAAACCATCGACGACGTGGAAGCCATCGCCCAAGCCTTCATCGAACAGGACCCTGACGGCAACGGCGCAGACGACACCTTCGGTCTCACAGGCACCATGGTGCCTGTCCAGGTGCCCAGCAACCTGCACGGCTTCGACATCTTCTTCAACGTCTACGGCGCCTTCCCCACCCTCTTCCACGAGAACGACAACGGCGAAATCGTCTACGGCTCGGTACAGCCCGAAGCCAGAGAGGCACTGGCTCGGCTGGTGCAGATGTACGACGACGGCCTCATCGATCTTGACTTCGCCATTAAGAACGCCGATCAAGCCAACGAAATCGTCATCAGCGGGCAGGGTGGCATCATGGTCGGCCCGTGGTGGATTTCGTGGTGGCCGCTGGTCGATTCAGTGAAGAACGATCCCAACGCCGATTGGCAGCCCTTTATGATCAAGGACAACAACGGCGAGTACACCTATTCCATGGGCGCTTACACCTACGGCTTTGTGGTGGTGAAGAAGGGTTATGAACACCCCGAAGCGTTGATCAAGATCCTCAACGTGCAGAACGATCTGAGCTACGGCCTCAACGATGCGCCACAGTACTATCCCAACTTCAACGAGATCTGGACGACGCTTTTCCCCGTCCCCTTCCTGATAGAGCAGCCTTACGTGGTGGAGCGCATGGCCACCGAATATCAGCAGGCACTGGACGGCGAACTGGACCCGACCACGCTGAGTGAGGCCATGAAGTTGGAGTTCGAGCAGATCCAGACAGACATGGCCAACCCGCGCGTAGACAGTGCATCGTGGGCGACGCGCATGGCCCGTTTGGATGCGGCGGCGTTGCTGGCCTCGGGCTACAACGAAGTGCGCACCGATCCGGCGGCGGCCCGTATCTTCCCCAGCGATCCCAACTGGCCATCGCTGAAGAAGATGGAAGAAGAAGCCTACTTGCAGATCATCACCGGCGCGCAGCCACTGGAATACTTCGACACCTTCGTTGAGCGCTGGTACGCAGGCGGCGGCCAGGAACTCCTCGACAAGATGAATCAGTAGTTCCTCAGAAGGCAGAAATTAACCGCAAAGAACACAGAGAACACAGAGATCACAAAGAAGCAGAGAGGGAATCTTTGTGATTTCTGTGTTCTTTGCGGCAAAAATTCCTTTTTGCAGGACGGTTGTCCTCTACTTACGAGACAAACATGTACAAAAAATCAGAAGCCTTTTCTTACTACCTGATGATTCTGCCGGGTATTTTGTTGCTGTTTGCTTTTACTTTTGTGCCGCTGATCTATTCAGTGATTGCCTTTCAGCGCTTTAACCCTGCCCTGGGGATAGCAAACTCGCCGTGGATCGGTTTTGAAAACTTCTTTTTTCTCTTTCGCATTGACGACGCGCGCGAAGTACTGCGCAACACACTCTTTATCGCCACGGCCAAAATCCTGCTCACCCAGTTGGTGGCGATTGTCTTTGCGCTGTTGCTAAACGAAATCGGCTTCATGCGAGTACGCCGTTTCGTTCAGACATTGGTCTACCTGCCCCACTTTCTTTCGTGGGTGATTCTGGCCGGTATCCTGCGCAACTTATTGGCGCGCAATGGATTGGTCAACGATACGCTGGTGTGGATGGGATTTGAGTCGGTTTCGTTCCTGGGCGCGCCGGGGATCTTCCCCTGGGTGATCATTATTAGCGATGTGTGGAAGGAATTCGGCTTTGAGGCCATCATCTATCTGGCGGCGTTGACAACCATTGATCCCACCCTCTACGAAGTGGCCGATCTCGACGGTGCCAACCGTTTTCAGAAGATGCTCTACATCTCGCTGCCCGGCATCGCGCCGGTGATTGTCCTGGTGGCGTCGCTGGCCATTGGCAACGTACTGAACGCAGGCTTCGATCAGATTTTCAACCTGTACAGCCCGATTGTCTACTCCACAGGTGATGTGATCGACACCTACGTCTACCGCATCGGCCTCGTGCAAGGACAGTACAGCATCGGCACCACCGTAGGTTTGCTCAAGACGGTTGTCTCGCTGATCCTCATCGGCGTCTCCTATTGGACGGCCAGCAAGTTTGCCAACTATCGGATTTTCTAGGGGGTACGCATGGTCATTTCAAAGCGCTGGCAGGATCGGTTGGTGGAATGGGTGATTTCGGCCTTCTTGCTGCTGTTGGCGGTAAGCGCGATCCTGCCGCTCTTCAACACACTGGCGATTTCGCTAAGCGACAAAGCAGCCGTCAGCGGCGGAATGGTAAAGCTGTGGCCTATCGGCTTCAACCTCTTTTCATATGAGTACATTCTCCAGGACACAGGGTTCTGGCGCGCCTTCGGTGTTTCGATTCAACGGGTGTTGATAGGCGGATTTTTGAACTTTGCGGTGGCGGTGCTCACCGCCTTTCCGCTGTCGCGCACCACACGCGCCTTCCCAGGGCGGAATGTCTTCACCTGGCTGCTGGTGGCGGGGATGGTGCTTAACGTAGGGTTGGTGCCCTGGTATCTCACCATTAGCAACTACGAGCTAATCGATTCGATCTGGGCGTTGGTGTTACCCGGCGCACTGCCGATCTGGAACGTGATCATCCTGATGAACTTCTTTCGCAACATTCCCCGCGAATTAGACGAAGCCGCGCGCATGGACGGGGCCAACCCGTGGCAGCTTCTGTGGAACGTCTACCTGCCCACGTCCTTGCCGGCGCTGGCCACGATCACGCTCTTCAGCGTGGTCGGCCACTGGAACTCGTTCTTCGACGGGCTGATTTTGATGAACAACCCCGAAAACTATCCGTTGCAGACCTACATTCAGCAGTTGGTCATCGCCAACCGCACGATGTTGCAAGGCAGTGCGGGCGCGCAACTGCTCAGCCGACTCTCGAACAACACCCTCAACGCCGCCAAACTCTTCGTGGCCATCATCCCGATTCTGTTGATTTATCCCTTCTTACAGGGGTACTTTATTCGGGGGATTATGTTGGGCGCGGTGAAGGAGTAGGGACTGGGGATCAGGGACTGGGGACTGGGTGGGTTGGTGTGTAGATTGATGATGGGATGATGTTGCGGACATCATCCCATCATCTCGCTCACAACCTATACGATCTTGAGTAAGACCGATTCCTCTTCGCCCAACGTATCAAGGTGCAAGCCATCTTCCATCAGCGTGCGGCCTGTGGTTGTGTGCTCAAACTCGCCTTCGAGGCCGCGGACGGTATACGTACGCGCCGGATCCAGATCTTGAAGACGGATCGAGCGTTCCGCCGGTGCGCCGGGCAGGCGGAAGATGAAAAGCAGGTGCTCCGATTTGTCGGGCAGGCTGTATTGGAAGGCGGGCCAGCGTTCACCCGTCCCATCGCGGCGGGGTTGCTCGGTGAGGCGGTAGAGATCGGCTTCTTTGACGAAACGGCGCACCTGCTCTTTGTAGATGCGGTTGTTCTGCTCTGCCCGTTGCCACAACCAATCGGGTAGATCGGGCAGGCGCTGCGACAGACCGTAGAGACCGAGCATGGAGATACGCGAGTAGTAGTCCCACGTCTTTACAGTAAGATTGGGATCGCGCGGATCGAAGATCTGGTAGGGTGGCGGGTTGAGGTTGCGCCAATGGCTGTAGGTCCAGTGCAACAGCACATTGGGGGCAAGCATGGTGCTGGCTCCCCAGAAAATCTGAAGATCGTGCACCGCCCAGTCTGGGTCCGAGAGGAAGGCCATAAAGGTGTAGCGCATAATCGCCAGGTCGATGCGCAGCCCACCCGATGAACAGTTTTCAAGGACAACGTGCGGAAAGTCCTCACGAATGCGCCCCATGACACGGTAATAGCCCAGGTAGTGTTCAAAGAGACCGTCCCCCGCGCCGTGACCGTGATCGGTGCGGTTGCAGCCGGCAGCCGGATCGAGGTTGAAGTCTATCTTGATCCAGTCGGCGTTGTACTCGGTGATGAGACGGGCCAACGTGGCGTAGGCCCAATCTTGGACGGCGGGATTGCCGAAGCAGACGTAGCCCAGCCGCTCACCATTGCGCTGCGCCACGTAGTCGGGGTGATCGATGGCGACCTGCGCCTTTTCGCCCAGACCTTCGATTTCGCACCAGATGCCGAACTTCATCCCCCGCGCGTGGACCTGATCCGACAGGGCGCGCAGGCCGCTGGGGAAGCGATCCTGGTTGACCAAATGCCAATCGCCGCGGTAATGCTCCCAGAAGGTGCCGGCGTCGGACGGGCCGAACCAGCCCGCGTCCAGGGTACAGACCTCGAACCCCATCTTTTCCGCTTCGACGACATTGCGTGCGAAGACCTCCTCGTTGATCTCGGCGTCTTCGTAGGGCCACCAATGGTTCCATTCCACTGGCGCACGCGACGAAAGTTCGTTGCGCGGATACCAGTGCTTGCGGCCCACACGGGCGTACTGTTGCGATACCTGATTCAGGTTTCCCCCCAATGTCAGGACCACGGCAGGGCTGTCCATTGATTGGCCGGGCTGAAGATCCTTGAAGAATTCCCAATCGTTGAGGCCGCCGCTGATCTGATAACCATCACGCCCCAACGGTTCAAAACGAAAGATCCAGTTGCCCGACCATACCACCGACGCCGAAAGGACGTGTCCATCGCGGCGGGTGAGGGCGAACCAGGGGTGATTGCCCTTAGACGAGCGCCCCGAACGCGATTGCAGGTCGGCGTGCAGGATAATCTCTTTGCCCAGGCTGTAGCGATGTGGCTCAAACTCGCTGCCCCAACGCCCGGTGAAAGAAAGCAGTTGCATGTCTATATTGGGGATCGTGATCGAGAGCGTGTCAATGCGCTCAAGGCGAATCGGTGCATCGCCATCGTTGCGGATCGTCTGCCACACCTCGCTCAAGGACGATCCTTCGTAGGCAAGAACATGCTCTTCCACGGTGAATCCTGGCCCCTGAAAATCAAAAACCGTGTGGCGGATACCGTCGACACTGCCATCCTCGTGCGACTGAACAAATTGCAGGTTTGTCGTGTCCCAGCGCATGCCGTCTACGGTGACAGCGAAGAGCGGCGAGTCGATGTCGGTGTGTAGCCATGCCGCGCCGAAGGCCGACAGATGGGCAAGACGCAAACGCTGCCCAGAAAGATTGAGTCTCATCTCAAGCAGGTTTGTTGATAGTTCAACTGTTTGGGTGTGCATACGTTCCTTCTCGAACGTGTGGGGGTGAATGAACGATTACGTCATTATATACAACTTTAATTTCGCCCAGCGAAAAACCGAGTTGACGAATCCCCGCAGTTGGTGTAAATTACTCTGAACCTCGCCTGTGCAAAATGGAACAATGCAACAGGCTGGCCCGCAGTTCCCCCACACCCCAACGCCGAAAAACTCGACAATGACGTCGTCCAGTCTACGCTGACACAATCCGCCCAACTTTTATAGAATTTTGGTCTGTAGGACGCGGGCAAAGCCTCAATGGATCTGGATGAAATGGCTGCAATCCACTTGCGGCCTCAGTACGAGGAGACGTCATTGTGCCAAGCGATCATCATTCCGTTTACCCAAAAACTGTTGGTCTCCCCCCGAAACAAGGGCTTTACGATCCCAGTTTCGAGCGGGACGCCTGCGGCGTTGGCTTTGTGGTCAACATCAAGGGCAAAAAATCTCACGAAATTGTGCAGCAGGGCTTAACGATTCTGCTCAACCTGGATCACCGAGGCGCACGTGGCAGTGAATTCAACACTGGCGACGGTGCAGGCATCCTCATGCAGTTGCCCCACAAATTCTTCCAAAAAGTCTGTGCACAGGAGGGCATCACCCTGCCCGCCCCCGGCGAGTACGGCGTGGGCATGGTCTTCTGCCCGCCCGACGAAGCGGACTGTGGCGTCTGCCAGACCCGCTTCGAGGAAATCGTCAAAGAAGAAGGGCAGACCCTGCTCGGCTGGCGGCGTGTCGTTACCGACAACAGCAGCCTGGGCGAAACGGCCAAACTGGGCGAGCCCATCGTCCATCAGGTCTTCATCGCCAAGAACGCCGAGACGTTGGCCGATGATCCCCTGGCCTTCGAGCGCAAGCTCTACGTCATCCGCAAACGCGCCGAACACGCCATCCGCTACAACGACAACATCCCCGGCGCGCGCTTCTACATGCCCAGCCTGTCGGCGCGTACGATTGTGTACAAAGGCATGTTGCTGCCCGAACAGGTGCCCGCCTACTTCCGCGAACTGGACGATACCGATGTGGAAAGTGCGCTGGCGCTGGTCCATTCGCGCTTCAGCACCAACACCTTCCCCAGTTGGGAACGCGCCCACCCCTATCGCTATATCATCCACAACGGCGAAATCAACACGCTGCGCGGCAATGTCAACTGGATGTACGCCCGCCAGTCTACCTTCGAGTCGGCCCTGTTCGGCGACGACCTGGGCAAGATCCTGCCGGTCATCAACAACGACGGCAGCGATTCGGCCATGTTCGACGAGGCGCTGGAATTCCTCACACTGGCCGGTCGCCCGTTGCATCAGGTGATGATGATGATGATCCCTGAGCCGTGGTCGGGTCATAAGACGATGGACGACGCCAAGAAGGCGTTCTACGAATACCACAGCACGCTCATGGAACCGTGGGACGGCCCCGCCTCCATCGGCTTTACCGATGGCACCGTCATCGGCGCTACGCTGGATCGCAATGGGCTACGTCCTTCGCGCTACTATGTGACCAAGGACGATCTGGTGATCATGGCGTCGGAAGTGGGCGTCCTCGACATCCCCGCCGACCGCATCCAATACAAAGGACGCCTCCAGCCCGGTCGCATGTTGCTGGTAGACACCGCCGAGGGCCGCATCATCGCCGACGAGGAGATTAAGGCCAAGGCCGCCGCGGAGCATCCTTACCGCGAGTGGCTGGACAAGTATCTGGTCAACCTCAAAGACCTACCCACGCCGCCCCACATCGAAGGCCCTGATCACGAGACGGTGCTCCAGCGTCAGCAGGCGTTCGGCTACACCTTTGAGACGCTGCGTGTGCTGGTTGGCCCCATGGCCAAAGACGGCGTCGAGCCGATTGGCGCAATGGGCAACGACACGCCGCTGGCCATCCTTTCGGACAAGCCGCAACTGCTCTACAACTACTTCAAACAGCTCTTTGCCCAGGTGACCAACCCGCCGATCGACGCCATCCGCGAGGAATTGGTGACGGCATCCGAGGTCTACATGGGCACCGAGTTGAACCTGCTCGAAGTGCGCCCCGAGAACTGCCGCCAGATCAAGATCAAGAACCCAATCCTCACCAACGAGGATCTGGCCAAGATCCGCTACTTGCAGGAACCGGGCTTCAAATCGGCCACACTGCCCATGCTCTTCCCCCTCGGCGCCGGCGCGCAAGGACTGGAAGACGCTTTAGAAGAGATGTACCAGAAGGCAAAAGCACTGCTGGCTGACGGCGTCAACGTCCTTATCTTGTCAGACAGGGGTGTCAGCGCAGACATGGCCGCCATCCCCGCGCTCTTGGCGACGTCGGGGCTGCATCACTTCCTCATCCGCGAGGAACTGCGCACGCAGGTTGCCCTGATTGTGGAATCGGGCGAGCCGCGCGAGGTTCACCACTTTGCGCTGTTGGTGGGGTATGGTGCAACCGCCGTCAACCCCTACCTCTCCTACGAGACCATTACCGACATGGTCCGCCAGGGCATGCTCACCGACATCAGCGAAGAGACCGCCGTGATGAAGTACATCAAAGCGTCGGTGAAGGGTGTAGTCAAGGTGCTCTCGAAGATGGGCATTTCCACCATGCAGAGCTACTGCGGCGCGCAGATCTTCGAAGCGCTCGGCCTCAGCCAGGCCTTGGTGGACAAATACTTCACGTGGACGCCCAGCCGTATCGAAGGCATTGGCCTAGCCGAGATCTACCAGGAAGTGGCAATCCGTCATCGCGCCGCCTTCCCCGAACGGCAGACGAATGGACATGTCCTCCCGGCGGGTGGCGAATACCAGTGGCGGAGCGAGGGCGAACGTCATCTCTTCAACCCTCAGACGATCCACTTTTTGCAGCGGGCCACGCGCAACAACGAGTACAACACATTTAAGAAGTACTCTGCGCTGGTGGACGACCAATCGCGTGAGATGTGTACACTGCGCAGCCTGCTCGAATTCAAATTCGCCGCCGAACCCATCCCTTTGGACGAGGTGGAATCGGTGGAATCGATCTGCAAGCGCTTCAAGACGGGCGCGATGTCCTATGGTTCCATCAGCCAGGAAGCCCACGAAGCGCTGGCCATCGCCATGAACCGTATCGGCGGCAGAAGCAACACCGGCGAAGGCGGCGAAGACCCGGCGCGCTACACCCTCGAACCCAACGGCGACTCGAAGAACAGCGCCATCAAGCAGGTGGCCTCGGGCCGATTCGGTGTGACCAGCGAATACCTGGTCAACGCGCAGGAATTGCAGATCAAAATGGCGCAGGGGGCCAAGCCCGGTGAAGGTGGGCAGTTGCCCGGTCGCAAAGTCTACCCTTGGATTGCTCGTGTGCGTCACTCGACGCCCGGCGTGGGGCTGATTTCGCCGCCCCCGCACCATGACATCTACTCCATCGAGGATCTGGCTGAGCTGATCCACGATCTCAAGAACGCCAACCCGCGGGCGCGCATCAACGTCAAGCTGGTTTCCGAAGTAGGCGTAGGCACGATTGCGGCAGGCGTCGCCAAAGGACACGCCGACGTCATCCTCATCAGCGGCCACGACGGCGGCACCGGCGCGTCCCCGCAGACGAGCATCAAGCACGCCGGTCTGCCCTGGGAATTGGGCCTGGCCGAAACCAACCAGACGTTGGTTCTCAACGACTTGCGCAGCCGCGTACGCCTGGAAACCGACGGTCAGTTGAAGACAGGCCGAGATCTGGCCATCGCCGTGTTGCTGGGTGCGGAAGAATATGGTTTCGCCACCAGTCCACTCGTAGCGCTAGGCTGCATCATGATGCGCGTCTGCCACCTGGACACTTGCCCTGTGGGCGTGGCGACGCAGAACCCTGAACTGCGCAAGAAGTTCACCGGCGATCCACAGCATGTGGTCAACTTTATGTACTTTATGGCGCAGGAATTGCGTGAGTACATGGCCAGGCTCGGCTTCCGCACCATTGACGAGATGGTTGGCCGCACCGACGTCCTCGAACCGCGCGGCAACGTGGATCACTGGAAGGCGCGCGGCATCGATCTGGCGCAGGTGCTCTACCGCCCCGACGTGCCCGAATCTGTGGGCCGCTACTGCCAGATGCCCCAAGATCACGGTTTGGACAAGGCGTTGGACAACACCACGCTGCTCGAACTGGCCAAGCCAGCGCTGGAACGGGGCGAGCCGGTGTCGGCGACGTTGCCCATCCGCAATATCAACCGTGTAGTCGGCACGATCCTGGGCAGCGAGGTGACCCGCCGCTACGGGCGCAACGGCCTGCCCGAAGACACGATCCTCTTCCGCTTCCAGGGATCTGCCGGGCAGAGCTTCGGCGCATTCGTGCCCAAGGGCATCACCCTTGTCCTCGAAGGCGACGGCAACGACTACTTCGGCAAGGGTCTTTCCGGCGGCAAGCTGATCATTTACCCGGCAGACGGCGCCACCTTCGTGGCCGAGGAAAATGTGATTATTGGCAACGTGGCCCTGTACGGAGCCACCGAAGGCGAAGCCTTCATCCGCGGCGTGGCCGGCGAGCGCTTCGGCGTGCGCAACAGCGGCGTCACCGCCGTGGTGGAAGGCGTGGGCGACCATGCCTGCGAGTACATGACCGGCGGACGTGTCGTCGTCCTTGGGCAGACGGGGCGTAACTTCGCCGCCGGCATGTCGGGCGGCATCGCCTACGTCCTCGACGAAGCGGGTGACTTTGCCCAGCGCTACAACGACGAAATGGTCGATCTGGTGATGCTGGACAACCCCGTCGAAATCGCCGAGTTGGAAGGGCTGATTCGGCGTCACGGTGAATACACCGCCAGCGCCGTCGCCGCCCGTGTCCTGGCAAACTGGGGCGAGATGGCATCCAAGTTCGTCAAGATCTACCCGCGCGACTACCGGCGCATGCAAGAAGTCATCGCCGAAGTCGAAGCAGAGGGCCTCACCGGCGAAGAAGCGCTCATGGCAGCGTTTGAACGAAACAAGAACGACCTGACGCGCGTCAGCGGCAACTAAGAATTTCACCGCAAAGACGCAAAGAGCACAAAGAAAGGAAGAGGAGAAGAGATCCACAGATTTGAAGGATTTCCAAAAATAGAACGCGGATTGGGCGGATTTTTCGGATTCCTTCTGAAAATCCGCCCAATCCGCCCAATCCGCGTTCTATTTTTGAATTCTTCTGGAATCCTTAAATCTGTGGATCTCTTCTCTGCCCTCTGTGTCCTTTGCGCCTTTGCGGTTCATGAATTTGGAGAGCTTTCAAGATGGGCAAATCGACCGGCTTTATGGAGTACACGCGGCAGGTGCCGAACGAGCGCGAGCCGCTGGAACGCTTGAACGATTGGAATGAATTTCATCTTCACATGTCCAACGACGAGTTGACGACACAGGGCGCGCGCTGCATGGATTGCGGCGTCCCCTTTTGCCACACAGGCACACTGATCAGTGGGATGGCGTCGGGCTGCCCCATCAACAATCTGATCCCCGAATGGAACGATTTGGTCTTTCGCAACCGCTGGCGCGAGGCGCTGGATCGATTGCACGCCACCAACAACTTTCCTGAATTCACGGGACGCGTCTGCCCTGCGCCGTGTGAAGGATCGTGTACGCTAGGCATCATCGATCCCCCGGTGACAATTAAGAACATCGAAGTCTCCATCATCGACAAAGGCTTCGAGGAAGGCTGGGTGACGCCCCATCCCCCATCACAGCGGACGGGCAAGAAGGTGGCCGTCGTCGGTTCGGGGCCGTCGGGCCTATCCGCTGCGGCGCAGTTAAATACAGCAGGCCACAAGGTCACCGTCTACGAGCGGGCCGACCGCATCGGCGGGCTGCTCATGTACGGCATCCCCAACATGAAGCTGGACAAAGCCGTGGTGCAACGCCGCATCGATTTGATGGCGGCAGAAGGCGTGGAATTTGTCACCGGCGTCGAGATCGGCAAAGACATCCCCGCCACGAAGTTGTGTGAGGAGTTCGACGCTGTAGTCCTCTGCTGCGGGGCGACCAAGCCACGTGATCTGCCCATCGAAGGACGCAATTTGTCGGGCATCCACTTTGCCATGGATTTCCTGCACGGCAACACCAAGAGCCTGCTCGACCAGTACACGGGCGGCAGCAATGGCAGCAATGGCAGCGGCGGACATCATCCGCCCATTTCCGCCGAAGGCAAAGACGTCATTGTCATTGGTGGCGGCGACACCGGCACCGACTGTGTGGGCACGTCCTTGCGGCAGGGGGCGCGCAGCCTGGTACAATTTGAGATCCTGCCGCAGCCACCGCTGGAACGCCAGGCCGACAATCCGTGGCCGGAGTGGCCCAAAATCCTGCGCGTTGACTACGGTCAGGCCGAGGCCATCGCCCGTGACGGCGCGGACCCGCGCACCTACTCGATCCAGACCACAAAGTTTGTGGGCGACGAGAACGGATACGTCAAAGAGCTACACACTGTCGAGATCGAGTGGCAGAAAGTGGACGGACGCTTTACGCCGGTCCCTGTCCCCGGCAGCGAGAAGATTTGGCCTGCGCAACTGGTGCTGCTGGCCATGGGCTTCTTGGGACCGGAAGATCGCATCATCGAAGAGTTGGCGCTGGCCCGCGATCCCCGCTCCAACGTACAGGCCGAATACGGCAAGTTCGCCACCAGCGTCGAAGGCATCTTCTCCGCGGGCGACATGCGCCGCGGACAGAGCCTCGTCGTCTGGGCTATCAACGAAGGCCGGGCGGCGGCGCGGGAGTGTGATCGCTATTTGATGGGGGAGACAAGTCTTCCGTAGGGATTTGAGACTGGGGATCAGGGACTGGGGACTGGGTAGACGACGATTCGCCGCAGGTGGTGAGCCGCATTCTACGCCATCCCCAGTCCCAAATCCCCAGTCCCCAGTCCCCAAATCTCAGCGCAAAGACACGCGAGGGAGCGGCTTTCTACTCTCTGCGGCTTTGCGTTTTTTTGTCTGAGAGAGAGTCTGAGAGAAAAGAAGAGTTCACCGCAAAGGCGCAAAGAGCGTAAAGCAAGAGAAGAGAAGAGAAGAAGAATAGAACGCGGATGGGGCGGATTTTCAGAAAGAATCTGCAAAATCCGCCCAGATCTGCTCGATCTGCCCAATCTGCGTTCTATCTTCCATCCTTCAGGAATCCTTTGAATCCTGCAAATCTGTGGATCTCTTCTTCTGCCCTTTGCGCCTTTGCGGTGAAATTTGCGTGTGTAACGTGTTCAAGTTGTAGTCAAGGAGTACGTCCATGACGTTCATTGAAAATTCCGGTTCTATGTACGGGTTGCCGCCGAAGCAGGGACTCTACGATCCGCGGTTCGAGCATGACGCTTGTGGCATCGGCTTTGTCGCCCACATCGAAGGACGGCGTAGCCACCGCGTGCTGCAGATGGCGTTGGAGGCGCTGTGCAACCATGCCCACCGCGGCGCGGTGGCCGATGACCGCAAAACCGGCGACGGAGCGGGCATCCTCACCCAGATCCCCTACGAATTCTTCGCCCGCGAGTTGACGCGCATGGGCATCGAACCGCCGGCACAGGGTGATCTGGCCGTGGGTCAACTCTTCCTCTTCCGCCAGGACGAAGAAGACCGCGCCCACGCCCGTCAGATCATCAGCGAAGTCATGGCCGATCTCAAGATCGAGATCCTTACCTTCCGCTCTGTACCTGTGATCGAGAGCGCGCTGGGCGCACGCGCCGCCGCCGTCCGCCCGTGGATGGGGCAGGTGATCTTGCGTCGCACGCCCGAAACCGGCAACGCCGGCGACGAGTTCGAGCGCAAGCTCTACCTGGCGCGCAAACGCATTATCCACCGTTCTCGGGCCGAAGGCGTGCAACGTCTCTACATTGCCAGCCTGAGCAGCCGTACCATCGTTTACAAGGGATTGGTACTGGCACAGGAACTGGAACATTTCTATCCGGATCTGAACGATCCCGACTACAAGACGGCGATTGCGGTCTTCCACCAGCGCTACAGCACCAACACATTCCCCACCTGGGAACGCGCCCAGCCCTTCCGCCTGATCTGTCACAACGGCGAGATCAACACGCTGGAAGGCAACGTCAACTGGATGCAGGCGCGCGCCCATGATCTAGCCCACCCCTACTGGGGCGACGACGTCAAAGATCTCGATCCCATCATCGGCCTGGACGGCAGCGACAGCGCCAAGCTCGACAACACGTTGGAACTGCTCGTGCGTAGCGGACGCGACGTGCGCCACGCGCTGATGATGATGGTCCCCGAAGCATGGGAACGGCTACCCGAAGAGGAGATCCGCCCTGAGCGGCGCGCCTTTTACCAATACCATAGCGCGCTCATAGAACCGTGGGACGGCCCCGCCGCCGTCACCTACACCGACGGTCGCATCGTGGGCACGATTTTGGATCGCAACGGCCTGCGCCCGGCGCGCTACGTGATCCTCGACAACGGCTTCGTCATCAGCGCCAGCGAAGTGGGCAGTGTGGACTACGACGAAAGCCGCGTCATCAAAAAAGGACGCCTCGGCCCCGGCCAGATCTTCTGCGTCGATACAACCAGCGGCCTCGTCATGAACGACGAAGAGATCACCCGCTACTTCGCCAACCGCAAACCCTACGCCAAATGGGTCGAGCAAAACCTGCTCCCCCTTTCCACCATTCCAACCCCATCAACCTACACCCCGACAACAGCCCTCCCCCCGTCTGCGGGGGGAGATGGAGGGGGGTCTTCTGCCGCGGGGGGAGTGAGAGGGGGGGCAAAACACGAAAACATCCCCCTCACCCGCCGCCAACTTGCCTTCGGCTACACCAGCGAAGAGATGGTCGTTGTCCTACGCCCCATGGTCATGGACGGTCAAGAGCCTGTCGGTGCGATGGGCGACGATACGCCGCCGGCGGCGTTGAGCGCGCTGCCGCGTCCGCTCTTCCAATACTTCAAACAGCGCTTTGCCGAAGTGACCAATCCACCCATCGACCCGCTACGCGAAGAACTCGTGATGAGCCTGCGCATGTTGCTGGGTCGCCGCGCCAATCTCCTTTCGGAGACGCCGGAGGCCACGCGCCTGATCGAACTCAAGTCCCCGCTGCTAAAGCCGGAGGATATGGTGAAGTTGAGCGCGCTAAGCGAACCTGAATTCAAGAGCGCCACCGTCGACGCCGTGTGGCCTGCGCCCGACACCGAGCCGGTGAACGGCGATGCCGGTGCCGCGCTCAAAGCCGCGGTGGAACGTCTTTGCGCCCAGGCCGAGGACGCTGTGCGCGCCGGCGCCAGCATCCTTGTGATCAGCGATGAGAAAGCGGACGAACACAGTCTGCCCATCCCCGCGCTGCTGGCGGTGGGCGCAGTACACCATCACCTGATCCGACGCGGGCTGCGCATGAGCGTCAGCCTCGTCTGCGCAAGCGGCGAACCGCGCGAGGTGCATCATTTTGCGGCGCTGCTAGGCTTCGGGGCCAATGCCGTCTATCCCTACCTGGCCTACGAAAGCATCGACGACATGGTGGTGGAAGGACGGCGCATCAACTTCCTCAACCAGACGCAGGCGTACAACCACTTTGTCAAGGCGCTGGACAAAGGACTGCTCAAGATCATGAGCAAAATGGGCATCAGTACGCTGGACAGCTACTGTGGCGCGCAGATCTTCGAAGCCATCGGCATCGGTGAGGATCTGCTCAACCTGGCCTTCGTGGGTACACCCAGCGTGGTGGGCGGCGTCTCCTTCGCCAGCGTCGCCGAGGACGTGCTCTCGTGGCACAAGTCGGCCTACGCCACGGGCAAGCGTGCGCCTAAGCTTGATACCTGGGGCATCTACAAGAGCCGCCGCGGCGGTGAACTCCACGAGTGGAGCCCGCAGGTTGTCCACGCGCTGCAAGAGGCGGTGCAGGCCGAGGACCGCGACACCGGCTGGCAGAAGTATCAGCTCTACGCCGGGTTGATCAACGAGATGAAATTGTCGCCGCGCAACCTCTTGGGCTTCCGCCGATCGCGTCCGTCCATCCCCGTGGAGCAGGTGGAACCGGCGGATCGCATCGTGCGCCGCTTCAGCACCGCGGCCATGAGCTACGGCGCGCTGAGCAAGGAAGCCCACGAAGTGCTGGCCATTGCCATGAACCGGCTGGGCGGCATGAGCAACAGCGGCGAAGGCGGCGAGGCCAAGGACCGTTACTTTACCGAGCGCGCCAGCCGTGTCAAGCAGGTGGCGTCGGGCCGCTTCGGCGTGACACCCGAATACCTGATGGCCGCCGACGAATTGCAGATCAAGATGGCGCAGGGATCGAAGCCGGGCGAAGGCGGTCAACTACCCGGCCACAAAGTCAGCGGCGAGATTGCGGTGTTACGCCACAGCACCCCCGGCGTGGCGCTGATCAGCCCGCCGCCGCACCATGACATCTACTCCATCGAAGACCTGGCGCAGTTGATCTACGACCTGAAGACCGTTAACCCCAACGCCCGCGTCAGTGTCAAACTTGTCACCGAAATGGGCGTGGGCACGATTGCGGCGGGTGTGGCCAAAGGCTTCGCCGACGTGATCCACCTGAGCGGGCACAGCGGCGGCACCGGCGCGTCGCCGTTGAGCAGCGTCAAGAACGCCGGCCTGCCCTGGGAATTGGGGCTGGCCGAAACGCACCAGACGCTGCTGGCCAACGGCCTGCGCACCCGCGTCAAATTGCGCGTGGACGGCGGCCTGGCCACCGGTCGCGATCTGGTGATGGCGGCTATGCTGGGCGCGGACGAGTTCAGCTTCGGCACCAGCGCCATGATCGCCGAAGGCTGCATCATGGCGCGTGTCTGTCACAAGAATACCTGCCCTGTGGGCGTAGCGTCGCAAGATCCGGCGCTGCGCGCCAAGTTCATCGGCACGCCCGAGATGGTGATGAACATGATGCTCTTCATTGCCGAAGACGTGCGCCACATCCTGGCCGACCTGGGTTTCCGCAGCCTGGACGAGGTCATCGGTCACCCCGAAATGTTGGAACAGGTGATCTTTGGGCGCGAGGCCGGCTTCATGGAGCTGGGATCGCTGCTCTACGTCCCTGACACGGGCAGTGCGCGGCGCAACGTCTTGCCGTCCAACGACATGCCGCGCGAAGAAAATCACATTGGCGAGCGTATCGTCGAGCAGGTGCTGGCCGGCCTCACCGCCAACCCGGAAGCGCCGATACGGCTGGCGCACAAGGTCAGCAATGTTCACCGCACCGTGGGCGCGAAGTTGGCCGGTCAATTGGCGCTACGCTACGGCGACAAAGGTCTGCCCGAAGGACAGATTCAGATCACCTTCACCGGGTCGGCGGGGCAGAGCTTCGGCGCATTCGGGCTGCAAGGGTTGAATTTTGTCCTCATCGGCGAGGGGCAGGATTATGTGGGCAAGGGGCTGAGCGGCGGCGAAATCGTGATCTTCCCGCACGAAGAGGCGATGTTCGTGCCGCACCAGAATGTGATCGTGGGCAACACCGTCCTGTATGGGGCGACGGGTGGCCGTCTTTTCGCGGCGGGTGTGGCCGGGGAACGGTTCGCTGTGCGCAACAGCGGCGGCACGGCGGTGGTGGAAGGTGTGGGCGATCACGGCTGCGAGTACATGACCGGCGGCGTGGTGGTTGTCCTGGGTGAGACGGGGCGCAACTTCGGCGCAGGCATGACTGGCGGTCAAGCGTTCGTCTACGATGTGGACGAAACCTTCGCCCGCCGGTATAATCCAGAACTGATCACCATTCAGCGCTTGAGCAGCGACAGCGCCGACGAAACCCTACGTCGTCTCATCGAACAGCACGCCGCCAAAACCGGTTCGCAGCGCGCCAAGACCATCCTGGCCGACTGGTCGACGCACCGCCAGTTCTTCTGGCACGTTATGCCGCATGTCAACGTGGTCGCAATTGAAGCGGCAAACGAAGGGGTGGGTGAGAAGGACGAAGAAGAGACGGTGGCGGCGTAAGATGTTCGAGCACGCCATCCTTTTGCGACGATGAGCAAAGAAGAGATTCTGGACGCTTTACGCCGTACCGTGAGATAGTTTGGGCAGAACGATATGATAAGAATCTATCTTGATACGTGCAGCATCCAACGACCATTGGATACGCTTACCAGGACGCTCATTCGATTAGAGGCAGAGGCTATCCTTGGCGTTCTGAAACATGTGGATGCAGGCACTGTTGAGTTAGTTTCATCTACCATTCTCGAACTGGAAATCCTTCGCAATCCTCATCCGCAACGCAGGGAGTTTGGAGAACAAGTCCTAAAACGGACAAAATCGACGATTCGCGTAGATGAGAGCATAGCCAAAAGAGCAGCCGAATTTATGCAGTATGGCATCAAAGCTATGGATGCACTACATCTTGGCATAGCCGAGTCCGTAGGCGTGGATTACTTCTGCACCTGTGATGATCGATTCTTACGACGAGCAAAAAGCGTCGAGGATTTGCGAATAGTCTTAGTGTCACCGTTGGAGTTAATCAAGGTGGTAGAGAAATGATTGCAGAAACACAGCCTTTGACTGAAATCACACAAAGAGCGCTTCGGCTGCTTTACCAGGAACTGGGATTGGTTGACACAGTGCGCTTCCTAAACCAATTCACCGCAGGCCTAGGTGATTACACCGAAGAACGACGTGCGGTCATCGAAAACCAAACTTTGGCGGAAGCACTGTCCGAAGTTTATCAATTTCAAGCCGAAAGATCGGCACAGCATCCCGAAAGTGACCACTAAGAAGGAGATGGGTACGTGGCAGGAAAGACTCTTTTTGAAAAAGTATGGGACGCTCACGTCGTCGCCGAGGACCCCGGCGCGCCCGCCGTCCTCTACATCGACGCGCACCTCGTCCACGAAGTGACGTCGCCGCAGGCGTTTGCGGAACTACGCGAGCGCGGACTACCCGTGCGCCGCCCCGACAAGACCTTTGCGACGATGGATCATGCCATCCCCACACGGCAGGGTGTGTCCATTGACCTGTGGCCCAGTGATGCCGCCACTCAGGTGCGCACGCTGCGCCAGAATTGCGCCGACTTCGGCGTCACCCTCTTCGACATCGAGGGCGACGTACAGGGGATCGTCCATGTGGTGGGGCCGGAGATGGGCATCACCCAACCCGGCATGACCATCGTCTGCGGCGACAGCCATACCAGCACCCACGGCGCGTTCGGCGCGTTGGCCTTCGGCATCGGCACCAGCGAGGTGGGCCATGTGTTGGCGACGCAGTGTTTGATGCAATTGAAGCCGAAGACCTTTGCCATCACCGTAGACGGGGAACTGGGTTTCGGCGTCACCGCCAAGGACATCATCCTGGCCATCATCGCCAAGAACGGCGCGGGTGGCGGCGCGGGCTACGTCTTCGAGTATCGGGGCAGCACCATCCGCGGCCTGAGCATGGCCAACCGCATGACCATCTGCAACATGAGCATCGAAGGCGGCGCCCGCGCCGGTATGATCGCCCCCGACGAAAAGACGATTGAGTATGTGAAGGGACGCCCCTACGCGCCGCAGGGCGAAGCCTGGGATCGCGCCGTTGCCTACTGGCAGACGCTCTACACCGATGCTGATGCCGTCTTCGACCGTGAACTTACCCTGGACGCGAGCGAACTGGCCCCTATGGTAACCTACGGCACGAATCCGGGTCAGGGTGTACCGGTCACCGGGCGCATTCCTACGATGGATGAGTTGCCTGATCCGGCGGAGCGGCGCAGTCTGGCCAGCGCGCTGGAGTACATGGGCTTGCAGGAAGGCCAGAAGATGGAAGGCCAGCCCATCGACATCGTCTTCATTGGCTCCTGCACCAACAGCCGCATCGAGGACCTGCGCGAGGCGGCCAACATCGTCAAGGGGCGCAAGGTGGCGGGGAATGTGCAAGCGTTGGTCGTCCCCGGCTCGAAGGCTGTCAAGACCCAGGCCGAAGCAGAAGGGCTGGATCGTATCTTCAGCGAAGCCGGTTTTGAGTGGCGCGGCGCAGGCTGTAGCATGTGCCTGGCCATGAACGATGACAAGGCCGGCGCAGGCAAATACGTTGCCAGCACCAGCAACCGCAACTTCCGCGGTCGCCAGGGCCCTGGATCGCGTTCGCTGCTGATGAGCCCCATCATGGCGGCGGCGGCGGCGATCAATGGGCGAGTGGTGGATGTGCGCGAAGAGATGAAGGAAACCGCAACGGTCTAGAAGTATGCCCAAGCTTTACGAGTACTTTGGCTTGATCATCCTGTTTTATGCGAATGAACATGAATGGATCGACTACTTCGTACTGCACAAGACAGTTCAATCCGAACGCATCACGCGCAGAATTCGGTGAGACTTGGTGATAACTCGATTATTGAGATTGTCGCTGCCAAGTATATTGAAGGCTATCAGCTTGAGGTTACCTTCAGTGACGGACACGCACAAGTTGTCGATTTCGGTCCGTTTTTGACTGCGTCTCTGAACCCCCTGATCCGGAAGTATCTTGATCAGGAGTTGTTCCAGCAGTTTGCCGTGGAGGGTGGAGATCTTCTGTGGAACGACTACGATCTTTGCTTTCCTATTGCCGATCTGTATGAAAACAATCTAGGCTAGATAGAGTGGATGTCTTGATAAAAGCACTGATTTTCGACTTCGACGGCTTGATCCTGGACACGGAAAGCCCGGAGTACCAGTCCTGGCAGGAAATCTACGCCGACCACGCTTGTTCGCTGCCGTTGAGCAAGTGGGGACAATTGGTGGGCACAGCCAACACATTCGATCCTTACGCCTACCTGGCCGAGCAATCGGGCCGGGCCGTGGATCGGCCGTCCTTACAGGCGAGACACCGTGGACGGGTAACAGAGTTGATCGAAAATCTGTTGCCCTTGCCCGGCGTCGAAGACTACATCGCCGACGCCAAACGGTTGGGCTTGCGGCTGGGCGTTGCGTCCAGTTCGCGGCGAGACTGGGTGGAAGGTCACCTCACACGATTGGGGCTTGCCCACCACTTCGACGCCTTCTCCTGCGCCGACGACGTGGAACGGGTCAAGCCCGATCCTGCGCTCTACCTCAAAGCAGCGGAACGACTGGGCGTGGAACCGTCACAGGCCATCGCCCTGGAAGATTCACCCAACGGTGCGCTAGCGGCCAAACGGGCGGGTATCTACTGTGTGACGATCCCGAATCCGCTGACGCAGCAGCTTGTCTTCGCGGCAGGGGACATGCGATTGTCTTCGATGGATAGTTTGCTGTTGGAAACGTTGCTGGAGCAGGTCAATGCCGCAAGGACAACGATAGATGACTGATAGATCAAGTTTTTGGAATCAACCACTCGAACCGGATCCGGTTGTCGAAGCGTACAAGAAAGACGTCGACCGCACGCTGATCCGCGAGAATCTGAAGCTCACGCACGAGGAGCGGCTGCGCCGCTTAATGTCGCTACAACGCTTTACAGAAGAGCTTCAACGCGCTGGTCGGAGCCAGAAATAAATATGGTCGACTTTGAGGTCTTGTTACATCGGCTCAAGGAACATGACGTCGAGTTTATCATCGTTGGCGGAGCTGCTGCCGTAGTGCATGGTAGTAGCCGGATGACACAAGATCTCGATAGCGTAATGACGTTACAACGAGGACTTAACTTCACCTTATCGACAGTCATTGGTCCAGTAGATCTCTTTGGCGAAGTAGCCGGAGGCGGCAACTACGAAGATCCCCTACCGCATACCGTTGTCATCGATGTCTTTGGCGTTTCATGCCGCTGTCTTAATCTCAACGCATTGATTCGCACCAAAAGGGCAGCAGGCAGGCCGAAGGATCTTTCTGTCATCGCCGAACTTGAAGCCATACAGGAAGAACAACAAGACGGGTCATCCGATTCTCAAGCATAGCGAGGTAGAACCACCATGCAACCATTTACCAAACTGACCGCCACTGCCGTCCCCCTGCGCGCCGAAAACGTGGACACGGATCAGATCATCCCTGCGCGCTACCTTACCGCCGTCACCAAGGAAGGCATGGGCGCGGGCCTCTTTTCGGCGTGGCGCTACAACGCCGACGGCTCGGACAAGCCCGATTTTGTCCTTAACCAGCCTGAGTACAAAGGCGGCGAGGTCCTGATTGCTGGGCGCAACTTCGGCAGCGGATCCAGCCGTGAGCACGCCGTGTGGGCATTGACCGAATACGGCTTCCGCACGGTGATCTCGCCGGGCTTCGCCGACATCTTCTACAACAACAGCCTAAAGAACGGTCTCCTGCCCGTCACCCTGCCTGAAGAGACTGTCAACATGCTGCTCGATCTAGTGGAAGAAGAACCCGAAACCACCATCGTTGTTGATCTGGAGAATCAGATCGTCACCCTGCCAGATGGACAACAACTGGCATTCGACATTGATCCCTTCCGCAAAAACTGCCTGCACCGAGGCCTCGATGACATGGGCTACCTGCTGGACAAGGACGAGGCGATCAGCAGGTTTGAGGCGATACCGGCGTACTGAAAGCGTAATTCGTAATGCGTAATTGGCCGAGACAATCCGCCCATATTGGCGAATCGAACTCGACGAGTTACAAATTACGTATTACGCCCCACAAACCCATTCACAACTTACCGCTCAAGACACTATGAAAATCGCAATCGGCTCGCTCAACCCGACCAAGATCGAGGCGGCGCAACGGGCAGGGCGGCAGGTTTGGCCGGCGGCTGAGTTCGTGGCCGTAGACGTGCCGTCGGGTGTAGCAGAGCAGCCCATGAACGACGAGGAGACGATCCAGGGCGCACTCAACCGGGCCAGGGCGGCGTTGACCGCTGCTGCGGCGGACGTGGGCATGGGCGTGGAAGGCGGCGTGCAAGATTCGCCGCTGGGCATGTTCGCCGTCGGTTGGGCTGTGGTGGTGGATCGCAACGGCGTCATCGGCGTCGGCGGCAGTGGACGGCTGCCCCTGCCCGAATCCATCGCCAATCAGCTCCGCAACGGCGGCGAACTGGGACCGGTGATGGATCAGTTTACGGGGCAGCACAACCTGAAGCACAGCCTGGGCGCGGTGGGCATCCTTACTGATGGTGCGGTCAACCGCACCGAGGCATTGCAAGTTGCGGTGACCTATGCGTTGACGCGGTTTCGGCGTCCTGAGTACTACGATTAAACACACTGAGAAAAGTAGATATTTTTACCACGGAGAGCATGGATGACACGGAGGGGAGAAAGAGAAGAGAGAGGCACGAGAGGAGAGACTTTGCATGATTCAAGCCAATCTCGCGGAGTAGGAAAACTCAGAAATCTCTCTCCTCCTTCTGCCCTCCGTGGTGAACCCTGTTCTGTGTGCAATAGACTGGCAACGATATGACAGATGCCCCCGAAACAACCATAGTGGATTCGTCTGCGGCGGTGTGGAAAAAAGCATCTTTGGTGGAAAGCTACCTGAAGCGGGTGCGCGCCGGGGTGCCACTGGCTGAGGCGCAACTCGACGTGATGATGCGCGTCATCGAGGGACGGGGCGCGCCGGTGGAGAATTTCCTCGACATGGGCTGCGGAGACGGCATCTTGGCCGCCACCATCTTGTCGGAATACCCCGAAGCGAGCGGAGTGCTAGTTGATTTTTCCACCCCGATGATCCAGGCTGCGCTGCGTAACCTCAAGGTCTACAGCCACGCCTTGCACTTTACTACCGTTGACTTCGGCGAACCGTCGTGGTACGACACCGTCGCCGCCCGAGGACCGTTCGACGTAATCGTCTCCGGCTACGCCATCCACCATCAGCCGGACGCAAAAAAGCAGCAGATTTTCATGGATATTTTCGATCTACTGGCGCCGGGTGGCGTCTTCGTGAACATGGAACACGTTGCGTCGCCCACACCATGGGTGGAATCACTTCACGATGCCATGTTCATTGATTCCCTGTGGGCCGGCCAGATCGGCGAAGACGAACCGAAATCGCGCGCCGAAATCGCCACCGAATACCACAACCGCGAAGACAAAGCAGCCAATCGCCTTACGGCAGTGGATCACCAGTGCTGGTGGCTGAAACAGATTGGTTTTCAAGATGTAGATTGTTATTTCAAGGCGTTTGAGTTGGCCGTCTTCGGCGGCCGCCGCCCTGAACCGAGCGACGAGGACAGCGACTGATGACCGTCGAGTCAGCCTTGCGCCTACCATCCCTACACGAACCATACGCCACAGCAATCAACGAAGCTGCCGGCTACATTCTCGAACGGTTTGCCCCTGTCGGCATTGTCGCCTGTGGTTCCGTCCTGCGTGGACACGGGCACGCGTCTAGCGATCTCGATCTTTACGTCATCCATCTAGAGCCTTGGCGGCAGCGGGTGCAGAAGTTCTTTCACGGTGTACCGGCCGAAATCTTTGTCAATCCTCCGGAAACCATTCGCGGCTACTTTGTTGACGAAGGCAAGGCCGGACGACCGATTACGGCGCACATGCTCTCCAGCGGCGTCGTGATCTGGCAGACCGATCCGGTGTTGGATGTACTACGGACGGAAGCCAAAGAATATTTTCAGCAACAGCCAAACAAATCCGAGGACGCGCTCGTCATGGCCCGTTACATGGCCGCCACCGCCGTCGAGGACGCTTTCGACATCCGCCACCAAGACCCAGCCAACGCCATGTTGATCCTGGAACAGGCGATGGGACTGATGATCCAACACGCCTTCCTTTCGGCCAACCAGAACCTGCCCCGCCTCAAAGAGACGGTGGACAACCTGGCGAATGTGGATCCGGCGCTGTCGGTCCTGGCGCGGCGATTCTACACGAGCACAGAGCCGGCGGCGCGTTTCGACATCGCCGAAGCTTTCGCCCGTCATGTCATTGATGCGACGGGCTTTTTTGAATGGGAGACAAAGAAATGAATGAAGAATAAAGAATGGGTAGACGTGGTGTGTCGCGTCGAAGCGACCAATTTCGTCTACTCATTCTTTATTCTTCATTCATCACATTCTTCATTCATCACCTTCCCCAATACGAGACCATTCATCCAAGGAGATCACCATGCAGTCGCAAATCGCGGAGTATCAAGACAAGGGATATGTCGTGGCGCGCGGGCTGTTTAGCCAGGAGGAAGTGGCGCGCTACCGAGAGCATTTTATGGCGCTTCGGGAAAGCGGAGTGGCCTATCCTGGCGACTCCGCAGGTGTAGACATTGGCAGCGCCGATCCGCTTAAGCGCTATCCGCGCATGATCCACATGCATCGCTGGGATCAGTTGAGCCTGGATTGGATGTTGGATGAGCGCATCGGTCATTGGTTGACGGCGTTCATGGGCACAGAACCCTATGCCGTGCAGACCATGCTCTACTTCAAGCCCGCCGGCGGTCGCGGACAGGCCCTGCATCAGGACCAATACTACCTCAAAGTGCAGCCCGGCACCTGCATGGCCGCCTGGTTGGCCCTCGACGACTGCGACGAAGAAAACGGCTGCTTGCAGGTCGTCCCCGGCACACATGAACTGCCCGTCCTCTGCACTGTGGAAGCGGACACGTCCCAGAGCTTCACTGACGTCACCGTGCCGCTGGCAGAAGGGATGGAGCCCGCCCCCGTCCTCATGAAGGCGGGCGATGTGCTCTTCTTCAACGGCCAGTTGATCCACGGCAGTTTCCCCAACAGCAGCAAGGGCCGTTTCCGCCGCTCACTCATCGGCCACTACATTGTGGGCGATGCCGAAAAAGTAGCCAAATACTACCACCCCGCTCTACGCATGGACGGCAGCGAAGTGCGCCTGGACATCGCCGAAGGCGGCAGCGAATGCGGCGTCTGGGTGGAAAAAGACGGTGCTCCCGCCGTGGCATTGCAGGCGGCAAAGGTCGTTGTCGGCGGGAAAGAGACGGAGTAGTGATTGCTGACTAGTGATTGCTGACTAGTGATTGGGGACTAATGATTGGGGACTAATGATTGGGGATTGGTGATTGGGGATTTGTTGAGTATTCGAATGGACAATCAACCGTCTCATCGACCACATGGATGCGTACAATCGCTCCCGTTTTCCAAGGCCTAATCACCAGTCACTAATCACCAATCACAGCTAGTAAAAACAGAGACCGAAGGCAAACCCACCAAACCCAACCAGAAAGAGCATTCCCGTGGACGCAAGAATCGTTGTACTGGCCGGTGACGGCATCGGCCCCGAAGTGACAGACGAGGCCAAGAAGATCCTCTCAGCCGTGGCGGACAAGTTCGGCCACACGTTTACCTTTGATCACCAACTGATGGGCGGCTGCGCCATTGATGCCAAAGGCACCAGCCTGCCCGATGAGACGGTGGACGCCGCCAAAAGCGCCGACGCCGTCCTCCTCGGCGCAGTGGGCGGCCCCAAATGGGACAACCCCAACGCGTCCGATCGCCCGGAACGGGGTCTGTTGGGCATCCGCAAAGCGCTCAACCTCTTCGCCAACCTACGCCCGGTGAAGTTGCACCCGCAATTGGTCAGCGCCAGCGCCATCAAAGAAGAAGTGCTGGTCGGCGTCGATCTGCTGGTGGTGCGCGAATTGACGGGCGGCGCTTACTTCGGGCCGCGCAAGGAAGCGGGCGAAGAAGGCTACGAGGCCTACGACACCATGCTTTACACCCGTCCTGAGATCGAGCGGGTGGTGCGTCTGGCCGCCGACGCGGCGATGGGTCGTAGCAGGCGCCTCACCAGTGTAGACAAAGCCAACGTACTGGCGTCCTCGCGCCTGTGGCGGCGTGTCACCGTGGAAGTGCTCAAGGATTACCCTGATCTTGAAGTCGAGCACGTCCTCGTAGACGCTATGGCCATGCACCTGATTCGCCGCCCCGCAGACTTCGACGTTGTCGTCAGCGAAAATCTCTTCGGCGATATCCTCACCGACGAAGCGTCGATGCTTGCCGGATCGATGGGCATGTTGCCATCGGCCAGCCTGGGCGATGTGATGAACAAGCACAACCTGCCGCTGGGCCTCTACGAACCCATTCACGGCAGCGCGCCCGACATCGCCGGCAAGGGGATCGCCAACCCGCTGGCCGCCATCCTCAGCAGCGCTATGCTCCTTCGCCACAGCCTGGGCCTCGAAAGCGAAGCCGCCGCCATCGAAGCCGCCGTCGACGCCGTCCTCAACGAGGGCGTGCGCACCGGCGACATTGCCCACACCGGCACAGAGACGGTGGGGACGGTGGTGATGGGGGATCTGGTGAAGACGCATTTGCTGGGAATTGAATGAAGAATGAATGATGAATGATGAATAAAGATTGGGTAGACGAAGTCGATTACTCATAGGCAACCACACGTTCTACCCAATCTTTATTCATCATTCATCGCTCTTACCACAAAGGACCAATCACAGCATGACATCCTCCCCTCCTCTTCTCTCCACCGAAGTGGCGAGCAGCGACGCTCGACTGCGACAGACCATCCGCTTGCTGGGCAATCTGCTTGGCGAGACGATTATTGAACAGGAAGGACAGGCCGTTTTTGATCTCGAAGAAGAGATCCGCGCCCTGTCCAAAGCGCAGCGTAGCGGCGACCCAGAGGCGGGTCAACAGATCACGGCGATCACACGTGAATTGGTTAAGGATGCAGAGAAGACGCGCGCCGTCCTCAAAGCCTTCACCACCTATTTTCAGTTGGTCAATCTGGCGGAAGAACGACAGCGTGCCCGCGTCCTACGCGAGCGGGCCTATCAGGCTCAATCCGAAAAGCAGCCCATGCGCGAGACGATTGGCGCGGCTGTGCGCACGCTGCGCGAGGAAGGTTGTACCGCCGCCGAATTGCAGGCGCTGATCGACGATCTCTTCATCATGCCCGTCTTCACAGCACACCCAACCGAAGCAAAACGCCGCACGGTGATGCTCAAACTGCGGGGCATGACCGAGTATCTAGCCCAACTCGACAGTGGCACACTACTGCCAGACGAAGAAACCGAAGTCATTGAGCGCATTCAAGAGACCATCGTCACCCTGTGGCAGACCGACGAAACCCGCGACCGGCGTCCTACCGTCCTCGACGAGGTGCGCCAGGGGCTTTATTACTTTGAAAATACACTCTTCGATCTGGTGCCGAGGATCTATTACGAATTTGAGCGGGCGTTGCGTGAACACTACCCTGATCACGAATTCCAGATCCCCGTCTTTTTGCGCTATGGCTCGTGGATGGGCGGCGATCGCGACGGCAATCCCTACGTCACATTGGGCATTTCAGAAGCGACGCTCCGTGAGCAAAAGAGCACGGTGCTCAACCTCTACACGCGCGCCGTGGAAAACCTCTACGGTCACCTGAGCATGGCGCGCACGCGCATGACCTTTTCGCTTGAATTCCAGGAGAGCCTGCGGCGAGATTTCGACCTGGTACCGCCCGAGGAATTAGACGTCCTCGAACGCTTTCGGCTGGAACCCTATCGGCAGAAGATGATCCTCGTCTACCGGCGGCTCAAGGCGACGCTGCAACAGAACGAGCAGCCATGGGACAAGCAGACGCCCAATCCCCGCGCCTATGCATCCGCCGAGGAGTTTGTGCGCGACCTGACTTTGGTGCAAAACAGCGTGCGCCAAAACCAGGGCAAACGCGTCTCAGAAGGGCGCTTCGCCAATCTCGTGCGCCAGGCGCGCATCTTCGGATTTCACCTAGCCACGCTGGACATTCGCCAACACTCCGACCGTCACCGGCAGGCGATGGCGGCAATTTTGTACCGTTACTACAGCAAAATCGATCCAACGTTCGACTACCTCTCATTATCAGAAAAGGACAAAATCAGATTACTCGAAACCGAGTTAAACAGCGACCGTCCACTCACGGCGCGCCTCGATTTCGACGACGACACCAACGAAACGGTGAGTGTCTTCCGCCTGATTCGCAAGGCGCACCTCCAGGTCAGTGAACAATCCGTACAGAGCTACATCACCAGCATGACCACGTCGGCCAGCCACATGCTCGAAGTGCTCCTCTTTGCCAAGGACGCGGGCCTTTTCGGTCAGATCGATGTGGTGCCGCTTTTTGAGACGATTGAGGATCTAGAAAACGCACCGTCGATCATGGAAAATCTCTTCGAGATTCCCATCTACCAGGAGCATCTGCGCCGGCGCGGCAACCGCCAGCAGATCATGATCGGCTACAGCGACTCGAACAAAGACGGCGGTTATCTGCGCGCCAATTGGATGCTCTACCAGGCACAACGAGCGCTGGCGCGGACGTGTGACTCACACAATGTGCGCCTTACCCTCTTCCACGGGCGCGGCGGCTCGATTGGCCGCGGTGGTGGCCCGGCGAACCGGGCGATCCTGGCGCAGCCGCCGGAGTCGATCCGCGGCCGTATCAAGGTAACGGAACAGGGCGAGGTCATCTCCAATCGCTACTCGAATCGCGACATCGGCCACCGTCACCTGGAGCAACTGGTGAATGCCGTGCTGCTTACCAGCAGCAACCGTCCTCATTACGAGCAGGAAGAGGCGTGGGGCGCCATCCTCGAAGACGTGAGCGCCCGATCGGAACGTATGTACCGTACATTGGTGGATGATCCGGCCTTTCTACAATATTTCGGCGAGGCGACACCCATCGATTTTATCAATCAGCTCAACATCGGGTCGCGCCCAGCCAAGCGAAAGCAAACCACCGGCGTGGCCGATCTGCGCGCCATCCCCTGGGTTTTTGCCTGGACGCAGTCGCGTGTTAACCTACCTGGATGGTATGGTCTTGGATCAGGCATCGGCGCGTGGATCGATGAAGATCCCGGCGGCGAACGACTGCGCACCTTACAACAGCTCTATAAGGATTGGCCCTTCTTCCGTACGGTGATCGATCGAGCACAGTTTAGCCTACGCCGTGCGGACATGGGCATTGCCGCCCTCTATGCCGAACTCACCGACGAATCCGTGCGTGAGCAGGTTTACCCCACCATCGCAGAGGAATTCCGGCGCACCGAAGAAGTGGTGCTAAGCATTACCGGCCAATCTGAAATTCTCGACAACGAGCAGTGGCTCCAGCGCAGTATTACCCTGCGCAACCCGTATGTCGATCCGTTGAATTACATCCAGGTTGCACTGATCCAACAACTACGTAGCCAACCACGCCTTGAAGGCGAACTCCGCCAACCGATATTGCTATCGGTGAATGGGATTGCCGCGGGCTTACAGAATACGGGGTGATTCGGGACTGGGGATTAGGGACTGGGGATTGGGGTGAGGATGTGAATGGACATTGGGTTCTGATCGGGGCGGTGTTGAGACTGAGCGATTAAGAGATTAGGGGATTGGTTCTCGTCGAGCTTCTGAAATCTTCTAATCGCCCAATCTCTTAATCTCTTTTCCCCAAGACAACACCCGACAGCCCAACCAACACCCTCACACCAATCCCCAGTCCCTAATCACCAGTCCCCAATCCCCTCTCCACCGAAAGGACACCCATCCGTGTCTGATCTTCTTTCGTCCATCGACGGTCTGATCATCGACATCGACGGCGTCATTACACGAGGCAACGAGGTCATTCCGGGCGCGCTGGATGCGTTAAAAACGCTGCGCGCCCGGGGCATTGCCCACAGTTTTATGACAAATTCCACCATCTACTGCCGCTACACGTTGGCCGAACGCATGCAGCAGATGGGGATTCCTGTGGAAATTGACCAGTTGTTCAATGCCACCTATGTCGCCGCCCAATATCTGCGAGCGCAGAAGGCCGAAACCTATTACCCACTCTTGATGCCCGACGCCCAACAGGAGTTCGCCGGCATCGATGTCGACGAGGTAAGCCCCCAGTTCGTGGTGGTGGGCGACTTGGGTCCAGGTTTCACCTTTCCACGCTTGAACACGGCATTCCGTGCGTTGCTCAACGGCGCGCAGTTGGTGGCGCTGCACAAGCGCCGCTTCTGGCGCACCGAAGACGGGCTCTACATGGACGCCGGTCCTTTCGTGGGGGCGCTGGAGTATGCCGCCGACGTGGGCGCGATTGTGGTGGGCAAGCCAAGCAGCGCCTACTTCAACCTGGTGCTACAGGCCATGAATCTACAAGCGCACCGCATCGCCGTCATCGGTGACGATATCGAAGCAGACGTGCGCGGGGCACAGCGCATGGGCGCGCAAGGATGGCTGGTCAAAACAGGCAAATTCCGCCGCGAAGATCTGGGTCGGGGCATTTGGCCGGATAAGATCTTTGAGAGTTTGGCGGATTTGGTGGAGAAGATATCGCTTTAAATGACACGATTTCGTCGATTGATAGTGCGTAGTGCGTAGTCCGTCAACGGAACACGCACTACGCACTACGCACTACCTTTTGACGGGTTCACATTCTCGATTCAAAGGTATACTGCAATGCCCATGCAACTCTACGACACCACGCTACGCGACGGCACCCAAGGTGAGGGTGTGTCGTTTAGCTGTGACGATAAACTACGTATCGCTGCGCGCTTGGACGAATTCGGCGTCGACTACATCGAAGGGGGTTGGCCCGGCTCCAATCCGAAGGACATGGAATTCTTCCAGCGCGCCCAAACAGAATTGAAGCTAAAGCGCGCCCGCATCGCTGCCTTTGGCTCCACCTGCAAAGTCGGCGTCGACCCCGCAGACGATCCACAAATTCAACTGCTGATCGAGGCCAACACGCCTGTGGTGACCATCTTCGGCAAGAGTTGGGACATGCACGTCTCCGAAGTGCTGCGCACCACGCCCGAAGAGAATCTGCGCATGATCCAAGATTCAGTCGCCTTCCTCAAATCAAAAGGCAAAGAGGTGATCTACGACGCCGAACACTTCTTCGACGGCTATCGGGCGAATCCTGAGTATGCGCTGTCCACGCTCAAGGCGGCGGTGATTGGTGGCGCCGATTCGGTGGTATTGTGCGACACCAACGGCGGCACACTGCCCTGGCAGATCGGCGAGATCGTGGAGACGGTGAAGGCCGAACTCCTGGGCACCGACACAGCTAAGCAGCCGCCTGCTTCGCGTATCACCTTCGGGATCCACGCCCACAACGACAGCGACACCGGCGTAGCCAACACGCTACAAGCGGTGCGCAGTGGCTGCAACCACGTACAGGGGACAATCAACGGCTACGGCGAACGCTGTGGCAACGCCGATCTGGTCAGCGTCATCGCCGATCTACAACTGAAGATGGGCTATAATCTGGTGGACGAAAACGGCCTCCAGGGGCTGACGGAGTTGAGCCACTATGTCAGCGAACTGGCCAACCTCAATCCCGATTCTCACCAACCCTTCGTTGGCTTAAGCGCCTTTGCCCACAAGGGAGGGACGCATGTCAACGCTGTGGTGAAGAATGTCATGAGCTATCAGCATATTGACCCGTCTACAGTGGGGAATCAGACACGTGTCCTTGTCAGCGAACTGAGCGGCAAAGACAATATCGCGGTCAAGCGCCGTGAGTTCGGCCTAGAAGGATTGTCGCCGGAGGAAGAACGCAAGATCCTGGCGCGTATCAAGGAATTGGAAAACGCCGGGTTTGCCTTTGAAAGCGCCGAAGCCAGCGTCGAATTGATGCTGCGGCGGGTGCGTACAGGCTACGCGCCGCCGTTTGAGTTGATCGATTACACCGCCAACGTGGAATACCGCCAGGGTCGCGGCATGTTCTCTGAGGCCACCGTCAAAGTGGACATCAACGGCAAGACATACCACGAAGTGTCCGACGGCAACGGTCCTGTCAACGCGTTGGATAGTGCACTGCGCAAGGCGTTGCAGCGGGTCTACCCCAATATCTACAAAATGCAGTTGAAGGATTACAAGGTGCGCATCCTCGACAGCGGCAGCGCCACAGCCGCCAATGTGCGTGTCCTCATCGACAGCACCGACGGCGAACGCATCTGGAGCACGGTAGGGGCGAGCAGCAACATCATCGAAGCCAGTTGGCGCGCCCTGGCCGACTCCGTTGAGTACTTCCTACTCTACGATGAGGAAAGCGACTACGACGGCGGGGGTGTGGCAACGGCGAAGATGGCGTCGGTGATTGGGTGAAGAGGGGACTAGGGATTGGGATGAGCATATAAAGCGGTGTGGGGTTGATTCGGGTTTAGGATGAGATTGGGCGATTAGGAGATTGGGGGAATAAGGATCATGTCGAGTCTCTGCAATCGCCGAATTCCCTAATCGCCGGTCAACATGGGACGATTCAAGAGAAACGACAACTTCCGTTACCCTGTCCCTAGTCCCTGATCCCCAGTCCCCAACCCCTACTCACCGAACAGCTTCACCAGTGGATACGCGAACCCCGGCAACACGTCTTCGCCGGTGAGCGTGTCCTTGGGCTTGAGGACGTTGGCGGTGCCGTCAGGACGGTAAACGGTGACGGTGCGGCTCTTGGGATCGACGACCCAAACTAGACGAACGCCGTGGGTGAGCCAATCCTGGATCTTGTCTTGGACTTCGCTGGCAGTGTCGTTAGGTGAAACGACTTCCAAAGTAATATCAGGGGCGGCAGGGAAATAGCGGCCTTTCATCCCGATACTAAGCCGTTCCTGGGCAACGAAGGCAGCGTCAGGGGCGCGTACGAGATCGGGATTTGTTTCTAGAATAAAGCCAGTTTCGGCAGCAAAGACCTTGCCAAGATCGTTCTGATCGGCGTGTACGCGCATCCACCCGCCTACACCCATCGCCATGTCACCGTGCACATCACCAGCAGGCGCCATAATCCGCAGCCTCCCATGAAGTAATTCATAACGGTTGTCATCTCTGGCAGAGATTTCGAACAGTTCATCGGCAGTGTAAAGTCGCTCGGCATCTTCCATTGTCGTGTCTTCAGCATTCGTGTCTTCAGCAGCAAGTTCAAGTGACGTCAGAGACATCTTCCACCTCACGCTTTTAGAACGTACTTTCCATTTCGTATTGCGATTTTAGCACGTTTTGATCGTCCAAACAACCAAACTCCTTAAACGGGAAAGAGCGCATTATGACCCAAACCACCACCAACGGGGCCACCGTCAAGCGTGGTCTGAACAAGTACAGCAGCCAGTTGACCCAGGTGCGGTCGCAGGTCGGATCGCAGGCCATGCTCTACGGTGCGGGCCTGAGCGAAGAGGACATGCACAAGGCGCAGGTGGGCATCACCAGTATGGGCTGGGAGGGCAATCCCTGCAACATGCACCTCAACGCCCTGGCGCGACGGGTAAAGCAGAGTGTGGACGAAGCCGGCCTGGTCGGTCTGGTCTTCCATACTATCGGCGTCAGCGACGGCATTTCGATGGGTACAGCGGGGATGAAGTATTCACTCGTCTCGCGCGATGTAATCGCCGACTCCATCGAAACAGTAATGGGCGCACAGTGGTACGACGCCAACATTTCGCTCCCTGGCTGCGACAAGAACATGCCCGGCGTCCTCATGGCGATGGCACGACTCAACCGGCCCAGCATCATGGTCTACGGTGGCACCATTCGCCCCGGTCTCCTAGACGGGCGCAAGCTCGACATTGTCTCCGCGTTTGAGGCTTACGGGCAGTACATGGCCCACAACATCAGTGAAGAGGAACTTAAAGCTGTGGTGCAGAACGCCTGCCCCGGCGCAGGCGCCTGTGGCGGCATGTATACCGCCAACACCATGGCATCAGCCGTCGAGACGCTGGGGATGAGCCTGCCCAACAGCTCATCCTACCCGGCAACGAGCGCCGAGAAGGAAGCCGAATGTCTCCAGATCGGCCCGGCCATCCTCAACCTGCTCGAAAAGGACATCAAACCGCTCGATATCCTGACGCGCAAGGCATTTGAGAACGCCATCACCATCGTCATGGCCTTGGGCGGATCGACCAATGCTGTGCTACACATGATGGCCATGGCAAAAACGGCCAATGTGCCGCTGACTATCGACGATTTTCAGGAAATTTCGAACCGCACGCCCTACCTGGCCGATCTCAAACCCAGCGGTAAGTATGTGATGGAAGATCTGTGGTCAGTGGGCGGTGTGCCCGGTGTGCAGAAGTTGCTGCTGCGGGCAGGGCTGCTCCACGGCGACTGTATGACCGTCACCGGCAAGACGCTCGCCGAGAATTTAGAAGCAATGCCAGATCTCGATACCGATCAGAAGATCGTCATGCCCGTGAGCAACCCCATTAAATCTACCGGCCATCTGCGCATCCTATATGGGAACCTGGCCACAGAAGGCTCGGTTGCCAAAATCACAGGCAAGGAAGGCACTCACTTCTCTGGCCCGGCGGTGGTCTACGACTGCGAAGAGGACACACTCAAAGGCATCGAAAACGGCGAAGTCACCCACGGCAACGTAGTGGTGATCCGCTACGAGGGGCCGAAGGGCGGGCCGGGCATGCGCGAGATGTTGTCCATCACCGGGATGATCATGGGCGCGGGGCTGGGCCAGAGTGTTGCGCTGATCACCGATGGCCGCTTCTCCGGCGGCACCCACGGTTTCGTGGTCGGCCACATCACCCCCGAAGCGCAGGAAGGTGGCTTGCTGGCGCTGGTGCAGAACGGCGACATCATCACCATTGACGCCGAAACCAACGAACTGTCTGTGGCGCTGAGTGAAGACGAAATCGAACGCCGTCGCGCCGCCTGGATCGCTCCTCCCTACCGGGCGACCAGTGGTGTCCTCTACAAGTACATCAAGACGGTGTCGTCGGCGTCGCTTGGCTGTGTGACGGATCTGTAGCTTCACTGCATCTCAGACCGGGCTGATCTCGAACAGCCCGGTCTTTTTTGAGCTATTTATTCCACGTTGCGCAACATGCAACACTGTTGTAATATACGTTATGATTAAGTCGTTTAAACATAAGGGCTTGAAGAATTTTTTTGAGACCGGCAGTGCTGCGGGCATTGACGCATCTCACCGTCAGAAGCTCAGAATTCGACTGTCAGCTCTAGATACCGCTACAACGATCGATGACCTGAACTTGCCTGGATTTCGGCTTCATCCACTAAAAGGTGACAGAGATGGATTGTGGGCAATCGATGTGAACAAAAACTGGCGGATCACGTTCGAGTTCATAGATGGCAACGCTTATGTGGTCAACTACGAGGATTATCACTGATGAGCATGTACAATCCTCCCCATCCAGGGGAATTTATTCGAGAAGTCTATCTGATAGAACTCAACGTCAGCGCACGCACGGTTGCTGCCAAACTCAAGGTCGCGCCATCGACATTTGCTCGTTTGCTCAATGGGCAAAGCGGCGTTACCCCCGAAATGGCCTTGCGTTTATCGAAGGCGCTTGGAAGATCACCAGAAAGTTGGCTTGCCATGCAGAGTAGTTATGATCTCTGGCAGGCACGGCAACGATTCAATACCGATGAAATTGAAAAGCTCGAAATTTTTGGGGAATCTTAACACTTTTGATGGATCTCCAGAAAAGATAGAAAAGGACGTGGCGAGGGGTCACGTCCTTTTCTATTGGGGGACGAGTTGCGGATTGCGGATTGCGATCTGCACTTGCCACCTGCAAACCTGCCACTTGCCCCCATTTTTGCCTTTTGCACTTTGCCTTTTGCACTTTGCCTTTTGCACTTTGCCTTTTGCCTTCACTTCTCCCCCCTTGCTCCACGCAGCACACAACGGTACAATCAAGACGCGTGATCCGTTGACAAACTTTACCTAAGGAGCCCCCTCATGGAAGGTCAAAAACCTGAACGCAACAACTACAACCCGGTCACCGTCACCATCGCCCCAGAGGACACTGTCGGCGCGGCCCTGTTGGGTGTGCTGTCCATCATCCTGTTGATTGCCCTATTGGTGAGCCAGCGGCGTAATCGTCAATTGCAAAAAGAGCTGGCCGAAACACGACTTCCCGTGTTGATTGAAGAGTAAACCAAGGAGATCCCCCGATGGAAATAGCCACCAACAAAGATGACATGCTGGTGCAGGCCCGCGACGGCTGGTGGCGCTTTCAGCGCGCTCTGGCCCAGCTCGAACAGAACGAAATGACCGAAATTCCCATTGAAGAGGGCTGGACGGTGAAGGACATCATCGCCCACATCACCTTCTGGGAAAGCAACCTGCTCACCTGGATGCAGGAGACCATCGATGGTCGTCCTGTTTCGCGGCCAGAGGAAGGCTTGACCGATGAAAAGGTCGACGCCCTGAACGCCGAAAACTATCAGCGCAATGAACTGCGTTCAATCCACGATGTGTTGGCCGATGCACAGGAGACGCACCAGGCGCTCATGGACGTCCTCCGTCACCTGCCCGAAGATCCCAAGGACGAGCGTTACCATGTCTGGCGTAACGGCGAGCCGCCCTGGGAACTCATCGCCGGTGACACCTACGAACACTACGAAGAGCACATCGGGCCGATTGAAGAATACTTGCTCAAGACCGGAAAGCCCGGGCCGAAAACGCCGACATAAGAGAAGAGATTGGGCGATTGAGAGATTAAGGGATTGGGGATCGCGTACTCAACGTGAGCCCCAATCTCCTAATCTCAGTACTTCACGATTCTCTACGAAATTGCGGAGAGAGCATCCTCAGATGCGGCTTTTTCAGGTCTACCCGGCATCTGAGGATGCCTACTCCGCTTCAAAATCGTGAATTACTGAATCTCTCAATCGCCTCATCGCTTCTTCCAGAAAGGACCAACTCATGACCTATCGCAAAATCAACGGCATCCCCGTCTGGGGCGATCCGCAGCAGAACGCTGTGGACCAGATCCTCAACTGTGCGCGGCAGGCGGACGCAGCCGCGCTTATGGCCGATCATCACCTGGGGTATGCCGTGCCGATTGGTGGCGTAGTTGCCTATGCAGACAAGATCAGTCCCTCCGGTGTTGGGTATGATATCGCGTGTGGTAATAAAGCTGTAAGGTTAGATGTACCTGCAACCGAAGTGAAAGCCCGCATCGGCCCGATCATGGACGACATCTGGCGCACGCTCTCCTTTGGTATGGGGCTAAAGAACGATGAGCGCGTGGACCATGCTCTCTTCGACGATCCGGCCTGGCAGATCCCAATTGCGCGGCAGAACAAGCAACTGGCACAGGAACAATTGGGCACTATCGGCAGCGGCAACCACTACGTCGACATCTTCGAGGACGAGCAAGGGCGGATCTGGATCGGCGTCCACTTTGGCTCGCGGGGATTGGGCCACCGGCTGGCCACGCACTTCATCAAGGCAGGCGGTGGCAAAGACGGCATCAACGTCGATCCTGTGCTGCTTGACGTCGATTCGGCGCTGGGGGCCGAGTATCTGGCCTGTATGCACCTGGCCGGTCGTTACGCCTACGCCGGGCGCGACTGGGTGGCGCAGCGTGTGGCCGAGATGATGGGCGCGTCAATTGTGGAAGAGGTGCACAACCATCACAACTTCGCCTGGCGCGAGGAACACAACGGCCAGGGATTGTGGGTGGTGCGCAAAGGGGCGACGCCTGCTTTCCCCGGTCAACTCAGCTTTGTAGGCGGATCCATGGGCAACATTTCGGTGATCCTCCAAGGCGTGGACAGCGAAGATAGCCGCACGGCGCTCTATTCAACCGTCCACGGCGCTGGGCGGGTGATGTCGCGCACACAGGCGGCGGGCCGTTCTCGCTGGAAGAAGGGGCAACAGATTGTGATCAAAGAAGGCGAGATCAGCCGCGAAATGATGTTCGATTGGGTGCAAAAAGTAGGCGTAGAACTGCGTGGGGCCGGCACCGATGAGTCTCCCCACTGCTACAAACGCCTGCCCGAAGTGCTCGCCTACCACGAGGGGACGGTGCGCATCGCCCACACACTCAGGCCGTTGGGCGTAGCAATGGCCGGGCCGGACGTCAGCGATCCATACAAGGATTGATGAAAAGTGTGTGGCCGTTATGGCGAACGTGTAGCCAGTAACCAAACAAAGTGAACTACGGGATCGGGAAGCCGATCAGCTTGTCCAAGCCGAGGAGATCTTCGATCTGGTGCCAGCGAAAGGTGAGGTCAGCAACAGGGCAGTCGAAGAGCAGATCACGTTGCGTCACTTCTAGTCGATAGATCTGCAACTGTACACCGTTTGTGACAACCCCCAAACTAGACTGGAGGCCAACCGCTCTGTGGGCGGCCTCTTCCACGTCATCTGTGCGAATAGGTCGCTTGGGATCAACGGTGTACACAAAGAAACACACCTGATCCTTCTGCTGCGCTGTCGACTTGTAGACCGTCCAATCCACCACCAGATCCTGTGGAATGCCCGAGTTCGGGGTCCAACTGATGAAGAAGTTGTGGCTCAGTTGGCCGTCCGAATAGCGCAAAAAAAGTAACAGAGGGTGGACAAAGCGGGCGTTGACATCCTCTCTGCCGCTGTAGTCAATGCTCTGCCGAACCGCCAACCACTCGTTGCGTTGCTTTTCTTTGAAGTAAGTCTCTGTACGGGCGAAAAACGCCGTCAACCGTACGACTTCATCAAGGGCTTTGTCTTGTAGATCCAACAGATCCTTCGCCTCTGTCTTCCATTCTTTGATCTGCTGACGCCGATCCTTTAGGTCCTGTCTCAACTTGTCTCGTTCTTGCTGATGCCGGGTACGCTCGTCCTCGCGCTGCTGCTGATTTTGACGCGCCGACCCTATCAGTACGCCTGCGAACACAAGGTTCAACAGGAATGAAACAACAAACAGCAATAGCAGCGGTTGGTCAAGCATTATGCGGATACGATTCGGTGAGTGTTTGAAGGTGGAGAAAACGGGCACAAAATGTGGAGAAAGTATACCTATGCTCGCCCCCTGAGGCAACTGGCACAAGCAACGCAATCGAAGTTTCTGAAAATAACCCTACAGATGTTGTGCAGACATCGGCAAATGTATACACTTTCACATAAGTAACATAAACAGAATCATATACTTATTAGTTGGTGTCAATATATTTCGCTACTCCGTCCGCAAAACTTCAACAAACTTGGACAAACTATAACAAATTCATCGGAGTGAACATACCAAAGAAATACCCCTACAAGATTCGTTTGTTTCTTGGGTATCCATGCAACTTTTCCATCATCTCAACCGTCATCATACAGGACCCGTTGCAAACATATCAACAACAATTGAAAGGAACGACGTATGTTTACCCCGAATCGATGGATCAAAATTGTGGCGCTGCTGGCGCTGTTTGCCCTGCCGGCAGCCTGTATCGGCCCACAGCCATCTAGAGAAGCGACACCCGCGGCAACAGGCGAAGAAGCTGCGCCGACAGCCGAGCCTGCAATGGCAGGCGATATCGTCGGCGACGCCGGATTGACTGGTTCTGTTTGGGAACTTGCCCAAATCACAACACGTGACGGCGCTGTGCTTAAGCCCAACAACTCAGCCGAGTATTCATTGGCCTTTGGCGAAAATGGCACTGTGACAGCCCAGATCGGCGCCTGCAATCGCAGCACCGGCAGCTATGTCATCGCAGGTGATCAACTAACCTTTGGCATGATGGACGATAGCATCGTCGCCTGCCCACCTGATTCGCTCGTCGACGACTTCGCCGCCGGCCTGACCGACGCAAGATCGTACAGCATCCAAGGCGACACATTGCGCATTAGCACTCGAACCGGCGTAATGACCTTCACCCCGGCCTCAAGCGAGGGCGACGGCGCAATGGGCCAAACTGCGCCAAGCGCCACTGCTGAGCCAGCAGCACAAGCAGCCCTCACCGGCACCGTCACCTATGTGGAGCGAATTGCGTTGCCAACAGGCGCAACCATCACTGTGCGCCTCGTCGATGTCTCTCGCGCCGATGCAGCCTCCGAACTCATTGCCGAGCAAGTGATCACCGCCGAAGGCGAGCAAGTGCCCTTTCCCTTCGAATTGACCTACGATCCGGCTCAGATTGTCGACAGCAACCGCTACGCCATGCAGGCGTTCATTGAACTTGAGGGGCAGCTTCTCTTCATTTCAGACACCCTCATCCCCGTGCTTACAATGGACGCACCCAGCAGCGATGTGGAAATAATGGTGGGATCCGTGCCGTCGTCCACAGATGATGACGGTAGCGAAGCGCCTGTAGAAGGAGAGGCAGGCACGGAGGATGGTTCCAGCGAAGCCACAGACAACGAATTGACAGGCGTCGTCTGGCAGTGGCAACGTACCCAGATGAACGACGACTCCACCACCACGCCTGCCACCCCGGCCAATTACACGCTGGAATTTGCCACCGACGGCAGCGTCGCCATTCAGGCCGATTGCAACAGCGGCTCAGGGCCGTACACCCAAGAAGCCAACTTGCTCTCCTTTGGCGCCATTGCCATCACCCTGATGGGATGCCCCGACGAATCGCAGGCAGACGCTTTCATGCAGCAACTTAGCCAGGTGGGTTCTTACTTCATCACCGAAGAAGGCAACCTCATCCTCGAAATCCAGTTCGACAGTGGGAGTATGATCTTCGCCCCTACGCAGTAAGCGCAGAATGATTGATGATTGAAGAATGCGTAGACGAACCCCAGGTGCACAGTTGCGCCATTCTGGTTATAATGAGTAATGAGTAATGAGTAAGGCAGAGGTCGCTTGACCTCTGCCTTACTCATTACTCGTTACTCATACCCCACCCACAGCATTACCCTACGCACAAGGAGATCCGACACAATGAGTCAATACCGCACTGCCATCATCGCCTGCGGCATCATTGCCCGCGTCCACGCCCGGGGATGGCTGAGCCTGCCCGGCCATCCCACCAACATCGCCGCCCTCGCCGACACCAATCCCGACGCCCGACGCGAGTTCGGCGATTTCTTCAACGTGGGCGAGGAGCATCGGTACGCCGATTACCGCGAAATGCTCGACATCGAACGCCCCGATTTTGTAGACGTCTGCTCCTGGCATCAGCAACATGCCGAGATGGTGATCGCCGCAGCAGCGCGCCGGCCCAAAGCCATTATCTGTCAGAAGCCGATGGCCGTGGACCTGGGCGAAGCCGACGCCATGCTTACCGCCTGTGACCGCAACGGCGTCAAACTGATCATTGCCTACCAGCGTCCACATCATGCCACCTGGCTCAAGGCTCGCGATCTGATCCGTCAGGGCGTCATCGGCAAGGTGACCCAGGTACAGATCGACGACGGTGGCAACATCCTAAACACCAATTCCCACAACATTCGGCTGGCCCTCTTCCTCATGGACGAACCCAACGTGGAATGGGTGATGGGCGCGGCCGAGCGCACCACCGATCAATTCGAGCGCGGCCTCCCCGCCGAAGACGCCTGTCTGGGCCTCGCCGGCTGTGACAACGGCGCCACAATCCTGATCCAGGGCAACCTGGTACATGGCATCGGCCAGGGCTGCCGCGTCATCGGCACCGACGGCATCATGGAACTGGATATCACCCACCACCCCGACGATGTCATCCCCAGCGATGCGCCTATGTATACACCTGAAGTCCCCTCCGCTCGTTACAACTACGAGATCGGCACCGTACGCTACCTCAACTCATCCACCCAAGGATGGGTCGACGTACAAGCGCCGTGGCACGACTGTTGGGGTCACCAATGCCAGGAGGCCATCGACTGGGTGGAAGGCCACATCAACAACCCAATTAGCAGCGCCGACCGCGCCCGCGCCGTACAAGAGGTGATGATGGCGCTCTTCGAGTCGGCGCGCAAACGGCAGCGCATCTACCTACCGCTGAAGACACGCGTCAACCCGCTTACCTTGATGGTGGCAAACGGCGATCTGCCTGTGGAATGGCCCGGCGCATACGAAAGACGGGCGCGGCTCGTGCGCGGCGAGGCCATGTCGTGGCATAAGGCGTAGTGCGTAGTCAATGTCATTTAGTTAAGTGACCAGTACTCGAATAAGCGCGGAGTAAGCACGCCCTCGTGCGGGTCTAACACCGAAACAGCCGCACGAGGGTGTGCTTACTCCGTGCTTTACTTAATGACATTGCCTACGTACTACGCACTACCACCTTCCCCCCAATCAACCACACAAAAGACGAAGTAAATGCTTCTAGCTCAATATTGACAATGTCCATATCTCAAAGTACAATCAATATAGACAGTGTCAACATCAAATTGGAGGCAATCATGAAGATACAAAAAGTCAGCGATGGACTCTATACAATTGAACTCGGCAGGGTGAACGTCAACCTGATCGCTACCGACGACGCGTTGGTGCTCATCGACACCGGTTCGCCCGGAGACGAGACGGCGATTCGCACTGCCCTCGTCCAGTTGGGCCACACACCTCAGGATCTCACCCACATCATCGTCACCCATGTACACGCCGACCATGCAGGCAGCCTGGCAGCGCTGCAAACGGTAAGTAATGCACAGACGATTATGCATCCCGTCGACGCGGCACTAGCGCAGCGTGGCGACGCCATGCGCCCATTGACGCCATCGCCCACCCTGCTGGGTCGAATCTTGTACCGCTTCATCATTGAGCCAACACCCCACAACATCGCCCCGGCCCGGATCGACATGACCGTGGAAGATGGTGATCTGATCCCAGTAGCAGGCGGGCTACGGGTGATCCATGCGCCGGGACACTGCGCCGGTCAGATTGCCTTGTTGTGGGAAGCACGTAGCGTCCTCTTTGCGGCCGATACGGCACTCAACATCCCCAACTTGGGCCATCACCTGGCCTACGAAGACTTCGCCCTTGGGCAGCGGACGGCGGCGCGCCTGGGCGAATTTTCCTTCGATGTCGCCTGTTTTGGCCACGGTAGGCCGATCCTCGGCGGTGCGGATCGCGCATTCCGCCGCAAATTTCAGCCGAAGCGACGAGATGACAGGCCACAAGTTTCAGAAATCAGCGGGTTGCGTTAATATGTGAGCCCAATGTCACTACCGAGTTTCAAAACCTAATCACCAGTCATCAATCACCTCTCTCAACGCTTCGCCGTTTGGCTGCTGTAGGTGCTCTCGAAGATTTTGTCGGCGTTGCCGGCTTCGAATCCTTCGCGACGGTGGGCGCGGGTGACGACGTCTTCGGGCAGATCGGCGTAGTCGGCCAAAACGCGGCGTTCGGCAAATTCCACGTAGGATCCCGAAATGCGTTGAACGGTGCTGCCACCATGTCCATCAGCAAATTCAGCGTCCACCATTTCGGCCACTGTGGAACTCTGAATCAGGTTACCGTCGGGGCTTTGCTTGGCCTTGCCGCCGGAATCGTTGAGCTTGAAACCATGCGCTTCGAGGAACGCGTTAAACTGCTCGATTGTGTTGTAGCCGTCGGGCAGGTTGTGTACGCTGACGGTGAAGTGGTTGAGGTAGTAGCGGTTATAGATCACCCAGGCGGCGTACTCACTTTCGGCCTGCAACTGCCGATAATCGTCCCAAGTGGGGGTGCGCCACAGCGGCGCGTGGAGGAAAGCGTCAACGGCCGCGCCGTCATCGAGATCGAGTTGATCCACAGGATCGGCGCTCACTTCGTTGGTGTAGGCATAGACGAGCCTCTGCGCTTCGGCTGACAGTTCGTGGACACGCAGTTCGCTGATGAAAATGCGTGGGTAACGGGGAGCAGGTGGTGCATACCAGAAGGCGTCGAGTTTTTTAGCCGGGAAATTGTAGTAGTCGCGTTTTTCGTAGCCATAGTGCAAAAAGAGCCGCTCCAACGAGGCGATGCCCAGGTTTGGCACGCCCATAGTACGAAAAGCTATATGATCGTTTTCAATGGCGCCGGCGTCTTCGATGATGCCGGCGTTGATCATTGTATCGATAATCGCCCCCACATCGGGGACACGTTCCTTGTAACGGCGCATCAGCCCACCAAGGACAACATCAAGCGCAGTCAGGCGGTTCGGGGCAATTTGTGTCATAACAATCTCCTCTAGAAAAATGATGCGAATAGAAAAATGATGCAAACATCGCTGTCATCAACTTAACGCAGCGCGCTAATTTCCAGCAAATTTGACGCGCCGCGACTATCTTCACATAATTACGTATTGTTACTTGTAATGAAGTAAGGTCGAAACAACTGTCATAAAATCTGCCACCAAAGGGGGATCGTTATGTTCAAGAACATCTTGATTCCAGTCGATTTTTCCACCCACAACCAGGAAGCGTTGACCGTGGCGCAGAGCCTGTCTGGGTCGACAAAGGTAGAGATCACCTTGTTGCATATAATCGAATTGATCGCCGAAACCAGCCGCCACGGCGAGTTGGACAGCTTTTACGACGAACTGGAAGCACAAGCACAGGAGAAGTTCGCCCCACTGTTGGCGCTTGCACCACAGGCCAACAGTGAAATCGTTTTCGGTGACCGTGTAGACGAAATTTTGAACTATGCAGACACACACAAGATCGATCTGATTGTTATGTCCTCGCGGCGTGTGGACCCGGACAACCCTGGCGAAAATTTGGGGACAATCAGCCAGCGGATTGGGATTCTCGCCCAATGTCCCGTTTTGTTGGTGAAATAAATTGAACCTACAAGAGCACGTCAGCTACATCGGCGGTAGCCGTATCTATTTCCTCGAAACCGGCGAGGGATCACCTGTGGTGCTAATCCATGGGCTTTCGGGTTCAGGGCGTTGGTGGCGCTACAACATCGATTTTCTGGCCCAGTTCCACCACGTCTACATAATCGATCTGGTGGGCTTTGGCCGCAGCCGCCGCCAGCGCTTTCAATTGTCGCGTGCGGCTTCACTCCTCGCAGAATGGATGGACCAGATCGGCATTGAAAAAGCCATCTTCATTGGGCATTCCATGGGTGGTTTCATCAGCATTGATCTGGCAGGCAGCTACCCTGAAAAGGTCGACCGGCTGGTACTCGTAGACGTACCGGCACTGCCGCTGGACCGCAGCCGCGCCAAGACAGCCATTCGCCTGGCCCGTGCCGTTCTAGAGATGCCACGTCCTTTCCTCCCTATCCTTGTCAGCGACGGTTGGCAGGCCGGTCCACGTACCGTCTACGCCGCCGCACACGAATTGCTACACAGCGACATTTCGCACAAGATCGAACTCGTCCGCGCGCCGACGTTGGTCGTTTGGGGTGACCATGACTGGCTAGTGCCGCTGAATATCGGTGTGCGTCTCTACGATAAGCTTCCGCAGGCCGATTTCGTCGTCATAGAGCGGGCTGGGCACAACCCCATGTGGGATCGCCCCGAACTGTTCAACCCAATTGTTGAAGACTTTCTCCAAGGTCGCCCGATTCAAGAACGAAGTGGGCAGCGTCAGATCCATTAGCAGATGAGGGGTTCATGGACCATGAACCCCTTAGTTTCTTACGAATGTATCCGCGTACATATCCAGAGATTGCCTCAGCTTATATCATGATAGATAGACAGCCATTCTCCCCTCCTCTACCATAGTGCATGGGATTGTGGGCCGCTGCATCCCACGAAAAACACGTACTTCAAGCGCATGCAGTAAACACCAACAGGAGGGAAAGATGCTACGAAAAATTGCATCCACATTGTCGACGACCGTATTCACGCTTGTTCTGGCGGCATGTACAACCACAGGGACTGACGTTACTCCGAGCGCACCTAGCGTCAACGTGACAACAGAAGCGGGTGTGGCTACGGTGGAACCGACCGGAGAAGCAACCGTGGAGACAGATGTAACGCCTACCACGGAAGCAGAAGATGATACTGGTGTAATCACCGACACCCAAGGAATGACGGGCACCGGCAGCATGACTGACACCCAAGGGATCACCGGCACCGGCAGCGTGACCGATACTGGGAACATGACCGGTACCCAAGAGATGACTGGTACCCAAGAGATGACTGGTACCGGCAGTGCAAACGGCATGGGCACGGTGAATCTTGCCAGCAGCACCAACATGGGTTCCTACTTGATCGATGCCGAGGGGCTGACGCTCTACACCTTTGATGGTGGAGACGAAGCAGGCATCGATACAACGATGTGGCTGCCCATTGAAGCAGGTGACAGCGACGTTGTCGGCGCCGGCCTTGACGAAAGCCTCTTAGGCACCACTGATCGGGAGGACGGCACCCAACAGCTCACCTACAACGACCGTCCTCTCTACCGCTTCATCGGCGATCTGCTGCCCGGCGATATCTTAGGCCAGGGCCAGGATCAAGTCTGGTGGATGGTCAACGCCGAAGGGGAAATTGTCACAGAAGACAATTAAGCCCTCATCATCAAAGTCGATATCAAAGTCGATATCACAGTCGATATCACAGTCGATATCACAGTTGATTGTAACAAACGAGTAAGGAATAATGAGTCGTCCAGAGGCAATGTGGCTTCTGGACGACTCATTATTCCTTACTCGTTTTGCCGTCTTTTCACACTTAAAAATCTTCCTTACTGCAAAAACGGTTGTATAGGTAGATGCTGTCCGTTATAATTGAAGGACCATTCGATTGAACGAATCACGTAAAGAAGGTTACTAAAATGGAAAATTCGGTCAAACTATGGGAAACCCCCACTGCGAAAACTATCTTCATGATTGCAGGCTGGCACCAATGGGCCGATGCAGGCTCCATCTCTTCGGGGCTGCCTGCTTACCTGGTGGAGCAGACCGGTGCACGCAAAATCGGCGAAATCGGCCCGGATGGGTTCTATCTGTTCCAATTACCGGGGACCCATCACCTGCTGCGCCCTGAGGTGCAGATGAAAGATGGCTTTGTGGTTTCCATGAGCCAACGCACAAACGAATTCTATTACACGGGCGACGAAGAACGCGGGCTGGTGCTCTTCTTGGGCGAAGAGCCACACGTCAACGAAGACAGCTACGCCGACGCCTTCTTCGACGTCGTGGAAAAACTCGGCGTGAAACGTGTGGTCATCCTGGGTGGCGTCTACGGATCAATGCCCTACGACAAGGATCGCGAAGTCTCGTGTAGCTACAGCCTACAGACAATGTACCCCGAACTGCAAGAGTACGCTGTGCGTTTCTCGAATTACCAGGGTGGCACGACCATAGGCACCTTCTTGGTGGGCAAGGCCAAGGAACGCACCCTGGAATGTGTCACCTTTCATGGTTTTGTACCTGCCTACGAATTCGGCCAGATCGGGTCACCGGCCCAGGGCATCCGCATTGAAAGTGACTACAAAGCGTGGTACGACATCATGCGTCGTGTAAACCACATGTTCGATCTGGGCGTCAGCCTCTCAGACTTGAGCCGCAAAAGCGATGAACTGCTTACCTCGATTGACTCAGACATCGATGAACTGGCCGGCGAGATGCCGCAACTCAACATTCGTGAGTATATGGACGAGCTGAACCGTCAGTTTACCGAACGCTCCTTCATGCCCCTGGACGATATCTGGGAGCGCGAGTTGGGCAATCTTTTCGACGACGAGGAATAGGGCCACGCATGACCGATTCAGCCCAGACACAGTTCATGCTCGACCAGCCCATCGCCGTAGACCTACTTCACGGCCTGGTTGCCGTCCCCTCGTTGAGCCACCACGAAGCCGAAGCCGCCGCCTGGCTGGCCCAGCGCATGGCCATGCTAGGCTATGACCGCGCCTACGTAGACGCTGCCGGTAACGCCGTGGGTGAAATGGGCTCGGCACAGGCAGCGTCCACGGTGGTGCTGCTTGGCCACATCGACACAGTGCCGGGCAACATCCCCGTGCGCATCGAAGAGAGCGACGCCGGCCCTGTGCTGTACGGGCGCGGCAGCGTCGATGCCAAAGGACCGCTGGCCACCTTCGCCGCGGCGGTGGCCCGAGTCGGTTCGTCCTGGGCGCACGCACACGACGTCCGTTTCGTCGTCGTCGGCGCAGTGGAAGAAGAAGCCGCCACAAGCAAAGGCGCTCGCTTCATCGCCGCCCGTTTTGACGGCGTCCACGAAGCGATCCCCACAGCCTGTATCATCGGTGAACCCAGTGGATGGTCGCGCCTCACCCTCGGCTACAAAGGACGTCTCCTGGTGGAGATGGAAGCAAGCCAGCCCATGGCCCACACCGCTGGCCCCGAACGCGGCGTTGCTTCCCTGGCCGTAGATTTTTGGAATCACCTCGACGCCTACGCCGCCAATTTCAACCAGGATCGCGAACGTGCCTTCGATCAACTGCTGCCCAGCCTGCGCGACCTGCGCACGTGGACAGACGAGGCCATGCACGATCACGTCTACGCCCGCGCCGGTGTGCGGCTCCCCGTCGATTTCGATGTAGACGCCTTCGTCGCCAATCTGGCCGACTGGGCTGCACAAGCCGCCCAAGACGAAAACACAGTGGTCCAAGTGCCACAGATCGTCCCGGCGCAACCGGTTTCGCTCCACTTTGCCGGGCCGCTCAACGAAATCACCTTGAAAATGCTCGGTCATGAAGCGGCCTGGCGCAGCGATCGCAATAACAGCCTCGTGCGCGCCTTCCTCGCCGCACTGCGCCAACACGAGCAACGCCCAGCCTTCGTGGTGAAAACCGGCACCAGCGACATGAACGTGGTGGGGCCGGTGTGGGGTTGCCCCATTCTTGCCTATGGCCCCGGCGACAGCAGCCTCGACCACACACCGAACGAACACATCCATTTAGACGAATATTGGAAAGCTGTCCTTGTCCTCGATGCGGCGCTACGGGCGATCCCCTAGTTTAGGGAATCATCAAAGGAGACACTCCATGAGTTTTCGAGGCGGTTTCGCGGGGAACTTTGACGATCCAAACCACACAAAGCACATTGAAGACACACTAAAACGCGTGCGTCTCGTGCTTGCCTACGCCGACGCAGAGCTACGTTACACCTGGTTCTACAACGTACATCCGGATTATGCAGATAAAGAGGTCCTCGGCAAGCGCGACGACGAACTACAGCCCAACGCGGTCGGGCGCTTGCTCACCGAACTCAAGCAACAAGTCTTGCGCACAGGGCAGCCCATTCGGCAGACGGTACACGTCCCGCTGTCTGATGGGATGCACGTCTATGACATGATTATTGACACGTTGCGCAACGACGTGGGCAAAGCCATCGGCGTTGTCTCCGCGGCGGTGGATGTGACAGCCTTTGTCACAGAAGATCGTACACTGCGCGAAACAGAAGCGCTGATCAAGTCTCTCTTCGACTCTGCACCGTTGGGATTGGGTGTATGGGATCGTGAAGCCCGCTTCCTACGCCTGAACCAATCGCTGGCTGACATTAACGGCCTGCCGATTGAAGCACACATCGGCAAACACCCCAGCGAAATACTCCCCGAAATCAAAGACATTCACAACGTCGAACATTTTATGCGCAGTGTCATGGAGAGCGGCGTGCCCGCCATGAACGTCGAGATCTACGGCAGCACACCCGCCGATCCAGAGAGAGAGCGAGTCTGGCGTGAACACTTTTACCCCATCCGCCTTGAAGACGAAGTCATCGGCATGGGCGCGATTGTTGAAGACATCACCGAACTTAAACAGGTACAGGAATCGCTGCGCCAAACACATGCGCACCTGGAAAGACAGGTGGCCGAACGCACCGCCCAGTTGCGTCGTCTCAATGAACAACTCCAGACGACCCTGCTTGAACAGGAACGTACTGCGCAAGAATTGGCCGAAGTGCGCCGTCGCCTGGCCCAAAGCCGCGAAGCCGAACGCCTACGCCTTGCCCACGAACTCCACGACACCGCGCTACAGGATCTCACCGCGCTTACCTACGATCTCACGCACCTCAACCTCACCTACCCAGACGCAGAGCTGAGCGAGACCGTTCACCAGTTCCGGCAAAAGATTACACACATCAACCAGACGTTGCGTCGCATTGTCGGCGATTTACGCCCACCGATTCTGGCCGATTTTGGTCTTAAAGCAGCGATTCAGGCATACAACGAACGCCTTCACATGCAGTACCCCAATTTACACATTACCTTGTCTGCACCCGACGATCTCCCCTGGCTACACGAAACTAACGCCATCACGCTCTATCGAATCCAGCAACAAGCCCTGCGTAACGTTCTCCAACATGCCGAGGCCACCACTGTCTCCATCCACCTTGAAAGCAACGACAGTTCACTCCAACTGGCAATCCAAGACAACGGCAAAGGCTTCAGCCTACCCCATCGCTGGATCGAATTCGCTCGCAAAGGACATTTGGGTATCGTCAGCATGAGCGAACGTGCCAGCGAGGTCGGCGGCACCCTCGAAATTGACAGCCACCCCGGCAAGGGGACAACGGTGCGGGTCACGGTGCCGGTACAAGCAATGAATGAAGACTGATGACTCCCTGATCCGTTGCCAACATCAAATTTTCGGCCACGATCACACTGTACACGCTTGTATCTACAGGCCCTGCCCACGCCCAGTTCGCTCCGTTGTCCTGGCTCATCCAGAGGCCGCTGTATTCTGTCCCCGCCCATAAAATGGACGCGCCGCCAAGTTCAGCGCGCCCCAGGCTGATCACGGTGTGGGCGCCCATGCCGGTCGCTCGCCGCCAGGTGACGCCGTAGTCGTCGCTGCGCCAGAGGCCGTCGGCAGCGCCGGCCCAGATCACGCCGTCTTCGCCCTGCATCAGCGCGTGGACACTCTGCCCCATGAGCGGCCCAGGGAGTTTGAACCAACTTGCGCCGCCGTCGTCGGTGCGGTACAGCCCCTCAATGGTGGCAATCGTGGCCTGCCCCGATGTGTCATGCCAGAGGACGTCGAGCGCGGAGAGGGTTTCGAGGCCGTTGTGCATGGGGGCAAAGGTTGCGCCACGGTCGTCGCTACGCCCCACGTTGTTGCCCCAAGTGCTTGCCCACACGTCACCCGCGTCACCTGGCGCAGGTGAAACACCAAAGAAAAAGACACGTTCCATGCCTGCCCCCGTCTGCCACAGCGGTGCGGCGACCGTGACGTCGTCGGTCCACTGTACCCCGAAGATGGTGGCGGCGTAGAGCCGCCCACCGCCGTCGAAGGCGAGATCGTTGACCACCCACGGCGGGCTGATTGGCGTCCACGTCGCACCGCTGTCGTGGCTGCGCCAGACACCGGCAGGCGTTGCCGCCAGCCGGCGTGCCGGTTGGTTCGGATCCACGATCAAATCGGTGGTCACCGGCGGCAAGCCGCCAATATTGCGCCAATTTGTGCCGTCCACACTGGAGAGTAGACCGGCCGACGTGGCCGCGACCCAACCATTACCCCACACGGCAAGATCCATCACTTCCACCTGAGCCAGCCAGTCGTCGGTCAAAGGTCGCCATTCGTCGCCGTCAATCTGCCACACCCCGGCCTCTGCCGTGCCCACCAGCCCCGCATATGCCGCCACCAGCCGCCCCTGCACGGCGTCGGGGCCGTAGGCGCGCCAGGCAGCGCCCGTCCACTGCCAGAGGCGATCCTGGTTGCGGGCGAGCAGGCCGCCGTTGGGCATGGGGTAGAGGCGGGTGGTGAAGGCTTCGGCGATCTGCCCCTGACGGCCAGGCGCGTTTGGGGGAAAGGCGGGGAGTTGGTGCCACGTAGGGCGTGACGTGCGCCAAACGAAAATGCCGCCGTCGCCGGCCACATAGAGGACGCGCGACAGCGCGCTGCCGTATTCAACAAGGTCAAAAAGCGTTTGATCGGGCAGGCCGAAGCGTCGCCAGGGGCCTGTGGCGTTCGGGGCGCGCCAGAGGCCGTCGTCTTCGAAGCTGGCCACAAAGCCACCCAGCGCGGGGGCCACAAATTGGGGGATGCCGGCGGCGGCAATCTCGATCTGCTGCCAGGAGGCGTCGTCGCCGCGCAGGAAGAGGCCCGACGTAGCCGCCACCAGCAGCCCTTCGGGCGCGGGTGCCACGTCCACCACAACAAGATCAGGACGATCCGCCGCCAGATTGCGCGCGTCCTCCGCGCCGGCGGGCAGGTGCCAGAGTTGCCCGGCGCGGTTGGCCACGGCCCACAGATTGTCGTCGTCTTTGCGCAGGCGGGTGATGACACTCCAGCCGCCAGGGGATGGCTGCGCTGCCCACGTGAGCGTAGGCGTCTGCTCCTGAGCGGGGATCAGGCGCAGGTTACGAAATTGGAAGTTTTCGTAACGCCACCAGCCATATTGGCGCGTCGACGTGCGCAGCCCCACGTCGACGGTGATCCGGTTCACCCCTGCCTGCACCACACCGGCGGGGACAGTGAAATGCTGCGAGACCCAGGTGCTGGTGGCGTCGAGGGTGCTGCGTGGGCGCAGGTTGCCGATCCACGCGCCGTTGATGGAAAGGCGGGTGGTGGGTTGATCCACCTGCATCGTCTCGAGGACGAGGGTGAGCGCTGTCTGCGCCTGTGCTGCGGAGGCGAAGAACTCGCCTGTCCACGTGCGGCTGACGTCGCGCCCGTTGTTGTAAAGGTGGACCCAGTGGGGGTGCAGTTCGCCACGGTCGCCCAGCCGCACGGCAACGTCCGTGGCGAGGATGGGCACAGTGGTGGATTGAGTGGCAGATTCGGTGGCAGATTCGGTGGCAGATTCGGTGACATTGAGAGCTGCCGGCGCTGCACAATCGCTGCGACGGGTGGGGCAGGTCTCCACGAGCACGTCGTAGAGATCGGAGCGGTCGTCGTCGCCGTGCCAGAGATCGTAGCCGTAGCTGTCTCCTTGGGCGTTGAGTTCCCAGAAGGCGAAGCCGCGCAGGGTGGGCAAGTTCTGCCAGACCCAGTCGAAGGCGGCCAGGGCGTACGCTGTCTGCTGCGCGGGGGTCACCACCTGCCAGCCGTCGCGGGGATCGGGGGCGGCGGTGCGCCAACCGGCCTCGGTGATCCAGAGTTGCTTGTCGCCGTCGCCGTAGCGTTCGAGCACAGCCAGTTGCAATTCAAGGCGACGAAAATTGAGGCGATCCGGCGCGGGCGGGTCCTGTGGCGGACGGCCAAAACCGTAGGGATGCAGGGCCACGCCGTCGAAGAATGCGCCGCCGCCCGCGGTGTAGAGTTGGTCGAGGTAGCGCAGATCGTCCACAGCGTTGACGCCATCGCCCAGGGTCATGGCGGGGCCGCCAAGCAGGATGGGCAGGTCGCCGTCAACACTGCGGATGGCGTCGTGCGCGGCAGCGAGGAGCGAGACGAAAGCCGCGGCGTCGGGGATCTCACCGTTCCACTCCAGGGCAAGATTGGGTTCGTTCCATAGGATCACAGCGGCCAGTTGATCGGCGTAGCGTTCGGCCACACGGCGGGTGAAACCGGCGTAGGCATCAGGGTTCCACGGCGACAGTGTGGAAGCATCCAACGCCCACGCCGGCGCTCGATCCAGCCGGGCGACAATGTCGATGCCGTAAAAGGCGGCTGTGCGCACGGCGGTGTCGGCCTGTTCCCAGTAGAAGTAGCCCGGCGTCGGTTCGATGTCTTCCCAACTGAAGACGATCACCACAAACGAGGCACCTGCGCTGTGGGCGGCGGCAAAGTGTTGTGCGTCACCGCGCTGGATGTGAAAGCCGATCGGGCGATCCGGTTGGGGTTGGGCAACCTTCCCGGAAGCGGGCAGTAACTTGGCAGAAGGATCAACCTCACCCTGCCCACTTCCGGGAAGGTAATTGTCGGCGAAAGCCACCTGCCGCCCAACAAATGCACACGAAAGAAGGAGAGCAACCAGCAATAACCAACGCGCAAGCCTGTGCACCCCGATTGGATTATCCCTTCGCCTGCTTGTTTCGTCGCATCTTCCCATCGTCGCCCCACCTCATCGTTAAAAACGTCACAAATGCGCCCGAAGGATAAAACGTCCTTACGCGGGGGACAGTGGCGACGACTCCAAAGGCATGGTAGACAGTGTGTCTCTCAAAAGCTCCTACAACTTACCGAAAAATAGTGCTTGTTTCCACCTTAAGTGCATGGTATGATGGCGTTAAGGTATCTGTCGTGTAACTGTAGGGGTTTGCGTTGGGGCGGAAGGGGTTTTCACCAAAAGACAGCGCTGCTGCCGCCCCAACGCAAACCCCTATACGCCAGATCGGTCTACCTCTTGGATCATGCCACCATCCTGTAGCACCATCCGCCTTAACCGACAGTTGGACGAAAGATTCTCTACTTTCATCCTCTCTCTCACCCATAAAATCAGATGAACAAGGAGTTAAGTTGATGAATGCAAAAGCGTTTTGGCGCGCGATCCATCCACGTCGGCAGCGGCGAGCGTGGACGGCGGTAAGCGTCCTTGCGGTAGTGATTGCGTTGCTAATCGTGGGCAACACGGCACGCACCAGTGCGGGCGATGTAAATGTCCTCTACAATGGGGATTTTGAAGACGGTTTCGTCTCGACGCCGGGCTGCGGTGTGGTGGGCCAGTCGTGGGGGTGTTTCACCAACGACGGCGGCGCCAATTACGGCTTCTACGATGAACAGTGGGGCTCGGTGATCGCCAGCGGCGCGCACAGCCAGTTGATCGAGATCAACACGCGCGGCCGTTTTGAGGGCGACACCGACCGCATGGCCGGCATCTACCAGACGGTGAAAGTTGTGCCGCATGCACACTACACCTTCAGCCTCAAAGGCATGATCCGTACCACCGAATTGGACGGCGATCCCTGGCGCTACCGTGTAGAGGTGGGGTGGGTGCAAGGCGTCGCCAAAGACTATCGGCAGGTTGTCTCGTGGCAGGACGTAGGTTGGGACACCTACTATCCGCGCGAAGAACCGGGAAGTTTCAGCCATTTTGCCACCGGCATCGGCACCACCGGTGACTATGTCACCGTCTTTGTGCGGGTGGTGAAGAAGTGGGGCGTGCCCGAAATGGAGTTGGACGTCAACCTCGATGCCATCGCGTTGACAGGTCCGCCGGTCTACAGCTATCACCCGCCCACGTCCACGCCGGTGATTCACCCAATCGCAACGCCGGTTTATCATCCGGCAGTGCCGCCGGTTGCCGTCCACCCCACCGCCCCGTCTGTAACCAGTTGCAGCGGCTATGAACTGATTTCTAACGGCGGTTTTGAAAGTGGATTCTATCAAGCGGCCAATGGCATGGTTGGCTCGTATTGGGGCGCATTCACCAACGGCGGTGCGGCCAACTATGGCTTCTACGACGAGCAGTGGGAACGTGTTGTCGCCTCGGGCTGGCATGGACAGTTGATCGAGATCAACACCAAAGGCATCAGCCAGGGCGATCGCGACCGTGTGGCCGGCCTCTACCAGGTGATCGGTGGCCTGACGCCGGGCAAAAGCTACGAGTTGTCTGTCACCGGCCTGCTGCGCGGCACCGGCGGCGGGGACGATCCTTACCGCTTTGAGGCGCACTGGGGTTACACTACAGGACGTTCTAGTGTGTGGCAAGCAGTAACCAACTGGCAGGGCCTGGATCTAGGGCCGATCTACGTGCGCGAGGATCCCGGCGCGCTGAAGACGGCCACGTTGCAGTTCGTGGCCCCTTCCCACGAGATCACGATCTTCATCCGTGGCTTGATGAAGTGGGGTGTGCCTGAAACCGAACTAGACCTCAACCTCGACAACATCAGCCTGCGTCATTGCACCACCACGGTGACACATCCTGTCTACCCACCGGTGCACCCACCGGTCGCTCCACATCCGCCGGCGACTTGTGTCTATGTGGTGAAACCGGGCGACACCCTGGCGCACATTGCAGCGAAGTATGACATCTCCACGCAGACGCTGGCATCGGCCAACCAGATCAGCAACCCGAACCTGATCTTTGTGGGGCAGGTGCTCAAGGTGCCAAGTTGCGGCGGTGCCGTTGCGCCGGTCTACCCCCCGGTCCACCTACCGGTGCAGCCGCCTGTCCATCCGCCTGTCAGCAAGCCGCAGCCACCGGTGACAGGGGTGGTCTACTACACCGTCAAAGCGGGAGACAACTTGAGTGTGATTGCGGCGCACTACGGCGTAGATCTGCACCACCTGGCGCGGGTCAACGGCATCGTCAACGTGAATCACATTTATGTGGGGCAGATGTTGGTGATTCCGTAGCAGATTGCGAGTTCGAGTTCGAGTTGCGGTAAAAGAGAAGACGCCCGGGGGATTCCCCGGGCGTCTTGTTTGTATTGTAGGGGCGTGCTCTTACTCTAGCGGACTCAACCAGCGTGTCGTATCGTTTCCGTCGGCGGCCCAGCCTTGCGTCTGCCCATCGTCTGAGCGGATCTGGTACCAGATGAAGCCATTGGCCGACTGCGGCCCGGCGAGGACGGTAAATTCCGTGCCGGTGTTGACTCGTGTGAGTACCGTTGCATTCGTCCCCGGTGTACTGCGGATCGAGAGCTGCTGGTTGGCGTCCATGGTGACGCGCACACGGTCACCGACGCGCGGTGCGCGGTTGACCGGGACGACCTCACCACCGGAAGCGGGTGCAAGCCATTCACCCGTGTCATCGCCGTCGGCGACCCAGCCGATGTTGCCTTGTCCATCGTCAACGCGCCACCAGGTGAAGCCGTCTGCTTCAACAGGCCCTTCCAGCACATTCACCCGCTGCCCAACACCCAATTGCAGCAACAAAGTGCCGCTAGAAGCAGGTGCATCGCGCATGTTCAGCCCGCCGGCAGCAACAACCCGGGCAGGTTCCCCCACGGCCAGCACGGTGCCGGGTAGCGGCGTCGGCGTGAACGTGGCTGTCGGTTCGGGCGTTGGCGTGGCGGTGGGTTCGATAATGATGACGGGCGTATCGGTAGGAATGGGCGCGCCCGATTGTGCGCCTGCCGCAGCCGCCTGCGTCGGCGCAGGGGTTGGGGTGGGCGTAGGCCGAGGCTGGAAACTGCCACAGGCCAGGATCGGCCCTAGCCAGATCAGTGACATCACCAAAAGAGAGGCTGTCACCTTGCGGCGGCGGTTCAGGTCGATATGGTTCTGCGCAGAGGCAGCGGCGAGGTTATCCTCGCTGCGGTGATTGTGTCTTGCCATGAGGTACTGTCAGTGGCTCCTGAATCTAGGATTGTAACTGTTCTATTTCAAGTGCGACATGCCGACTGGCATCAGATGGAAACGTCGGGCGCTTTCCTGGCCGGTGCGTTGCGTCTGAACAGTTATCTAGGATTAAAGATAGACAGCTCGAATCCAACGAATATCGTCGATCTCGGACAGCACATCTTCCACAGTGGTAGGAATTGGTTCGTCGGTGCCAAGCACCATGATGGATTGGCCGCGCGGCCCCTGGCGACCCACGTGCATGAAACTGATATTCACATCGGACTGGCCCAGCAAAGTGCCTACGCGACCGATAATGCCCGGCCGATCGCGATGGGACGTGAGCAACAAATGTCCTTCGGCGGGGAATTCCACCCAGAGATCGTCTATGGCAACCAGGTTTGGCACCCCGTTGAAGATGGCCCCGCGCACGGTGCGCTGTTCCTCGCCACTGGTGGCGCGCAAGGTAAGCATATTGTCATAGTGATCGTGTTGATGATGGTGGATCTTGCGTTCCATCACTTCCATACCGCGTCGTTCGGCCAGCAGCCGGGCGTTGATCATGTTGACCCGATCTTCGACGACGTTGGCCAGGACGCCTTTGATGCCTGCGGCGACGATGTAGTCGATATTGTGATCGGCCAGAGATCCATGGGCTGTCACTTCGAGGCGGTCGATGCCTTGCGTGTTCATCTGACGAAGGAAGCGGCCCATGCGTTCCGCCAGGTCGATGTAGGGAATCAGAAAATCAAGCGCTTTGGGCGGCAAAATCGGTGCGTTGACGGCGTAGCGGGCGGGCCGTCCTTCGAGGACGTCGAGCACCTGCAACGCCACGTCCACGGCGACCTTTTCCTGTGCTTCGACGGTGCTTCCCCCCAGGTGTGGCGTGAGGACCACCTGAGACAGCTTACGCAGGGGGCTTTCGCGTCCGAGTGGCTCCTCTTCAAAGACGTCCAGCGCTGCGCCGGCAACATGGCCGGACGTAATGGCGGCAGCCAGCGCATCCTCATCGATGACGCCGCCACGGGCGACGTTCAAAATACGCACACCTGGTTTCATCTGCGCGAATTGGTCGCTGGAAATCATGTGGCGTGTGGTTTCGTTCAACGGTACGTGGAAGGTGATGAAATCGGCCTGTGCCAGTAGATCGTCAACGCTCATCATGGTCACACCACGCTGCGCCGCATAGTCGGCGGTGACGTAGGGATCGTGGGCGATGACACGCATACCCAATCCTTTGGCGCGTTCCACCACTTCTTGGGCGACACGGCCTAGCCCCACCGTTCCCAACACTTTGTCGCGCACTTCGACACCCATGAAGCGGCTGCGTTTCCACTGTCCCTGGCGCACATGGCTGTCGGCCTGTGGGATGTTGCGCGCCAGTGCCATAAGCATGGCCACGGTGTGTTCTGCCGCGGCCACCACATTGCCTGTCGGCGCGTTGACCACAATCACGCCGGCCTGTGTGGCGGCAGCAAGGTCGATGTTGTCCACACCGACGCCGGCGCGGGCCACCACCAGCAGCCGTTTGCCCGCGACCAATACATCTTTGGTCACCTGGGTGCTGCTACGCACGAGAAGGGCGTGGTATTGGGGGATTTCGGCGATCAACTGTTCCGGCGTGAGATCGGTCTTTACCACCACGTCGATGCCGTCGGCATTTTGCAGCGGCGCCAGCCCCGCGTCGGAAAGTTGGTCGCTGACGAGTACTTTGTACGTTTCGGTCATAGGAGCCTTGTTCGTGATTCGTGATTCGTGATTCGTGATTCGTGATTCGTGATTCGTGATTCGTGATTCGTGATTCGTGATTCGTGATTCGTGTCTACAGATTACGCATCACGAATTACGAATCACGTTTACATACTCTGCGGCGTTGCAACACCCAACAACCCCAACACCCGCGCCAACGCCGTGCGAGCGGCCAGGGACAGCAAGAGGCGGGCGCGGCTCAATTCAATGTTGCCGGCATCCACAACGTGACAGTCGCGGTAGAACATGGTGAAGACACGCGCCAGTTCCATGCCGTAATGGGTCAGGTTATGAGGCGATAGTTTGTCTACAGCAATTTCGATCTGTTCTTCCAACTCTAGCATCTTGCGGACTAGGTCGAGTTCCGCCGGATGCTCAAGCAACGAGAGTACAGCATCGTCTACGGCGGTGATGCCGTCGTTGGGCAGCAACCCTTCTTTTTCTGCCTTTTCGATGATGGAACAGATGCGGGCGTGTCCGTACTGTACGTAAAATACAGGGTTGTCATTAGTCTGCGCCACAGCCAGATTCAAGTCAAAATCGATGCTGCTTTCAGGTCCTCGTGTGAGGAGCATAAAGCGCACAGCGTCGCGGCCAACCTCTTCCACCACTTCGCGCAGGGTCAGAAAATCGCCGGATCGTTTGCTCATTTTCACTTCCTGGCCGTCGCGCATGAGCTTGACCAGATTGTAGAGCAAGATCACGAGGCGTTCGGGGTCAAGCCCCAAAGAGGCCATAACGGCGTGCATACGGGAGACGTGTCCTTGATGGTCGACGGCCCACACGTTGATGACCTTATCGAAGTCGCGGCGAATGAACTTGTTGTAGTGGTAGGCAATGTCGCTGGCGAAGTAGGTGGGCGCGCCAGTGGAGCGGATCACAACTTCGTCCTTGTCATTTTTAGGGTAGTTGCTGGCCAGGAACCACTGTGCGCCGTCTTTGGCAGCGATCTCGCCCTTGTCGCGCAGCATGGTGAGGACGTCCTCAACCTGGCCGCTGTCGTAGAGGCTCTGCTCGCTAAACCACTCGTCGAAGCGCACCCCGATCAGGGCGAGTTCGTCCTGCAGATCGGCCAGCACGATGGCGCGTCCTTCGGGGCGGATGGCGGCGAGGGCAGCAGCGCGGTCCATCTTCAGCAGGCTGTCGCCCACCTTGGCAACTAGACGGTTGGCATATTCGACCATGTAATCGCCTTTGTAGCCGCCTTCAGGGATCTCGGCTTCATGGCCGAAGTGCTGCAAATAGCGGGCGTAAAGCGTGTCAACGAAGAGCTGCATTTGCGTCCCCGCGTCGTTGACGTAGTACTCGCGCTCGACAGTATAGCCCGCCGCTTCGAGGACGTTAGAGAGTGCGTCGCCCAGCACAGCGTTACGGGCGCCGCCAAAGTGGAGCGGACCCGTGGGGTTGGCGCTCACAAATTCCACCTGCCAGCGTTGCCCATGGCCAAGATCGAGGGCGGCGAAGTTGTCTCCGGCGTCGACGATGGCGCGCACTTGCTGTTGCAGCCACGCTTGCGAGAGACGCAGGTTGATGAAGCCGGGGCCGGCCAGTTCCACGGCGCCGATCATGCCGTTTTTGGGCATGCGATCAGCGATGGTCTGGGCGATCTGGCGTGGGTTGCTCTTTTCGCCGGTCTCTTTTTTGACGGCGGCAGCCAGCACCAGGGCAATGTTGGTGCTGAAATCGCCATGCTCAGGGCGATTGGGCCGCATGATCTCAACGGCGGGCATTATAATTGCAGGCAGTTCACCGGCATCCGCCGCGGCCTGAATGGCTTCGGCGACGGTTGCCTGTACTTGATCGCGTAGCATAGCGCGTTAAACCTCTTCCATGTCGTACCAGTTTGGACCCGTTTCAACGTCGACGCGGAGCGGCGCTTGCATTGTGTAGGCCGTCTCCATCTCCTCAGTTACCAGACGCACAACCTCTTTGATTTCCGCTGCAGGGGCCTCAAGGACCAACTCATCGTGCACCTGCAGCAACATACGCGCCTGAAAACCTTCACGCCTTAAGCGTGCATGGAGGTGGGACATGGCGATCTTGATGATGTCTGCCGCGGTGCCCTGGATTGGGGCGTTGATGGCGGCGCGCTCAAATCCATGGCGCTGCATGAAGCGCACGTTGGCCCCTTCGAGCAGTTCGGGGAAGTAGCGCTTACGCCCAAGCAGCGTCTCGACGTACCCCTTTTCTTTTACCGAAATTAGGGTTTCGGTGATGTAACGCTGCACCCGTGGGTAGGTGGCAAAGTATTGATCCAAGAAACGTTGCGCCTCTCTGGGATCCATTTCAGTGCGACTACTAAGGCCGTAGGCGCTGACGCCGTAGATCGTGGCAAAGTTGATCATCTTCGCCAGGGCGCGTTGGTTGCGATCCACATTGTCCAGATCCACACCGAAAAGGCGAGCGGCAGTGGCGGCGTGAATGTCCAACCCGGCACGAAAAGCCTCAAGCAGCCCCGGCTCCTCGGTGACGTGGGCCAGGATGCGCAATTCCACCTGGCTGTAGTCGGCGGCGATGAGCGCCCAACCGGGTGGGGCCACAAAGCCCTTGCGGATCTCCCGTCCAATCTCAGTGCGGATGGGGATGTTCTGCAAGTTGGGATCGCTGCTGCTCAGGCGTCCAGTGGCCGCGCCCGTCTGGTTGAAGCTGGTGTGCAGCCGTCCTGTTTCAGGGTTGACCAAGAGCGGCAGGGCATCGACATAGGTGCCGCGCAGCTTTTCCAACTGGCGCTGCTCGAAGATCAGGTCGATCAAGGAGCGTTGGTCGGCGCTGAGTTGCTGGCCGGCTAGTTTTTCGAGTTCCGCAACGGCAGTGCTGTAGAAGCCGCTCTGGGTCTTCTTCATGCCGCCGGTGGGGAAGCCCATCTCGTTAAAGAGGACGTCGCTCAACTGCTGTGTGCTGCGCAGGTTGAATTCGTGGCCCACGATCTGAAAGAGCTGCTTTTCGATCTCGGCCAGCCGGTTGACAAGTTCGGTGGACATTTGCGCCAGAAAGGCGGTGTCCAGGGTGATGCCAGCCATTTCCATGTCGATGAGGACGGGCACCAGCGGCAGTTCGATCTGCTCGTAGAGATCCCACATGCCTTCAGCTTCGACGCGTGGCTTGAGCAGATGCCACAGATGGATTGTGGCGTCTACGTCTGCGCCGCAGTAGGCTGTCACCTGTTCGATGGCGACTTGATCGATGGTGATCTGCTTGCGCCCACTGCCGATGAGCGACGAAATCTCGGTCATCTGCCAGTTGAGTTCGCGCCCGGCCAATCCTTTGAGATCGAGAACGCGGCTGGCCGGGTCGATCAAAAAGGCCAGCGTCATCGTGTCGTGCAGCGGACCGGCCACTTCCAGCCCATGTCGTCGGCAAACGATGGTATCGTATTTGATGTTGTGTGCCACCTTGGGCACGCCGGCGTCGGCGAAGATGGGTTGCAGGGCGGCACGTACTTCGTCCCAAGGCAACTGGTCACCCTGGGCATGGCCGACAGGGATGTATGCGCCGCCGGCCTTGTCCCAGGCCACGCCGAAGCCGACGAGGGCGGCCTGCATCGGGTCTTTGGCCGTGGTTTCTACGTCGAAGGAGACGATCTCGGCGGTTTTGAGCAACGCAACCACTTCGGCCAACTCGGCGCTGGTCTTGACACAGCGGTAGGGATGATTGTCAACTGTGGGCGTTGGGCCGGCGTCAGGATCGGCGAAGAGCGCAAGTTGGCCGTCGTCGGTGTTGTCGGGCACGTCGACCAGGTTGATCTCACGCAACATGGTGCGGAATTCCAACGCTTCGAAGATCTCGCGGATGGCCTCAACGTTATAATCGCTCAGCCGGAACGTATCAGCGTCGAAAGCCAGTTCAAGATCGGTGACGATTTCCACCAGTTTGCGGTTGCGGCGGATCTGCTCCTGGGCCTCACGCAGGCTTTCCTGCGTCTTAGGGCCGCGGACTTCGTCGATGTGGGCGTAAAGGCCATCGAGATCGCCGTAACTTTGCAGAAACTTAATGGCTGTCTTTTCGCCCACGCCTGCCACGCCGGGGATATTGTCCGACGTATCGCCCACCAATGCCTTCATGTCGATGAATTGAGCCGGGGTGAGGCCGTCGTAGCGTTCGCGCAGTTCGGCAGGGCCGTAGACGTCGGTGCTGGGGCTGGGGCCACCACGCGTGTAGAGGATCTTGACGCGTTCGTCGATCAACTGAAACATATCGCGATCCCCGGTGAGGATCAGCACATCCACACCTTCGGCGGCGGCTTTGCGAGCCAATGTGCCCAGCACATCGTCGGCCTCGTAGTTGGTGGCGGTGACGATGGGAATATTGAACGCGCCCAATACTTCTTCGATGCGGGTGATCTGGCTGCGCAGGTCGTCGGGCATCTGGTCGCGTGTCGCTTTGTATTCGGGGAAGTCGGCATGCCGCCAGGTGTCCCCTTTGTCGAAGGCAACAGCCACATATTCGGGCTTGTACTCGCGCAGCAGGCTGAGGAGCTTGCGCGTGAAACCGTACACAGCGGTGGTCAACTCACCTGTACGCGTCATCAAAGGCGCTTTCACGCCGAAATAAGCCCGATATGCTTGAGAATGTCCATCCACCAACAAAAGGGTCGCCATAAGACCTATCCCCAAAAACAGAAATGGCCGTCAGAATTGACCGCCGACAGTACAGACAGTGAGTTGTTACGTGAGTGGGGCGTCGTTGCCGAGGGGAAGTGATTGGTGATTAGGGATTAGGGATTAGGGATTGGGGGTTCGTTGAGCACGTGCAGCCCAATGAGCGAGTCATCTGCTCCACCACTTCCTAATCACTTATCACTAAGCACTGATCACAATCTCCCCGGCATCAATCAACTTCTGCACCTGTGCGATCTTGAGGATGGAGCGCAGGGTGCGCATACGACGCCCGGAGTCAAGGCGGTAGAGGCCGGTGGGCAGGTCAAGAATATAGTTGGTCCTCGATCGGTTTTCCAGGGTGATGATGTCTTCTTTGCTTTTGAGCCAACTCAGATCGTCGTACTCTTTGCCAGCCATTCAAATACTCCTTGCCAATCTGCCCGGTGCGTCGCCGACAGTCGGCGACGTAGGATGTCATTGAAGAGAACACGGGCCGAAACAGGCCGTTTCTCCATTCTACTAACGCCCGCGGCTTTTGACAAAATCCACGGCGCTAAACCTGGACTGAACTTTCTGTGTAGATGACGGGTCTTCTGTCTCCGGCTCGCCGCGTCGCCCAGCCGTCCATGCTTGCCACAGACCGGCGGCCACCATGTAACCGAAACCGAATGCGTAGATCAACAGGAAAGGGATTGTCCACCAGTTCTGCTGCAAGATGGCAACAACGATGGTGGCGCAAGCATAAAGGCAGAGGAGCAGCTCGCCCAACACCAACGGCTCTAGGGCAAGCACATACGCGCTACGCTGCCAACGGTCTTCGGTGACACGCACTTGAAATTTGGGCGTACGTAGGAAGGGCGTTTCACGGTTCGTAAGCGCCTGCCAGACAGCGATGCTATTGTTCAGGCAGAGGCCTGTACCAAGCAAGGTGAGTACCGGCAGGTAGGCCCAACGGCGCGGCCAATCGCGCGGGTGAAGCCGTTTTTGCGCGATGGCATAGAGCAATGGCGGCCCCAGTGAGACAAGGCTCAGGTAGGTCAACGGCCAAAAGGGATCGATGCCAAGGATCAAAAGCGGCAGCGTCACCAAGAGGAGCAACAAGAGCAGTGGGTGGATCAAATAGTTGCCCAGGTGGACAGTAGCCGCCAGGCGAGCGGCAAGTCGCCAATCGCTGCGCCAGACCTGCCTAAAAAGCTTCTTGAGCGTCTGCACACTGCCTTTGGCCCAGCGGAATTGCTGACGTTTGAAGGCCAGCAATTGGGGTGGTATTTCTGCAGGCGCTTCCACTTGGGGCAGGTAGAGAGGCTGCCAGCCGGCCAACTGGGCGCGGTAACTCAGATCCAGATCTTCGCACAGCGTGTCGATGTGCCAGCCACCCACGAGACGATCCTCAATGCAGCTACGTCGCCAAACCCCGGCAGATCCGTTGAATCCAAAAGGATAGCCTTCCGCTTGCCGAGCCGACTGCTCAACCACAAAATGACCGTCGAGTGCCAGGGCCTGGCTGCGGGTAATGACAGAATAGTCGGCGTTTAAATGGCCCCAACGCGCTTGGACAAAACCGACATCACGATGGTGAGGACGTAAGAACACGGAGACAGTCCGCTTGAGGAAGTCGGCCGGTGGCACGAAATCTGCGTCGAAGATGGCGATAAAGTCACCGGTGGCGTGGGGCAGCGCATCAGCCAATGCGCCGGCCTTATAGCCGGTGCGTGCCGTGCGATGGAGGAGATCCACCTCGATTCCCTGTTGTCGCCACCAAGCGGCTCGTTGCTGGACGATAGCAGTCGTTTCATCGGTTGAATCGTCCAAAACTTGGATTTGCAGCCGATCAGCAGGGTAATTTAACTGAGCACAGGCGTCAATCAGCCGCTCAATCACATACTGTTCGTTAAAGATGGGCAACTGTACAGTAACCCGCGGCCAATGCTCAGGCTCGGGGCAAGGCGATACCGGGCTTTCCTGGGTGGAACTGCGCAGAAAGCGGCTTGAAAGCCAAAGTGCCTGGGCACCGTAGATAGCGAGTCCTAGCGCGCCGAGGCCATAGAGGAATTGGATCCCTATGGTTACCACAGAAAATAGATCGAATTGAAAAGAAGAAGGCACAGGTTTCACCCCAGAACAAGTAAAGGGAACATATCCGTGGCAGTATAGCTGAATCGAGAGGGCGCGCCAAATCGACCGACAGCCACCACAGATAAAGTCGCAGTTTGAGACAGAACGCGACAGAGTAGACTTAAGTCAAAAAATATACACAGTTTGCACATTACATCTACAAAAACTATCCCCTACCATGAAGAGCAGACGTGTCAGTTGCAGAAAAGCACAAAGCGTTGCTGCAACTGTGCGCACAATACTGAAGAAATGAAAGTAAACAGCTTACTTCCTAAGAATCATGTAAACCAGAATCGTTCGGGCTATGCTAAAATACCTCAAGAATCACTTTAGTTCAGGCAATACACCAACGCAACAACACGAACGGCTCAAAAAGCCACCCAACATTGCCCCCTGAATGAGTGCAACACGTAGAAAGGCGCCGGCATGGCAGCTGCGAACGATCGGTATCATCCTATCAACATGGAAACTCTTCGCGATCTGGAAGAGACGGTAGCGATTGGTATACCAGAGATCATGCTTGATCTACTGAACACATTTACAGTCGATTGTAACGAAACGTTTCGTGTTCTGCGTCAGGCACTCAACGAAGAAGACCTAAAGCTTGTGGAAATCAACGCCCATGCGCTTAAGTCGAGTTCCGCTACTTTTGGCGCCGAGCAGTTATCGTCCATGTTCGCCTACATTGAATTGGCCGCACGTGACAAGAAGCTGACTGAAATTCGGGCCATGATTGAAGATGTGTCACAGAAAATCGAGGAAGTACATAGCGTTCTCAATGCTGAGCGGGAACGGCTAACAGTAACCAGATAGTCCCTCTCTAATGAGAAACCAGCAACGATCGAGATGCCATGATGTCGTCGTCGAACAATCATAAGCAGCTACAGCCCTCTGTTGACCTTCCATCTCTGGAGCCCACGGCACTTGAGCTTTTCGTGAACGACATTTGTGGCGGCGACGAAGATATTATTGCCGACCTACTGGAAACCTATTGTGAAAGCACACGGGATCTAATTAGGGAGATGGAATGGGCACTGGAGACAGATAAAAAAGAGGAATTGCGTCGGGCGGCGCATAGCATGAAGTCAAGCTGCCGCATTTTCGGAGCAGAGTGGCTGGCACGTAACTGTGAGCAGATCGAATCTCTTGCGCTTGAGGGAGCAACAGAGTCTATTCCAGATCTATTACAAGACGTTCGCCGGCAGACCAATCACTTGAGATTGCTGCTCCACGAGCAATTCACCTTTCAGGATTGTATGGCAGCAGAAGATGAATCGTGAACACTCACAAACAACCCCAAACAAAAAGAGGACCGACAGCAAGCGGTCCTCTTTTTATTTGGGCAAGATGATGTTATCTGGGCAAGATGATGGATGAGTGAGCATCCAGAAAACCAGATCAGCGGAATCAGGCGGTTTCAGCCTCAACTTCGTGGCGGTTCTGTTCTGCAATTTGCGCCGTCAAGTGGCTTGGTACAGGTTCGTAGTGATCGAACTCAATGGTATAGATGCCACGCCCCTGTGTCATGGAGCGCAGATCAGTGCCATAGCGCAGAATCTCGGCCAGCGGCACTTGCGCACGTACAATGGCGCGGTTGTTTCGCTGTTCCATCCCTTGTACACGTCCACGCCGAGTATTTAGATCGCCCATGATGTCGCCCATGTACTCCTCAGGCACAGTGACCTGAATGTTGTAGATGGGTTCGAGCAGCGCCGGGCCTGCTTCTTGCACCGCCAGTTTAAAGACTTCTCGACCTGCGGTCTGGAAGGCAATGTCCTTTGAGTCGACTGGGTGATACTTGCCATCAAAGACAACGGCCTTTACATCGACCAGGGGGAAGCCGGCAACGACGCCGGTATCGAGCACCTGGCGGATCCCCTTTTCAATCGAAGGAATGAAGACAGTAGGAATCGCGCCACCAAAGACTTCACTTTCGTACGAGAAGCCGACGCCACGCTCTACAGGCTCTACACGCAGGTGAACATCGGCAAATTGACCGGCGCCGCCTGTCTGCTTTTTGTGACGATAGTGGGCGCTGCCAGAGCGGGTAACCGTCTCCTGATATGGGACCTTGGGAATCGATGTCTCTACGTGTACCCCAAACTTCGTCTCCAGGTTATGAATCGCGACGTCAATATGTGCTTCACCCATCCCCTGCAAGACGTTTTGCTTGGTGGTGTTAATGTATTGGATGCGCAATGTGGGATCTTCTTCTGTCAGGGCGTGAAGCGACTGGCTCATCTTGGCGCTGTCGGCTTGGGTGGAGGGAACCACCGCCACCGTGTAAAGCGGACGCGGATACTCAGGCGCAGCCACGACAATATTGCTGCCGGGAGTGGCTAATGTATCAGCGGTGAGCACATCGTCCAGTTTGGTCACCGCGCCGATATCGCCAGGAACCAGTTCGTCTAGCGGCGTCAGTTCTTTACCGCTGACAGCAAAAAGGTTCTGGATACGCAATTCCTTACCCGTGCGAGGGTTAAGCAGGTGATCATCCTTCTTAATTGAGCCGGTGACAGCACGTACATAATTCATGCGGCCGACGTAGCGATCCACAATCGTCTTGAAGACGTAGCCAGTAGCCGCCTTATCATCTGCCGCGGAGAGGGTACTCTCGTCACCGTCAACAGTGCAAGCAATCGATCCCTCTTCAGGGGACGGAACATAGCTGGTCATGGCGCGGGCCAAACTGTAAAGGCCGAGATTACCAGTAGCCGTACCACAGAAGACGGGAATAATCTTTCCCTGGCGAACGCCGTCGTGCAGACCGCGGCGCACTTCGTCTTCGGTGAGGGGCTCGCCCTCCAAATATTTCAAGATCAATTCATCGTCGGTTTCAGCGGCGGAATCAACCAGTTCCTGGCGCGCTTCGTTGACATCATCCATCAATTCAGCCGGGATCTCAATGATTTCGCCGGTACGACCGGTGTAGGCTTTCATATCCACCAGGTTGACCACGCCTCTGAAGCTCTCTGCCGACCCGATGGGCACCTGAAACGGGATAATCTTCCCTGAAAAGGTGCTGCGCAGATCTTCGAGAACACGCTTAAAATTGGCGTTCTCACGATCCATCTTGTTTACAAAGACCATGCGCGGCTTTCCTGCCTGATCTAGACGATCCCAAGCCAATTCAGTGCCTACTTCAACGCCGGCCACTGAATCAACCAGTACCAGCCCTGCTTCTGCGACTTCTAGTGCACCGATGACTTCACCGGCGAAATCGATATACCCGGGGGTATCGACCAGGTTCAGCTTGATGTCATTAAAGACTACTGGCACGACGGAAAGGTTGATCGATATTCCCCGTCGGTGTTCTTCGGCGTCCCAGTCGGACACAGTGGTGCCATCTTCAACGCGACCCACACGCGAAGTTGCACCACTGTTAAATAACAACGCCTCGACTAGTGACGTCTTGCCAGATCCGCCGTGCCCAAGTACCGCCACATTGCGGAGTTGTGCAGTACGAAACTTAGCCATAAAGCCTCCTTATACACTTGGGTGCGAGAAAGTGATTGCTGAAATGCTCAATACTGGATAAAACACGAGAGTGAACAAAACCCGACAGATTGAACGAAATGCCAAATACTGATCGTCGAATGCCCGATCAGCGGTTGGCGAAAAAGACGCCGATGATCAGTAAACTGACATCTAGCGGTTGAACTCGTGTTGGGATCATGGTGCCTTCAGCGTTCACACAGATTCAGAGGAAATCTGCGATGAAGTGCAGCGCGGCATCGGTTGCCCGGTCTTCGCTGCTCATCAGCTGCCATTGTTGTTGACAGTAGGGGTGATGAAGGGAGTTACAGCCGACTGACCGGACGTTTCCTTAAGCTGGTCTGGATTGTACTGAAAAAGGAAAGGCTTGTCAACGAGCCATCTGACCAGACCCTTGAGTCACCTGCTGACCAGTACTGAGACGATTTCAGCTTGCCTCACACTGGAAGGCGCGGTATGATCGGCTCCAGTAAATTTAGTGTACCTCCAACCATGATTTACATTTGCTGTGTATTACAGGTTGGATCCAAACATCGTCCGTAATGTTATTGAGCATACCGTTGATCGGATCAAACGTTGACAGACGCGTCTGTTGTTCAACTACCCAGCAAGCCAATACTTGAGTTGCCGGCTACTTTACCCAACCGCCCAACTCGGATTCTTTTGATTTGCCATGCCGAAAGCCTGCAACGGCGTTACGGCAACCTAACCCTTACAGATACTGGGCTGACGGCGCTCGGGTGGGAACAATCCAGCGCGCTGGCCGAGTGGTTACGTACTCACGAGCAGATCGACAACTTGATCACCAGCCCACAACTACGCTGCCGATTGACAGCCCAACGCGTCAGCCAATCTCTCGGCATTCCCGTGGTGCTGGAGTCGCTCTTCCCGATGACACCGCGCCGAGACTGGCTGACGCAGCCGCCGATTTTTCACACACCCACCGAACAAGACGCCGACGCGGCAGAGTACGCCGGCTATTTACATCGAGTGATCGAAGCGTTCAACCATACACTGGGCACACGCTGGGGCACCACCACCGCAGTCATTGCCAACCCCAATGCCATCGTAGCCCTGTTACGCATTTTGGGCGGAGGCCAACTGGCCGTCAACCTAGACGATACGGGGATCACCGAGTTCACACTGGTTGACCGGCGCTGGCTGCTTGCCTACGTGAACCGGCGCGAGCATCTGCCGCGCCCAATGATGAACAATGCGGTTGCACGCGCTGAGATGCCCATAGACAGCGATGTGCGCGATCAAGTGGTAATGGCGCGGCAGGTCTACAATCAGATCGCCACGTCGGTCAGTATTGAGGAATTACAAGAGCAGGCCAACATCACCGGCGCAAACGACAAAGATTTTGTCCGCTTTGCCGAAATCAGCGAAGGACAGCGAATTCTAGAAGTGGGGAGCGGCCTGGGCCACCTGAGCATGTCTCTGGCAAAGACAGGCGCGTTGGAAGTGGTGGGTATCGATGTGAGCCCGGCCATGCTGGAGCGGGCGGAATACCTGCGGTTGAGCAGCGGTGATGCCGATATCCTGCGCCGGGTCAGCTACCGACTGGGGCCCGCACATGACCTACCCTTCGCCAATCAGACCTTTGACCTTGTGGTTTGTCGCATGTTGCTACACCACATTGTGAAGCTGCGCCGCGCGCTAGATGAATTCAACCGCGTGCTTAAACCCGGTGGCTTACTGTTGATTGACGAATTGAACGGTTCTGACGACGCGGTGAAACGTGCCACCCAGAACGCCATTGAAAGCCGGCGCAATCCCAGCCACGCCACCATCCGCACCCCCGCCCAGTACCGCGACCAACTTAACACCGCGGGTTTCCAGGTGCAACGGGAAAAGATTGCAAAACGGGAGCGCCGTGTCAAACAGTGGCTCGACGAAGTCGCCGTGGATGGGCAGACGCGTCACGCTGTAACAGAAATGCTTGAAGCGAGTATCGAAACCGATGCAGCCGAACTCAACGTCCACGAGCAGAACGACGAACTCATCTTCGATCAGCAGATCATTTACATTGTGGCGCAGAAGACGGAGTGACGACAGGCAACTACACGCCAAAGCACTGTTCTTGGCTCAATCAGATCGAGATCTAGATTGGCATCCTGGCTCGCAAGTTACTCAAACGAGCGTCTTTCTCCTCACTTGCGCAACTAAAGTGAAGCTACTTTGAAAACCGTAGTTTGACTAGCGCCGGTTGAGTAGCGCAGCGTATCGAAACCAAGCGGGTAGGCGAGACCGGTTTCTCTGTAGACCCGTTCCTTGGTTTCGATACGCTGCGCTACTCAACCGGC
>WGMT01000094.1 GCA_016124945.1 bacterium | reverse complement strand
CGCTCGATCTGCAAACACCTTATGACGTTCATCAACATCAGTTGCGCAAACGGCGGCCTCAGTCCACATCCAGCATTTTTCGGGCGCAGGGGGCGAAGGTGCTTTCAGTCGGGTTGGCTGCCTGAGTCAAGGGTTGGCCGCTTTTCAGGCCAACTTGCGCAGCCCTTGACTCAGGTAGACAACCCGACTACACTCGGCACCGCCCCTGAGTCCGAAATATGCCCTCAGTTCCGCTCATTCATTCGTTCTTTCTTTGTCAACATATTTCAGGACTTGACGCCTTCGTATGATCCGTACGATGCTCGATACCAACGTCTGTATTGGCATCATAAACGACCGGCCACCAGCGCTACGGCAGCGCCTCATGCTGAACGAGCCGACTACGGTTGCCATTTCACAGGTTGTTCACTATGAACTCGCCTACGGCGTCTGCAACTCCGCACAACCGGAGAAGAATCAAGCCAACCTGGATCACTTTCTGAAATACGTGCAGGTGCTGGAGTGGGGTGCAGAACAGGCTACCACCGCCGCCCAGATACGCTGCAAGCTCAAACGCGCCGGACAACCCATTGGTCCATACGATCTGCTCGTTGCTGCCCACGCCCTATCAATCGATGCAGTACTGGTTACCCACAACACCCGTGAGTTCAGCCGAGTCGAAGGCTTACGCGTCGAGGATTGAGAGACGGCATAGACAAAGCCAAATGCGCAGTCGACAGAGAGGGCGATACGCTGATGAGCCAACGCAATTTGTCGGACGACCTTGTAGCGATGGTGCGGAAACTGACAGTCATGTTGTTGCGACGTCAATCTATTGGGGGACGGAAGGCGACGCCGGTGTACATTTCACCCAGGAAGCTAGACGGCGCTCGCGCCTGAATCTCCGGCTGTACCAAGCCCACACGGTCGGCCAGTGACAGAAAGGCGGCATCGTTCAGTGGATAGGGGACAGCGCCATTGCCGCGCCGGGTGTTGTATTCGATGATCACCAGACGACCGCCAGATCGCAGCAGACCACAAAGTCGATGCAGCACAGGTTCTTTGTCGCGCACGAAGTGGAGCGAGTTGGCCATCAGGATACTGTCGAGTGGCGGTAAATCAAGGGGGTGGGTGAAGTCAGCCTGTAGCGAGTGAACATTCACCGTTGTGTGCACCTGTTCAAGTTTCCGTAGCAGCACATTCAGCGCCGCAGCATCCCTGTCGACGGCATAGATATCACTGCCGGGCGGCAGCAGTTCGGCCAGCAGCAAGGTGAAGACGCCGTCGCCACAGCCCAGGTCGGCCCAGGTGCCTGCGCGGATCGGCACAGATGGCGTCAGTAACGTGCGCGCTTTGCGGGCGCGGCGGTCGTCAGGTGGAGTTTGCATGTCTAGCCTACATCGACGCCAAGGGCTTTGCGAATTTCGGTCAACGGCGTCTTGTACTTGGGCGCGCCAAAGGGAACGCTGGCGATACCAATCTCTGCTTCCGAGACAGGCAAATTTCCTCGACCTATCTGTGCTTCGGCAAACGCCTGATAGTTACCGGCAACATCGTTGAGAATGCCAAGAATCTGGCGACTCTCGGTACGGGCATAGCGCACCTCCTTGTAATGCTCCACTTCTGCGGATGCGATCTCCGGCGGAATGCTCAGATGGCGCAACAGGTTGTAGACACGCATGTGGAAATGAATGGGGAAGAGGGGCAACTGGCTCATGGGGATGGCAACGCTGAGATAGGTGGGCGCACTCATGCAGACAATGAGATCTCCCGCCGCTGTCTCCACCGGCTTGGCATACCAGTCACCCAGCTTGGCGGTAGGAGGTTGTGTTCGTTCTACGGGTTTGACGTTTAGCGCTTTGAGCAGGTTCTGCGTGCAGCGTATTGTGACCACCGTCTACTCCTTATCCTCGATTCGCTGTTAATGTCTATTCCCTCCTGGATCAAAACGATTGTAACACACGCTGCGCAGCATGTTGACCGCTGTAGACAGCACCGTCCAAGTAGCCACCGTTGACGGGCGATGTCTCTGTACCTGCCCAGTGCAGCCGTCCTTGCATGTGTGGCTGCTGGAGAAGTGGATGTCCGTAGCGGGGATGCTCCTGCTCTGCCGCCGGTTCCTCCGATGGGAAAGTCGTGAAGCGATCCGTTGCCCAGTTGTGATCGTCGTAATGGCGCACAGATACGGCTTCTTCCCCGTACATGCGCACGGCCTGGTCGATGACGGCCTGTCGCCGTTCTGCGGGTGAAAGGCTGCGGCCGTAACTGTGATTGCCCAACCAGCCGAAGAGCGCGCCCAGACTACCATCTGGAGGACTGGCATCGTGGAACTGCGCCACCGGTCCCGCATAGCTGACGCCGAGGCCGGAGAGTTTATAATCGCGCCAGAAGGGGCGTTCATAGACGAGCAGTGCTTTCATGGCCTGTCCCATCCATGTCTGTGTTTCGCGCAACGCCATTGTGACCGTATCCGGCAGGGCAGGCGCGAAGGTGATGGTGTCGGCTATCAGGCGCGGAGGCAGGGTGAGAATCACCTGCTGCGCCAGGTAGGTTTGTGGGCCATCCGGTGCCTGTGCTGAGACCAACAGGCCATGCGGATGTTCAGCCACTGCTTGGACAATGTGACCAAGGCTGATTTTCTCTACCGGCACTCCAGCCTGGAGTCGTTCCGTCAATGCACCAACGCCACCTGCCAACCGCCAACTCTCCATGACCGCCGACGGCGGGGAAAACCGCTGCGGCGCGGCATCCACCCCCCGGTCAAAGACGGCATCGCCTGTCTCATACTGCGGGAACAGCGCTATCCCCAACTTCTCCAGCAGATCCAGAACATGAGGGTGACCCGGCCAGACCCAGGTCGGTCCCAGGTCAAAGCCGTACCCGGTGGTTGTGTCATTTACGATAAGGATGCGCCCACCAATTCGATCGCGCGCTTCAAGGATGCGCACATTGAGTTCCGACTTCTGTTGATGCAGGGCATACGCCGCCGCTAGGCCGGACAGCCCAGCGCCGACGATGAGGACATCTACTTGCTCGATCGGTATGTCTGTAGAATCCAAGTTACATCCCCTTTACTCATCAATTTCCCCTTACCTCTTGGCTTCTTTTCCCTACCGGTGCCAGGATCAGTAGGATAGGCAAGACCCACATGAAATGCAATGACATACGTCATCTTACCACCTCCCTTTCCTTAACATGAGTAATGGTTGAGGTGAGTAGTTTGAGCGCCTAAGCTTGTGACGGAGACACGCGAATTTAGAACTCTTGTTCTTGCCTATCTTGGGTTATGATTCGTATATTCTCCGTTCAAAGTTCCTCATTGACACGAGGTACGGCATTGCCGTATAGTAATAATGCTATTCATTGAAACATCGATTTTCACCAAGCTTGTCTACGACTATCTCTCTGAAGATGAATATCTGGGGTTACAAAGCTACCTACTTTTGAGACCTGATGCCGGTGATGTCGTGCCGGCCAGCGGAGGGGTACGCAAGTTACGCTGGGGGCTGCGCAACCGCGGCAAACGCGGGGGCATTCGCGTGATCTATTACTGGCGACAGAGTGAAGATGAAATCTGGCTGTTGACACTCTATGCCAAGAATGAAGCGGAAGCCATTCCAGCCCATGTGTTGAAAAAAATTGCAGAGGAACTGGAAAATGGCAAAACGAGACATCGGCATGGAAATCCTGGAAGGCATCCAGGAGATTCAGTCTAACCGTGAGAATCTGCGCACAAGAACGTTGAAGGAACCAGCCTATCCTCAGGAGATTCGGGCGCAGCTTGGTCTCTCGCAGTCGGCTTTTGCTGGACTTATGGGCGTCAGCCTGCGCACGGTACAGGAGTGGGAACAGGGACGTCGGGAGCCAAGTAGTCCGGCCAAGACGTTGCTCCGTATCGCTGAACAGCACCCGGAAGTGCTGCTGGAACTGACATGACGGTAAGCGAAAAACTCTCTTTTCAAGGGCGGCTCCTTGGCGTACAGCCGCGCACGTGGTCTTTTAAGGTCGGGCAGAAATGATATTTTCGAAGAACAAAAGGAAACAATCATGATGACTGGCACAAACCGAGCACAGATTAAACCAGGGTTTCGGGTTTCAATTGTGACCAAGCAAGACCAGCGGTCGGGGAAACTGACCCAAGGTGTGGTGAAAGAAATCTTGACCAACTCGCCCACCCACCCGCATGGCATCAAAGTTCGCCTGGAAAGCGGGGAAGTGGGACGGGTAAAAGAGATCGAGGCGTGACCGTGAGCTTGTGAGCGCAGACGTTGAAGCGATTTCAATGTCGGCAAAATGCCCTGTACTGCTCGCTTGAAGTTACGCTTCCCATGATATTGATCCTCCTGGTGCTAGAGTGACATTCTGCATATCAGGACGTTACAAAGTTGTTAGCTGCTGAATTCCCTCCACCAGCGCCATCACCACCGAGCCCCCATAAAACGCCACCGCCGCGGGCAGTGAAACACTCTCCCCTCTCCGCAGCCGCATGTCTACAAAGCCCACCACCAGGACTAACACAGACAACCCTAGCGCGACCGGACTTGCCGCCGCCAGCACGGTGGCGATCTTCCCATCCGCTGCGCCTATGCTGCCCATGCCCCAGGCCAACCAACACCCGGCGAAGACGGCAAGGGTGAACATCACCCGCTCCGTCCCACCCAGCCACAACGCCAGCGGCCAGGCGCCGAAGAAGGCGGGGATGGTCAAGGCATCGGCCACACGCCGCTGCCGGTAGTCCTGGAGTGCACAGGGGAGGAGCCAGAGGACAAGCAGGGAGGGAAGGAGTGCGGTGAGCATGGAGAGAGAACTTTCTTGCAATTAACTGTTGGCAGTTAGGCAGAAATGGGCGGTTGGCTGTTCGCGATTGGCTATTGGCCAGAGGTAGAGGATGGCGGATGGCGGATGGCAATTGGCGGATGGTGTAGCGTCCTGTGCGCTGCGCGGAGCCAATTTTGTGGGTAGCCCCGACGAAGTGATTGAGAAAATCCTCTACCAGCATGAACTCTTCGGCCACCAGCGGTTGCTGCTGCAAATTAGCATCGGCACCATGCCCCATGCCCAGGTGATGCATGCCATTGAACTGCTGGGCACCAAGGTGGCACCGGTAGTGCGCGACGAAATCGCCCGACGAACCGCCTAACTTCTAACAGTGCAGGGCCTACTTTGTCCTATCAAAACCGTGTCACCCCAACCAGAGAAATCATTGCCACGCCTGCCCGAGGCACCTTCATGGGCAACCGTGGTGTGCTGCACAACCCAGAGGGCGAAATCGTGCGCACCTATCAGGGCAAACGCTGGATCACCTGCCTGCTTGATTTCAAAGGACGCCATCGTCGAATCATGACACCAGGCAGCTACACCGAACTCTTCTTCCTGGACGAAGCCACGGCGCTGGCGGCAGGGCATCGTCCTTGCCGGGAGTGTCGTCGACGCGACTTTGATCACTTTGCAGCGCGCCGACGCACCGTCAAAGGCGGAACGGGCAGAGCTGAGGAGATGGACTGTCAACTTCATGTGGAACGCATGACTGATCCAAAACAAACATACGACACCCTCGATAATCTCCCCGACGGTGTCTTTGTCCAGAATGGGAACGGCGAAGCGCTGCTGATCTGGCAACGCCAGCTCCATCTGTGGATGCCGTTTGGGTATAGCACCACGCTTCCCTTGACGACCTCTGGCCCGTTCACACTCTTGACGCCGCCATCCACAGTGCAGGTGATACGAGCAGGCTACACACCGGTCGTCCATACGAGCGCCGTCAGTGACCTGAATGCCCGCGCCACATCCTGGGAATCTTAACCCGTCGTGAGTGCGGACATCTCATCTACACGCAGACCAAGACCGCTGCCGCTGAGCGAAGTAGTACGCACAACGCCATTTTCCACCCGACACAACTGTGGGTGAATGGCAGCCACCGTCTCATTGGCAGCGGGAAAAAACTGCCTGGAATTGGCTTCAACGCCAAGAATCGGGTGAGAGCGGGCCGCCAGCCCTATTGATTGGATCAGCGCCAACGACGGATTGGTCAAATCCTGAATGGCGTAGGGGATGCGCGCCATCTCTGCCATTGGGATGAAGAGGAGATCCGACGATAGACACTTGCAGCTCTTCAATGCAATCCCCGACCAACCCAGTTCTTGCGCCAGGCGGAAGTCGTCTACGGTGGTCAGGCTTTCGTCGATCAACACCGGCTTGTGTTGGGCGATGGGGTGCATGTCCCAGCGGTTGCGGGTGAGGTCACGTTCGGTGGGCTGTTCGATGTAGAGGATCTCGTCGTAGACCTGCGGCGCCGTTTGGCGCAACTTCTCTAGATATTCCACCATGTACGCAGGAGACTCACACTGCTCGTTCGTATCGGCCGTGAGGTAAGGGCGTGCAGGCAAATCAGGGCGTTGTGCAGCGCGCACCTGATGGTAAATGCGCGAGACGGCCAGCGTCCGATCCAGATCCCAGGCCAGATCGCGGCCACGCAGCTTGATCTTGAGGCAGAAGACGCCGTCGCGCACGATCCAATCATCCAACGAATTGGGGACATCATCTTGCGGTAGGTCGGCACCCACTTCAGCGCGGGTGAGCAGATCCAGCCCGCCGACCAAATGAAAGATCGGCACAACCGGCGCATAATGCTGGCGCAGGAACTGCGATGGATAGACGCCACGGTAGTCATTCCCCAGGTAGCGTGCAAGATCGAAGCTCATAAAGTCCGGCCCGTAGCCCAGATAGCTGTCGATGCCGTTGACATGACCAAAGGCATCGTGAATGGCGTGGTCTAGTGGGCTGGCGCAGATCAACGCGCCCAGGTAGGGCATCTCTTCGCCCGGCGTCAGGCGCGCACAGATCTGACGGTTGAGCCGCTGAAGCTCCGGTTCCGTCGTCTTGAAGATCTCAATCGGATGTCCAAAACTAGTGTACTCGGTGAGCAGTTGCCCATAAGCGTCGAACAGGTCACACATCACCTGATTCTTGGCTGTGTGCGACGCAGTGGAGATGGGCCATGCCCACAGATCCATCAAGAACATCGCTCCCCAGCCCACGGCGCGACGTCCGCTGCGGTTTTCGACGGTGACACGGGCATAGCCGATAGGCAATTCATCTACAACCACCGCGCCGAATTTCAGCGGGGTACGGCAACGTGTGACCACTTTGTGGGTCTCAACTTCGACAACACGAATATCACTCTGCATGAGGATGCCTCTGTCTTAAAATCTAGAGCTTGTTTTTACGCCATCGTTGCCAGCATTGCTTTGGTCACCGGATAGTGCAGCGCGTGACCGCTGAGAAAGCGCTCCAGTTCCTCGACAACAATGACACCTTGCCGCTGACGCGTCTGTAATGTCGCTGCGGCAAGGTGCGCCGTGCAGAAGACGTTGTCCAATGAGCGCAGTGGGCTGTCCACGGGCAGCGGCTCAGGGTCGAAGACATCAAGTGCGGCATAGATGCGTCCACTCTGTAATTCGGCCAGCAGCGCCGCCTGATCCACCAGCAGTCCTCGCGCGGTGTTGACGAAGATCGAGCCATCTTGTAGTAGGCCAAGCTGTTTTGCGCCGATCATGCGCATCGTCTCTTCGGTGACAGGCGCTTGCAACGTCACAATCCGACAACCGGCGAAGAGTTCATCCAGCGAACAGGCGTGGACGCCCAACTCCGCCGCCCGGCTTTCGCTCAGATAGGGATCAGCCACCCAGATCTCTGCGCCTACCGCCTGGAGCAGCTTGATCACGGCGCGCCCTGTGTAGCCGGCGCCGACGACGCCGATGCGCTGACCGGCGATCTCCTCACCCATGATCGCCTTGGCATCTGTCCACGCGCCGCCGCTACGCAAGATCAGATCTGAACGGTAGACCTGGCGCAGCATGAGCATGATGAAGAGCAGCGTCAAGTCGGCCACGGCAGGCGCCATGGCCGCCGCCACATGGGTGACGGCGATCCCCTGCTCGAAGACAGGCGCGGGCAGCATGCTCTTGATGCTGCCCGCCGAGTGTGCAATCAGGCGCAGATCCTTACCTGCACTCAGCACTTCGTTGTCGAAAATCGGCGTCCCCCAACCGGTGACGACCACGTCGTAACCAGGGAGATGGGCTGCCAATTCGGCGGCCAATTCGGCGGAGGTGAGGTTCTGCTCACTCTGTTGAAAGACGACCTTGCCCAATTGGCGCAGGCGGGCGTCCACTTCCGGGGTAAAAATGTCATGATAGACGGCAGGACGAACAGCGACGAGGATGTTCGATTCGGCACACATAGGCGTTTCCTGTTTCGTGAGGTGGGGTGGGTTCGGGATGCGTTCTCAGGCTGATTCAAGCAGTGACCGGGCAAAACGCACGTCAGCAGCGATAAACGAATCGACGCGGTCATGGTCGCTGTACTCGGCGGTCAGGCAGATAGGACCGGTGTAGTTCATCTGCTTGATCTTGGCGATCACCCGCGGCCAGGACGCCAGCCCCTGTCGGCCCGATGTCCAGTAGACCTTCCACTCGGCCACGTCGGCTTCGGGGCCGTTGGTGCGCTGCCAGAAGCCGTTCTTTAGGTTAACCATGCACAGGTGCGAGGAGACAACATCGAGGGCGGGTTCTGGTTCCATGCCCGCCAGAGCGTTGTGGGCCGCGTCCCAAATAATGGCGACGTGCTGCGAATTATACTCATGTACAAGATGGTGTAGCCCCATCTCGTGAACGGCCACAAACTTGTTGACATGATTTTGCACACCGATCTGAACGCCGTATTGGGCGCACAACGGCAGCGCTGCATCGAGTTGACGGCGAGCGGCGGCCTCGGCTTCCCAATAATTCTGCTCGCCCAACCGAAACATGACCCGATTCATGGGTACACCGGCACGGGCGCAGGCAGCGTACAAGCGCTCATCGTCCAGCGGGAGATCCGCCGTGACATTGAGCACCGACACACCGTGATCCGCCAGAATGGTGACCGCCTGCGGTAGATCGTCTTCAACCGTCTCCGGCCGACAGGGAAAACCGGGGCGCACCGGCAATTCAACGGCGTCAAAGCCAAGGTCGTGGACATGTGCGGCCAGAGCCGCCAACGACATTCCCTTCCAGGGTTTGACGAAGACAGAAATCCGATTGGCTATGTTTTCCATCTATGCTTCCTTCGCGTGGGTGACGGTAGAGAGGAGTCTATCCCTTCAATCCAGAGAGTGCAATACCACGGATGAAGTACCGCTGTAAACTGAGGAAGACGATAACGGTGGGTAGAATGGCGATAGACGTGCCGGCCAACGTCTCCGGCAGGCCGCCGGTGGGCGTCTGTAACGTGGCGAGGCCGACCGGCAGTGTCCTCATTTGTGAGCTGGTTGTCACAATCAGCGGGTAGAGGAAGTCGTTCCAATAGTTCAAGAACTGTAGCGTCCCCAATGTGGCAATTGCTGGTGTCAGCATTGGGAGCACGATGCGGGCGTAGATCTGGAATTCTGATGCGCCGTCGATGCGCGCTGCTTCTTCAAAATCGCGCGGCACGCCTTGCAGGTATTGGCGGATCAGAAAGATCCCAAACGCGCTGGTCACACCGGGCAAAAGCAAGGCTTGATAGGTGTTGATCCATCCCAGTCTCGCCAGCAGTAGATACTCTGGAATCAGCGTCACCTGTGATGGGATCATGAGCATCGCAATAAAGGACCAGAATAACACGCTGCGCAGTGGAAAGTCCATGCGAGCAAAGGCATAGGCGGCTGTGGTGGCCGTGAAGATCGAGAGCGCCGTGCCGACACCGGCCACAATCAGACTGTTGAGAAACCAGCGTGCAATGTTTGAATGGGTCAGAATCGATGCGTAGTTGGCCAGCGTGGGCGGCGAGGGTATCCACTGGATGGGATAGATGGCAGCGCCGCGTCCTTGCTGCAGCGATACGGAAATCATGGCGATGAAGGGCAGCACCATTACCAGCGCAATGGCCAACAAGAACAGGTAGAGGACGGTGCGTCCCATCACCTTGCGCATGAGATGCGCCCCACTTGTGGGCTTGCCCACGGCCAAAGGTGAGGACGGGAATCGGCTAGTAGACATCCTCATCCCCCTTCAACACGCTGCGCTGGATCAGCGAAATGGTAAGGATAATGGCGAACAGCACAAAGGAGACAGTGGCCGCATACCCCATCTGATACTGACCAAAGGCACGCTCATAGGCGTAGAAAACCAATGTGGTTGTTGCATAGAATGGACCACCGCCGGTCATGACGTAGGCGGCGTCGAAGACCTGGAAAGAACCAATCGTGGTAAGGATGGTGGCCAGAACCATGACCGGGCGCAGCAGCGGCAGGGTGACATAGCGAAAACTGGCCCAACGCCCGGCGCCGTCGATACGCGCCGCTTCCTCCAATTCCGCCGGAATCGACTGTAAACCGGCCAGGAAGATCAACATATTGAAACCGACGTGCTTCCAGATAGCCATTGCTGCAATTGCAGTCAACGCATAGCGGGGATCGGAAAGCCAGTTAATCGTTGGGATGCCAAATAGCTGTAGAAAGCCGTTGACCAGTCCTTGTGGCTGATAGAGCCAGCGCCATAGGATCGCCACAATCGCCGTCGATGTCACCACCGGGATAAAGTAGGCGAGGCGGAAGAGCCGCATACCCGGCAGGCTCTGGTTGAGCAACACCGCCAATCCCAAGGCAATCACCACATCGGGGACCACCGTGAGCAGTGTATAAACGAAGGTATTGTTCAACGTTCGCCAGAAGATCTCATCGTTCCACAGGGCAACATAGTTGTCGAAGCCGACAAACAGTGGCGGCTCAAGCAAAGACCATTCAAAGAAGCCAAGAAAGAGACTGGCAATGGCAGGTCCATGCCGGAAGACCAGAAAAACGAGCAGGCTGGGCGCCAGGAATGCGTAGGCGATCAGAATCTCACGGCGTCGCCGTACGCTGCGCGAGCGTACGGCGACATGAGAGCGTGGATCAGTTACTGGTTGAGCATGGCTGATGGGTTGTGTCATCGTAGCGCTGTCTCTGGTCCTTATCCGCGCGCAAAGAGTTCGTTAACTTTCGTAACAGCATCGTTGAGCGCCTGTTCGGGCGTCTTCTGCATGGTGACGGCGGCCTGAATCTCCGGCACAACCAGCGGCATCAAGTCGCGCCCGTACTTGTGTTTCTGCTCATCAAAAGTGTATGGCACATGGTTTAGGAGCGAAGCCAGCACTTCATCATCGGTAAATGCTTCATCGGCTGCTTGCTGCCGCACAGGAATCATGCCAAATGTCTCGCAGTGGGTCAGCATATTCTCTGGGCGCACCAGGTAGTTGATCCAGGTGGCTGCGGCTTCTTGATTCTCTGAGTTGCTGGAAATCGCCCACGAACGCAGAGCGCCGAACCCCCACTGCTCATGGTGCTGCAACACTGGTGTGAGACCAACGGGCAGGTCGGGGAAGAGATTGCGCGCTGTCGTTACACCACCTTGCTTCGTGGCGGTGGACACCACCTGCCGTCCTTGCCAGAAGGGGTTTTCTTCGGGGCTACCTATAGGCGATAAATATTCAACGGGTGACCAACCCTTCTCATACAGTTCCACGATGAAGGAGAGTGCCTCAATGCCGGCTTCGCTGTTCAATGTTGATTCGCTACCGTCGGCACTGATGGGGCGTCCCCCAGCCTGGTAGAGGAACGGGTAGAACGTGTCATTCAGTGTCGAACTGGCTGCATTGTACCCCCAGCCGTAAATGTTGTTCCCCAGGGCCTGGGCACGTTCACACACCTGACGCATATCGTCCCAACTTGCCGGCGGTTGGGCAGGGTCCCACTCAATTTGTTCCAGCAGATCACTGTTGTAGAGCCAGACAGGTACTTCGCGGTCCATGGGCAGATACCAGAGCGATCCTTCAAAGGAGACCTGGTCAAGGATCGCCGGATCATAGCCTTCGCGTGTCTCAGCAGACACAAGATCGTCAAGCGGGACAATGGCATTGGCGCCGGCAAAACGAATGAGCGCGTCGGTAGTCATAAACATAACGTCTGGACCTTCACCGGCGGCAATCGCTGTCAACATGGTGGGGTAGCGGTCTGCCCAGGGCAGTAGCTCCAACTCCATCTTGATCTGAGAGTACTCACTCTGGAACTGATCGGCGAAGTTTTTATAAACATCTTCTACGCCCGCGCCAAAGGGAAAATACCAGACACCTACGGAACCACTCGCTTCGGCGGGCTGTGCCGATTCAGCACCGCTGGAGGCCGGCGCTGCCGGGGTCTGTGGCACAGCACAAGCAGCTACAGATACACCACCAACAGCCAGAACTGACCAGCGAAGAAAATCCCGGCGGCTATATCCTCGTACCCGTGGCGAAGAGTCATGCACATTCATCATCCGTTCTCCTTTATGGGCTGTAAACAGCAGACAAACAAAAAATCTATCCAGGAATGCACTGTAGCTCAGCAAGATAATCTTCTGTGGGCAGAAAATGCTGAGGCAAAGTGTAATTTACAGATAGACATCTAACCCAAGCGCGAACAAAGTCATGCAGGCACGTATGTTTGAGCAGATTAAGTTGTAGGAATGGAATCAGATTGGGGTAGCTGGAGATACTGCGTAATCTGGGCTGAGTGTAGCATATTGGCAAATCTTTTGTCAATAACTCTAACAAAGAAAATGGGTGGGGATTTTTAAGCTGATAAGCGATTGGCGTCTCTTTTGTGCTGATTACACCTATTGTAGAATGAAAAATCAGTCTAGCTGTTATTTTCGGCAAGGCCGGACGCTCTCGTCATTTATGTTCGATTGTGTACCCAAAACCTTGACTTGGTTACTTTTTCTAACAAAGTAGCTGTATTGCTTTAATCTTTCCTGTCATTTACGCCACATTACTCTGAAATCGGTATAATGGTCTTTGCACTTTGTCAAAGTATCGATTGCTAGCATGGGGATATGCGTTTTGGATCAGAAAATTGGGCAACCCGAGTTATTAAAAGAAATTAACCGTTCGCGCGTCATCAAGGAACTGCAGAGTGTACGCTTGATCTCGCGCGCGGAATTGGCAAAACGAATCGGCCTGAGCCGACCGACTGTTGCCGTGTTGGCAAATGAACTGATGCAAGCAGGGTTGTTGCAAGAAACCGGTATCGGTGACTCCACGGGCGGACGTCCACCCATTCTCATGCAGTTTAACCCATCGGCAGCGTTCGCACTGGGGGCACGTATGCGTGACCGGGAATGGGGCATCGTGTTGACAGATCTAGATGCACAGGTGGTCGCGCGCGAGAAAATTCCCATCCAGGATGACTCACCGCAGGCTGCGGTTGATGCATTGCAAGCCGGTATTGGCCGGCTTACTGCTGCGTTCAACAGTGAACGAATCTTGCCTGCCATTGGCTTGGGAACACCCGGCCTGGTGGATATGTCAACTGGTGTGGTGAAGACAGCTGTCGATGTGGGGTGGTTTGAGGTGCCGATTGGTCAAATGGTCGAAAATGCGCTGGGCCTGCGGACTTTTGTAGCGAATCGGAGCAAAGTCGGCGCGTTGGCTGAGTTCTGGCACGGCGCCAAAGATGAAGTTCGCAATCTTATCTATATTTCCATTGGTACGGGTGTGGCCGCGGGTGTGGTTATTGAGGGAAATCTTTATGTCGGTGCGAATTCTAGCGCCGGTGAACTAGGGCACATCACCGTCGTGCCTGATGGTCCGCTCTGCCCGTGCGGGAACCGCGGCTGTTTGCAGCAACTAATTTCCGGCCCAGCCATTGCTAACCGAGCACGAGAAGCACTTCGTCGCGACAGCGCAAGCCTCTTGTCCACTCACTTTGACAACCATCCGGAGCGGATCACAGGTGAGGCCGTCTTCTGGGCTGCGGAGCAGCAGGACAGCCTGGCGCTTAGCATTGTGGATGAGGTTACGGACTATCTTGGCATCGCCATTGCCAACCTGGTCAATCTCTTCAATCCAGAGCGTATTGTCATTGGTGGTCCAATAGGATTGAATACCGCTGCCACCCTGGAGACGCTGATCGGGAAGGTGCGCCGACGGGCCATGGCCTATCCATTGTCGGCCACAGAAATCACCACGAGCACACTAGGAGCCGACACGGGCTCCATTGGCGCGGCTGTCCTGGTTCTGCAACAGGCCAACGAATTGATCTTCGCTGAGTACTGAGTTCGGATTCAACAGTCAAGGTTATGGAGGCAGAGATATCTCATCAACTCCAGTTACGCCTATCAAGAATATGGTGGTCCCCAATGTCAAGACCAAAAATCAACAAAAATAAGAACCAATGCACCTTGCGTGGCGAAATGCGCTGTTAGCGACAACAAGGTGCGTGGCCTCGCCGTAGGGGTTGTGGAGAATGGGGGTAACTGCGGCAGT